>DASUCK010000700.1:0-16181 GCA_036276095.1 Nonomuraea sp. | reverse complement strand
GGTGGTCTCGGCCATGCGGGTCACGGCCTGGTCCAGCCGGTCCACGATCTTCCTCGGGGCCTCCTCCAGTTCGCCGGCGTAGGCGCGCAGCATGTTGCACACCTGGGCCATGCCGGAGGCGGCGTCGAGGTCGTGGCCGACGACGTCGCCGATGACCAGGCCGGTCTCGCCGCCGGGCAGGACGAAGGCGTCGTACCAGTCGCCGCCGACGTGGGAGGCGTGTGGTGCGGGCAGGTAGCAGGCGCCGAGCTCCAGCCCGGGCACGCGGGGCAGTTGCGGCAGCAGGTGGCGTTGCATGGTCTCGGCCACGCGGCGCTGGCGCTCGTACAGGCGGGCGTTGTCGAGGGCGATGCCGGCCCGGCGGGAGATGTCCTCCAGGAGGAGCAGGTCGGAGGCCGTGAACGCCGGGGGCCGCTCGGAGCGGCCCAGTGTCAGGGCGCCCACCACTTCTCGCGCGCTGCGGATCGGTGCGATGCACGCCGAGTGCATGCCGGTGGCTTGGAACAGTTTGCGCTGTACGACGGCGATGTCGGAGTCGGGCGCTCCCTGGTAGGTCTGCGGGCCGGCCAGGGCCGCGGTCACTCCGCGTAGCGCCCGCGACAGCGGCATCGAGGAGCCTTGGGGCACCGGCGGCATCGGGCCTTCCAGGTCCTTGCGGTGGCGTAGCTCGCCGTTCTCGAAGTGGACCACGGCCGCCCGGGTCACTCCGCCTTCCTCGGTGAGCAGGTCGATCACCACCCAGTCGGCCAGGAGGGGTACGACCAGGCGTGTCAGCTGGCGCAGCGTCTCGTCGGCGTCGAGGCTGGAGGTGAGTCGGGTGGTCGTCTCGGCCAGCAGGGCGAGCCGGTCGAGTTCGGACATCGTCGTGCTGGCGTGGACGGGTTCGCGCTCGGCGGCCGGGGGCGCGTCGATCTCGTGGAAGAGGACGAGGGAGCCGGAGGCGCCGTCGTCGATCCGGCAGGGGGTGGCCATCCAGTGGATCGGCACCAGGGTGCCGTCTCCGCGCTGGAACCATTCGCGCTCGCCGTGGGCGGTGCCGCCGGTCACGTACGTCTGCCTCAGCACGCATCGGCTGCGCGGCAGCGGCTCGCCGTGCGGTCCCCGGTGCAGGGCGTCGTGGGCGTCGCGGCCGAGCAGTTCTTCGGCGGGGCGGCCGAGGAGGCGTTCGGCCGCGGGGTTGACTTCGACGATCCGTCCTCGGTCGTCCACCACGTACGTCCCGGCGTCGGGCAGGTCGACGAACTGGCGGGGGCGCTCGCCGGCCAGCGTCAGGGATCGCCCGATATTTCCGGGTGGAACGTTCATGGCCGGTTCTCCTTCCCCGTTCGAGCACCTCCTACCCATCGGCTTTTCCTCTCACCGCCCGCCGGTCGGGTGGGCGGCGGGTGGGTCGGGCCCGTCCTCAGCGGTCCTTCCTGATCCGGCTGACCGCGCCGGGCCGGACGGGCGTCACGGCGGTGATCGAACGGGGGTTCCGGGTGGAGAGCCGGATCTGTGAAGAACTGGGTGCGCCTTGACGCGCCGCTGAGCCCGCCGCGGGTCCGAAGGCATATTTTGTAGGTATGTCGGCAGACCGCGCGCCTGGCTTCCCCGGCGAGGCCCGATACCTGCCGATCGGCGAGCACGGGCTGATCGGCGACCTGAGGACCGTCGCGCTCGTGGGCACCAACGGCACCATCGACTGGTACTGCTGCCCCCGGTTCGACGCTCCCAGCGTGTTCGCCGCCATCCTGGACGCCGACCGCGGCGGCGCGTTCGAGCTGGCCGCCGACACTCCGGCCACGACTAAGCAGTTCTACCTGCCCGACACCAACATTCTGATCACCCGGTTCTTCTCCGCCGACGGCGTGGGCGAGATCCAGGATTTCATGCCGATCGCGGGCGGCTCCCGCGAGGTCGACCGGCACCGGCTGATCCGCCGTGTCACCTGCGTACGCGGCAAGATTCCCTTCCGGGCGCGGGTGGCGCCCCGCTTCGACTACGCCCGGCAGCCCCACACGGTCGACCAGGACGGATCCCGCACCACGTTCGCGTCGCGGTCCCTGTCGCTCGCCCTGCACGCCACCGTCCCGGTCGACCACGACGGACGGGACGCTTGGAGCCGGTTCGAGCTCGCCCAGGGCGAGCACGCCGTCTTCGCCCTCGACCGGGTCGGTCCCGGCATCGCGTCGCGCGGCTGCCCGATGGAGGAGGCCGAGGACGAGTTCGCGGCCACGGCCCGGTTCTGGCGCGGATGGCTGTCGGCCTCCCGCTACCGGGGCCGGTGGCGGGAGATCGTCCACCGCTCGGCCCTGACGCTGAAGCTGCTCACCTACGCCCCGACCGGCGGCATCGTCGCCGCTCCCACCACCAGCCTGCCCGAGCGGCTGGGCGCGGCCCGCAACTGGGACTACCGGTACGTGTGGGTGCGCGACGCCGCGTTCTGCGTGTACGCGCTGCTCCGGCTCGGGTTCACCGAGGAGGCGGAGGCGTTCATGGGCTTCCTGTCGACGCACGTCGGCCGCGACGGCGACGGCCGCACCGGCCCCTTGCAGATCATGTACGGCATCGACGGCCGCACCGACCTGCCCGAGCACAAGCTCACCCACCTGGAGGGCTACCGCGGCTCGGCTCCCGTGCGCGTCGGCAACGCCGCCGTCGGCCAGCTCCAGCTCGACATCTACGGCGCGCTCATCGACTCCATCTACCTCTACAACAAGTGGGGCGACCCCATCTCCAGCGACCGGTGGGAGGAGGTGTGCACGCTCGTCGACTGGGTCTGCGACAACTGGGACCAGCCGGACGAGGGCATCTGGGAGACCCGCGGTGGGCGCGCCGACTTCGTCTACTCCCGCCTCATGTGCTGGGTCGCCATCGAACGCGCCATGCGCATGGCCGCCCAGCGGGGCCTGCCCGGCGACGTGCCACGATGGCGGCAGACCCGCGACACGATCTACCACGACATCATGCGGCACGGCTGGTCGGACCGGCTGCGCGCGTTCGTCCAGCAGGTCGGGGCGGACCTGCTGGACGCCTCCGTGCTGATGATGCCGCTGGCCAAGTTCGTCTCGCCCACCGACCCCCGGTGGCTGTCCACGCTGGACGCGCTCGGTCGCGAGCTGATCAGCGACTCGCTGGTCTACCGCTACGACCCCGAGGCCAGCCCCGACGGGGTGGAGGGCCCGGAGGGCACGTTCTCGATGTGCTCGTTCTGGTACGTCGAGGCGCTGGCCCGCGCCGGCCGCCTCGACGAGGCCCGGTTGGCCTTCGAGAAGATGCTCACCTACGCCAACCACCTGGGCCTGTACGCCGAGCAGATCGGCCACACCGGTGAGCAGCTGGGCAACTTTCCGCAGGCTTTCACCCATCTGGCCCTCATCAGCGCCGCCTTCAACCTCGACCACGCCCTGGGCTGAGGCCCCGCCGCAAACTGGGGTGCTGGAGCAGCATCTCGGCCGTGATCCGGTCTGCCACCGTGATCGGGACGAGAGCGTGGCGGCACGACGGACGAGCTTCAGGCGCTCCGCGCGTGACCCGTGGCGGGCTCGTACGACCCGATACCTTGCCATGCAAAGTATCGGGTCGTACGGTGGTTTCATGTCAGAGGACACCGAGGCGTCGCCGGGATCGGCGACCATCGCGCGGCTGCGTCGCGAGCTCGCCCGCGGCACGACCGAGCTGGCCGTGCTGTCCGTCCTCGGCGTTCGCCGCCGATACGGCTACGAGCTGTTGAAAGTGCTGCGGGAGACGGGCGAGGGAGTCCTGGAGGTCAAGGAGGGCACGCTGTACCCGTTGCTGCACCGGCTGGAGGATTCCGGCCACATTCTGGCGACCTGGGAGGCCGAGGGGCGTGCCAGGCCGCGCAAGTACTACGTCATGACTGCGGAGGGTCGCACCTACCTCGCCATGTTGCGCGCCGAGTGGAGCGGCCTGGTCGACGGGATGCGGCAGCTCCTCGACACACTGGGTGAGGTGCGGGAATGAGCGACGAGCAAGAGATCATCGACGATTACCTCGATCAGGTCGGGAGCCACCTGATAGGCCCCGCCCGGGACAGGGCGAAGGCGGAGCTCGGCGCGCACCTGTCCGACGCGGCCGAGGCGGGAGAGCTCGACCAAGCCCTCGGCAGGCTCGGCGCCCCGAGAGCGGCGGCGGCCACCTTCGCCGACTTACGAGCCGCGCCGCCCGCGCCCATGGACGCGCGCCTGGCCGCGGTCGTGATCGACAACCTGCCGCTCGTCGGGGTCGCGCTCGCGCTGCTGGTGCAGGGCATCGCCCGGATCGCCGACCTGGGCGACGCCTTCGCGGTGGCGTTCCCGCCCTTCCTGTACGTGCCGATCGGTGACGGGTGCGTGGCCGTGGGACCCGCGACCTGCGACGCCTACGACTACGCCGGGCTCCTCTACACCCTGGGCCTGCCGCTCGCCCTGCTCTGGTCGATCGTCGGCCTGGGCCTGGTGGAGGCCTGGACGGGCGCGACCCCGGGCAAGCGCCTGCTGAGACTGCGTGTCGTGACCGAGGACGGGCTGCGCCTCCACCCGGTCGGCGGCGTCGTACGGCGGGTCAGCCTGATGCTGGGACCGATCGCCTGGCTGGACTGGGTGCCCGTGGTGTGGGGGGACCGTCGCCGGGTGCTCGACCACCTGACCGGGTCCAAGGTGGTGCGGGCGGCAGGGTGAAGCGGCCAGGGTGCTGGGGACGTCCCGGGCCTGCCATGGACCGGATCGATATGAGGTTATGTTGACGTACGTAAATGGAAGTGTCTAGGGTTTTGGTGTCCGGCGGCCGGGGCTCGAACCCGGCCGCGCAGGAGCACGCGAGGAAAGGCCGCGATGACCACACCGCCCCAGGGCACGGGAGCCCGCCCCCTCACCCACGACTTCGACCCTCGCGCGCCCGAGACCTTCACCAGCGCCCACGCCCTGTACCAGGACATGCGCTCGCGCTGCCCGGTCGCCCACAGCCGGACCTACGACGGCGGCTTCTGGGCGCTGTTCCGCCACGCCGACGTCAAGCGCGTGCTGGAGCAGCGCGACCTGTTCACCACGTCGGTGCAGAACACCGTGCCGAGGTTCGCCTTCACCGGGCGGCGGCCGCCGCTGCACCTCGACCCGCCCGAGCACACCGCCTACCGGCGGGTCATCAACCGGTTCTTCACCAGGGACAAGATGGCCGCGCTCGCGCCGGTCGTGCGCGAGCACGCCGTACGCCTGCTGCAGCCGCTCCTCGACGCCGGCGCGGGCGACGTCTCGGTGGACTACGCGCAGAAGTTCCCCGCCCACGTGTTCGCGTCGTTCTTCAACCTGCCGACCCGGCTGGCCGAGCTGATCAAGGAGATCAGTGCCGCATACGTGGCGGCCATCCAGATCGTCGACACGGACAATGTCGTACGTCTGAGCCGCCGCCTGTACGAGATCGCCCAAGCGGTGATCGACGAGCGGCGCGAGCGGCCGATGGACCCGGCCGACGACCTCACCAGCGCGCTCATGGACGCCGAGTACGACGGCGAGCCGCTGCCCGCCGACATGATCCTCGGATGCGTCCGGCAGCTGCTGGTCACCGGCATGGTGGCGCCGAGCGTGTTCATCGGCACCATGTTCGTGCACCTGAGCGGGGACGCCGACCTGGCGGCCCTGCTGCGGGCCGAGCCGGCCCGGATCCCGGCCGCGGTGGAGGAGTTCTTCCGCCTCTACAGCCCCTACCGCGGGATGGCCAGGACCTCCCGCGAGGACGTCGTGATCGGCGGCCGGCTGATCAGGGCGGGCGAGCCCGTCGCGCTCGTCTACACCTCGGCCAACCGCGACGAGACGGTCTTCCCCGAGGGCGAGACCTTCCGGCTCGACCGCCCCGAGCTCGCCCGCCACCTGGCCTTCGGCGCCGGCGTCCACACCTGCCCCGGCGCGCCGCTGGCCCGCATCATGATGATCACCACGCTGGAGGAGGCGCTGGCCAGGACGTCCTCCTTCGAGGTGGCCGGCGAGATCGCCATGGCCAGGTGGGCCGAGTGGGGCACCAACTCCGTCCCGATGCGCTTCACCCCGGCGGCCCGATGACCTCCGCCACTCCGGGCCCCCGCCCCGGCGCGGCCGCGCCGGGCGAGCACCTCGACCGCGCCTTCACCCCCGACCCCAACCCCGAACCCGAACCCGACCCAGACCCCAACCCCGACACCAACCCCGACGCCGACTTCGATCCCGGCGCGGCCGGGTCGGCGGCCGAGAGCCTGCAGATGTACGCGCACCTGCGCCGCACCCGCCCGGTCGCCCGCAGCGGCGCGTACGGCGGCTTCTGGGCGCTGACCCGCCACGCCGACGTGGCCGCCGCCGCCTCCGACCCGGTCACCTTCATCTCCTCGGTGCGCGCCGTCGTACCCAGCGACCCGCGCGGCCTGCGCCGCCCACCGCTCAACTACGACGCCCCCGCCCACACCCCGTACCGCAGGGCGCTGGACCGCACCCTGCAGCGGGCCAGGATCGCCCGCCTGGAGCCGCGGCTGCGCGCCCACGCCGCCCGCGAGCTGGCCCCCATGCTGCGGCACGGCGGCGGCGACGTCGCCCAGGAGTTCGGCGCCCGGTTCCCGGCCTGGGTCACCACCGAATGGCTCAACCTCGACCCCGGCCTCGCCCCGCACCTCGCCGCCACCGCCGCCAGGTGGGTGCGGGCCTGGCGGGCGCTGGACCGCGACGTCGTCAACGAGACCAGCGAACGCATGTACGGCCTCGCCCGCACCCTCGTCGCCGACCGCCGCGCCGCCCCCCGCCCGGTCGAGGAGGACCCGGCCAGCTCGCTCCTCGCCGAACGCCCAGGCGGCCGCCCGCTGGAGGAGGAGCACATCGTCGGCGCGCTCCGGCAATGCCTGGTCGTGGGCATGGTCGCGCCCCCGATCCTGCTCGGCTCGATCTGCGCGCACCTGTCCGGCGACCAGGCGCTGCAGTCGCGGCTGCGGGCCAGCCCCGGGCTGCTGCCCGCCGCGCTGGAGGAGTTCCTGCGCCTGCACACCCCCTACCGCGGCTTCGCCAGGACCGTCTCCCGCGAGATCGAGCTCCACGGTCGCCGCATCCGCCCCGGAGAGCCGGTCACCCTCGTCTACGCCGCCGCCAACCGCCACGAGACGGTCTTCCCCGACCCCGACACGTTCGTCCTGGACCGTCCCAACATCGCCGCCCACCTGGCCTTCGGGCGCGGCCGGCACGCCTGCGCCGGCATGCCGCTGGCCCGGCTGTCCATCCGCGTCGCGCTGGAGGAACTGCTGCGGCCCACCTCCAGGATCGAGGTCGACGGCCCGGTCGAGAGCGCCCGCATGCCGGAGATCGGCGCGGTGTCCGTGCCGGTGCGGCTGGAGCCGGCATGAGACCGCGGCGCATCCGGTACGGCCTCCGCGAACGGCAGGCGTCATGAGTACGCCCCCGGACACCGCGGCCCGCACCCCCGCCTATGCTCGACGAATCGATTACGTGCGTAGTCGTAACCGTTATCCATATACTCCTGATGTGACTGACGGCGAGCACTCTGAGGCAGGAAACGTCGACCTTCCGCGCTTTCAGGTGGGCGCGCCTCCGCAACACCTGATCACCACGCTGCTCGGAGACTACTGGATCAGCCGGGCCGAGCAGCTGCCGTCGGCCGCCCTGGTGCGGCTGGCCGAGGAGTTCGGCGTCTCCGCCGTGGCGGCCAGGGCCGCGCTGAGCCGGCTGGCCCGGCGCGACCTGCTGGAGTCGTCCAAGGTGGGGCGGCGCACCTACTACCGGCTGACCGACCGGGCCGCGACCGTGCTGTCGGACGGGCGGCAGCGCATCATGTCCTTCGGCCTGGACCAGGGGGCGTGGGACGGCACGTGGGTGGTGGCCGCGTTCTCGGTCTCCGAGGAGCAGCGCGACCTGCGGCACGCGCTGCGGGCGCGGCTGCGCTGGCTCGGGTTCGCCCCGCTCTACGACGGGCTGTGGGTCTCCCCGCGGGCCGAGGCCGACAGCGCGGCGGCGGTGCTCACCGAGCTGGAGGTGCCCACGTCCACGATCTTCCGCGCCCGCGCCCTCGACTTCGCCGCCATGCGCGCCCCCCAGCAGGCGTGGGACTTCGACCAGCTCAGGCGCACCTACGACGAGTTCGTGGCACGGTACCGGGCGCTGCTCGCGCGCGTGCGCAACGGCGCCGTCGGCGCGTCGGAGGCGCTGGTGGCCCGATCGGGGATCATGGACACCTGGCGCACCTTTCCCAGCCTCGACCCCGACCTGCCGGCCGAGCTGCTGCCCGCCGACTGGCCGCGGGCGGCGGCACGAGACGTGTTCGTCGAGATCTACGACACTCTCGGGCCGCTCGCCGAGATCCGCGTCAAGCAGATCGTCGCCGAGTTCGAGCCCGGCCTGGCCGAGCTGGTCGCCCATCACCGCACCAGCTCCATCCTCGCCGTGAGCTGACCCTCCCACAGATGACGGTATCGGAGGCGATCGGTCAGTGATCTGCATCATGAGTCGCGTTGTGACCGGCGCTGTGACGTGCTCAGTGACTTGCTCAGTGACTTGCTCAGTGACTTGCTCAGTGAACGGGGTGCCGCGTGGCTGAGGGACCGCTGGCCGGCCGCACGGTGATCGACCTGACGACGGCGCTCGCCGGGCCGTACGCGACGCTGCTGCTGGCCGGGCTCGGCGCCCGCGTCGTCAAGGTCGAGAACCCGCGCACCGGGGGCGACGCCGCCCGCGACAACGCCCCCTACGTCGGCGCCGCCGGCCTGACCCTCGCCCGGCAGGCCGGCGACGACATGTCCGTGTCGATGCTGCTGCGCGGCCGCAACAAGCACAGCGTCACCCTCAACCTCAAACACCCCAAAGCCCGCGACCTGCTGGCCGGGCTGGTACGGCAGGCCGACGTCATGGTCGACAACTTGACCTTGATGCCGTACTTCTTGGCGAAGTCGTCGGAGACGGTCTTGGCGATGTTCTCCGCCGGGACGCTGTACCAGACCAGTTCGCCCTCCTTCTGCGCGGCCTCGATGAGGGTGCGCAGGGCGGGGGAGGCGTCGGCGGGCACGGCCGTCCCGCCGCCGGCGTCGGTCGAGCCGCACGCGCTGGCCAGCAGCAGGGCGGCACAGGCCGCCGCCATCGCGGGCCGAAGTCGAGAGATCATGGTTCCTCCCTTTCGGACGATCACGGCGGCTCGGCGCCGGATCGAAAGCGTGCTGAGACCCGTCCTTGCCGATCCGCTGCGACGTCGGCCCGCTCCGGGAGGGCCGCGCCCGAAGGTTTTCATATGTGTAACATAAGCCACATCGAGCGTAAATAGATATGCCGCATTTGCTGCCAACCCTTCCGTCACGCGTTGGCGGCCTGGCTCGTGACGCCCGAGTGTACGGGCAGGGCGGAGGAGCGGCGGATCGCGGGCCTGTCGTCGCCGCCGGAGAGGGGGATGACCAGGGGTGACTCGCCGCCACGCCAGACGTGGTCGGCCGCCGCCGCACCCGGTGATCGCCACCGTGACGCGCGACAGTCCTCAGCCGATCGCCCGTCCATGTGTAGATGATCATGGCGATCGTGGCGGGATCGGCTGCCGGGGCGAGCTCGTGCCGTCCTGGCCCGCGGGCGTCGGCGGCGCATGGCGTCGCGGTGGCGTGCGACCATGGCAAAGGGTTGCAGTTTTCTTGACCTACGACATCCAACTGTCTAACTTCTGATGGACTCGCGAAAGGAGCAGACGATGCCGGAGCTCAACCTGGACGACCTCACCGCCATCGACGTCCACACCCACGCGGAGATCTCCGCCGACGGGCACCCGTCCCTGAGCCCCGAGCTGTCCGCCGCCTCCGCCGCCTACTTCAAGGTGCACGGCACCCGCGAGCCCACCATCCCCGAGATCGCGGCCTACTACCGCGAGCGGAAGATGGCCGCCGTCGTGTTCACCGTGGACGCCGAACACGCCACCGGCCACCCGCCCATCGCCAACGAGGAAGTGGCGGCCGCCTGCGCCGAGCACGCCGACGTCCTCATCCCCTTCGCCAGCATCGACCCCTGGCGCGGGCGCGCCGGCGTCCGCGCCGCCCGCCGGCTGGTCGAGGAACACGGCGTGCGCGGCTTCAAGTTCCACCCGAGCCTGCAGGACTTCGCACCCAACGACCGCATGGCCTACCCCCTCTACGAGGCCATCGAGCAGCTCGGCGTCCCCGCCCTGTTCCACACCGGCCAGACCGGCATCGGCGCGGGCGTTCCGGGCGGCGGCGGCATCCGGCTCAAACACTCCAACCCGATGCTCGTCGACGACGTCGCCGCCGACTTCCCCGAACTGCGCGTCGTCCTCGCCCACCCGTCCTTCCCCTGGCAGGACGAGGCCCTGGCGGTCGCCACGCACAAGCCGCACGTCCACATCGACCTGTCCGGCTGGTCGCCGAAATACTTCCCGCCGCAGCTCGTCCGCTACGCCAACAGCCTGCTGCAGGACAAGGTGCTGTTCGGCTCCGACTACCCCGTCATCTCGCCCGACCGCTGGCTGTCCGACTTCGCCAAGCTCGACATCAAGCCGGAGATCCGCCCCAAGATCCTCAAGAGCAACGCCGCCCGTCTCCTCGGCCTCCACAAGGACTGACACCCTCGCCGGCACGGGGCCACCCGCCCCACACCGGAGGACCTCCAGCCGTGGCTCAGGTGATCTGGCCGGCGGCCAGCGCCTTGGCGTCGGCCGTGGTCAGGGGGGTTCCGCCGATGCCCCAGGAGCCGCTGCTCACCTCTTCGACGACGACCCAGGTGAGCGGACGCAGGTTCTCCCCTTCGATCTTGACCATCGCCTCGGTGAGGTCCCGGACGATCCGCTGCTTCTGCTCCGGGCTGAACACGCCCTCGATGACCTTCACGCTGACAAGTGGCATCTCGACCTCCCCGTTGGTCCACCGCTCACAGCCGGGCATCCGTGGGCCTCACCCGGGCTGTTACGCGGAGCGAGCAGGTTGCCGACACCAGCCCCGCTGATACGGTCCGTACCGGCTTAGTTCTCCGTTCGTCACCGCTCAAAACCTCCCCGGCCCGGTCGCCGCGATGTGCTCATCGCCGTGCCACCCGGGGAATACCATGGGGCGGATCTCTCGGCTCGAACGTGCGCCGGCCGCGATGTGGCGGCGTTCACGACGGCGCTCTTCGGCTCAGGTGGCGCCGTACCGTCACGATCAACTTCCTGCTCGCGACGAACGCGGCCTCCTTCTTCTCCTGGAGCGTGTCACCGGGGTCGCCCTGGCGCAGGACCACCCCGAGGGCCAGCCGGTCGCGGTTCCCCGACGTGGGACGGACGGCCCACAGCAGCGCTCCGCCCGCCGCCGTGCTGGTCCCGGTCTTCATGCCGACCACCCCGGCCAGCCCGAGCAGCTTGTTGGAGTTGACGATCTCCCCCTCGATGCCCGGGACGGTGACCTTGGCGGTGGCGACGATGTCCCGCAGCACCGGGTTCTTCATGGCCTGCCTGGCCAGCTTGAGCTGATCCACTGCCGTGCTGACCGTGGTGGACTCATAGCCGCTCGCCCCGGTGTACGTGGTGTCCGTCATGCCCAGTTTGGCGGCCGTCGCGTTCATCTTGCGGACGAAGGCCTGCTCCGAGCCGGCGTCCCAGCGGGCCAGCAGACGTGCGGCGTTGTTCCCCGAGGGGATCAGCGTCAGTTCGAGAAGCTGCCGCTCGGTGAAGCTCTGTCCCACGGTGAGCGGCACCGTGGACTCGTCCCGGTTGCCTGACTCGATCGCCGCCTGCCGGTCGACCTGGATGGACGGCCCCGCGGCGGTCCTGCCGAGCGGGTGGTCGCGAAGGATCACCAGAGCCGTCATCACCTTGGTGACGCTCGCGATCGGCACGGGCCGCTGCTTGCCGTACACGCGGAGGCTGTCTGCCTGCCCGGCGATCTCGACCGCCGCCTGTCCCGTCGACGGCCACGGCAGGGTCGACGGCAGAGCCGGGGGCCGGGCCGATGGCCGGTCGGTCGGGCGGTCCGTCGGCCGGTCCAGGGTGATCCGCGCCGGCCTGGAGTTCGACAGCGGCGGCGACTCGGCCTGCGCGCCGGTGTAGACCAGCCAGACCCCGGCGGCGAGAACGGCGGACACGGCGACGCCGAGCACCCACGCGGTGGGAGAAGGACGAGACGGCAAAGGCGCTTCACCTCCGGGAGACAGGGGCGCGCTTCTCGCGCCCGTTGGATCGTGCGCAGGGTCGGCTGCGGGGCGGGCAGCTGTCGTCGACGGCAGGAACGTCGACGGCAGGAACACGGCCGGTACCGGCGTCACCACGGCGAACAGGCGATCTCGGGGCGGGAGTGGGAGGGATCGTGGTCGTCCATGGCCAACCACGATCGACGCCGAATGTGCGTGCGTCGTCCGCCGCGTGTCACCGTTCGTCGACGGCGGCCACCGGCGGCGTAACGGTGACACGGCCATGACATGGCGCGGACGGGGCGGGGACACAGCCGGTCGACAGTAGGACGGGATTGATCGGCGGGCGCGTCACGGCGAGTGCCGCAGCGTGTGGTGGTGAAACTCCGGCGGGTCGCGGGGGTCGTTGCTCGACGGCGACCCGGCCGTGCGGGAGGGCCCCTTGGCCGGCCTCCGGCATCGCCCAGGACGGAACTGACCGGCCGGGGCTTCTGCGACCGTCCGTCGACTGAGACGTTGCGACGAAAAGATCAGGAGATGAGGAAGACGTGGCTGATAACGGACAACTTGGCCGGCGTTCGCTGCTCCGGGGCGCCGCCGTGCTGGCCGGTGCCGCCGCGACCGCGCCGCCGGTCGGCAGGGCGGCCACGGCGCAAGCCGCCGACGGTGACGCCGACGCCCTGTTCAAGGCCGGGAAGTTCGAGCAGGCCGGCCGCGCGTACGAGGAGATCCTGAAGAAGGACCCCGCCAACCTGAACGCGGCCCGCCAGCGCGGCTACGTGGCGCTGCTGAGCAACCGGTTCCCCGAGGCCGAGACGTACCTCACGATGGCCCTCAAACTGGCGCCCAACGACCGGCAGGCCAACCTGATGCTGGGCGACTGCTACATCCGGCAGGACAAACTCTCCCTCTCCGTGCCGCGCTGGCAAGCGGCCGGCAGGGAGGTCTACGCCAAGTGGTTCGGGGCGCTCCGGGGCCGGCCGTACCAGATCCACGGCGACGCCGCGCGGCTGCCATGGCAGCAGATGGACCCGTTCCCGCTGGTAGAGGTCTCGCTCAACGGCGGACCGCCGAAGCGCTTCATGTTCTACACCGGCGCCCCGTGGCTGGGCATGTCCGCGAAGGTAGCCAGGGAGACCGGGCTGACCGCAGTCGCCAGCCAGAAGGTCGATTACCTGGGCGGCACCAAAACGCAGTACTTCGGGGTGCTGGACTCCGTCAAGCTGGGCGGCATCGAGCTGCGCAACATCCCCGTGGAGTGGTCGGAGTCGGACACCGTCACGTCCCTGGACTCCAGCGACGGCCTCATCGGCACGTGGATCTTCTACCACCTGCTCACCACCTTCGACTACGCCGGCCGGTCGCTGATCCTGCGCCGCAAGACCCCCGAAACGGCCATGAAGGCACGCGTCGCCGCCCGGCGGTCGGGCGCGGAGCCCCTACCGCTGTGGCTGGCCCGCGAGCACATGATGCACAGCAGGGGCAGCGTCGCCGGTTCCGCTGCGGGGGTGGTGGCCGTGCCCATTGGCGGAATCGGCGAGACCGTCGCGAACCTGCCCGAGGAAGCGGCCAAGCGGCTGCGGGTCCGCACCGACTACGACCGCCCGGTCGAGACCGCCGCCCACAGCCACCCCGTCGTCGCCTACCCCGCCTACCCGACGGAGGTCCGCCTCGGCGACGCCGTCGCCAAGGGGGCCTACTGCATGGTCAATCCCGGCCAGCCGATCGCCCCGTACGGGTTCGACGTGATGGCCCACCTGTCCCACAGCATGTACAAGCCCTACAACGTCACCGTCGACTTCGCCGGCATGAACCTCTACATCGCCCGCGGCAAGGCCACCACCTGATCGCCGCGACCGCACGAAGGGTGTGACGCAGGCGCTCAGACGCCCATCGCCGCGAGGCGGCCGGAAGGGCGGTGCCGACGCCAGGCGACGACCAGGAAGGCGATCAGCCCGAGAACCGGTAGGGAGCAGAGGGCCCAGCTCAGCGCCAGCGGCGGGCCGGGCTGCTCCAGGACGGTGACGTTGCCGAGAGTGCCCGTGCCCTGCCCCTGGGGACCGTTGACGGTGAAGGTGAAGGTCCACTGACCGGCGGTGGGCGGGGACTGGATGTCCAGGCCCCAGATGTCCCGTTTGCGTGGGTGGCGGGACAGCGGGCTCGCTCTGCGCGTTCCCTGCCTCATGCCGGGGCCGGTCATGCTGAGGGTGCCGGACTTGCCGGTCAGCCCGCCGTCGGGGACGAAGCTGAAGTCCAGCGACTGCATGGCGCGCAGCGGCCAGACGGAGAAGCCGACGGTCAGGTGGTAGGGGCCGGCCTGCACCTGCTCGGTGTGGACGACCTCGACCGGCGCGTACGCCTGCTCGGGCTCGGGCTCGGCCTGCGCGGGCGGGGCGGTGAGAAGGACGACCGCGCTCATGACGTACACGCTGAGGAGCCTGTTGAGGCGCATCGGTTCAGCGGCCTTCCTGGTCGGTGGCGGGGGCGTTGAGCTGCAGCAGGACCGCGAAGCGGGCGGCGAGGAATCCGGCCAGCGCACCGAGCGCCAGCCCGACGAGCACGTTGGTCACCACCGCGGTCACGGACGTGGCCGACCGGCCCATCGGCCCGCCTCCTCCGCGGAGGATCGACGTCTGCACGACCATCGAGAGGCTCACCACCACGCCGCCGGCGGCGCCGGTGAGCTGGGGCAGCCAGCGGGCCGACCATCCGCGCCCGCGCCCGAGCGAGAGCAGCGCCTCGATCACCAGGGCCGCGGCCAGCATGAACCTCGGGATGCCGGAGGGCAGCACAGGCGGGGCGTCCCAGAGGTGGTCACGCAGCGGCAACTCCACGTAGTCCGCGTAAACCCGCTACAGCAACATCGTCCAGGCCGAGGCGGTGCGGGCGTTCTGGCGGGATCACCATCCGGCATCCTTGACCTCAACCATGCTTGAGGTAGCAGGGTGGGCGCATGGAAGCGATCAGACTGCACGCCTTCGGCCCCGCCGCGAACCTCCGCCCGGAGACCCTGCCCGACCCCGTCCCCGGCCCCGGAGCGGCGCGCCTCGCCGTGCGCGCGGCCGGCCTGCACTTCATCGAGACCCTGTTCCGCCGGGGGCAGGGCGTGGGCCCACATCCCGCGCCCACGCTCCCCGCCATCCTCGGCGGCGAGGTGGCGGGCGTGGTGGACGCCGTCGGCCAAGGCGTGCCCGCCGGCCTCGTCGGCCGCCGTGTGGTCACGGCCGAGGTCAGCTCCGGCGGCTACGCCTCCCTCGCCGTCGCCCCCGCGTCCTCCCTGCTCACCGTCCCCGACCACGTGGACTTCGGCACGGCGGTCGCCATGAACACCACCGGCGCCACCACCTTCGGCCTTCTCGAACTCGCGCCCGTGACCTCCTCCGACGTGCTGCTGGCCACCGCCGCCGCGGGCGGCGTCGGGACCCTCCTCCTCCAGTACGCCCGCCGCGCCGGCGCCCGGGTGATCGGCGCCGCCGGCGGGCCCGCCAAGGTGGCCCGCGTCCGGGAACTCGGCGCCGACCTGGCCGTGGACTACCGCCAGCCCGAGTGGGCCAAGCTCGTACGCGACGCCTTCGGCGAGGTCACCGTGGTCTTCGACGGGGTCGGCGGGCAGCTGGGGCGGTCGGCGTACGAACTGCTCGGACCCGATGGCCGGCACGTGGTGTTCGGCTCGGCGTCGGGGGAGTGGTTCTTCCCGGCCAAGGAGGAGGCCGCGGCGCGGGGCGTGACCGTACACGACGGCATCGGCCACCTCCTCGGCCGCGGCGGCGGCATGGCCGACCTCCGCGCGAAGGCCCTGGCCGCAGCCGCCGACGGCACCCTCACCCCCGCCGTCCAGGCGTTCCCGCTCCGCGAGGCGGCCGCCGCCCACGAGGCGTTGGAGACCAGGAACACCATGGGCAAGGTTGTCCTCGTCCACCGCCACGACCGGGGATGACGAGATCTGGGCATCGCTTAGTACTCCAGTGACACTTCGCGATCTTGAGGCGTTGGGGTCACATAGCGACGGCCACCGCGTGATCATTCGGAGTTTGTGAAGACAACCAAAAATCGTGCGGTGGCCGCGGACCACAGCGTAGACCTTGATGGCTGGAT
>DASUCK010000699.1:0-30900 GCA_036276095.1 Nonomuraea sp. | reverse complement strand
GACCTGCGCCCCCCGTAAATTGGACCTAGGTTCATGCGGGGCGTTTCCAGGTACGAAGGTTCAATTGAGCGCGGCGCCGTCGTGGGGAAACCTGTGGGCAGGTACCGGCGCGGTTCTGAAGAATGTCCCGGCAGAGGAGCGAAGCGGTGGTCGAAGGCGGTCAGGCGGCGCCAGAAGTGGACCGTGGAGACGGTTACTCCGTGCCGCCGGCGATACGCGAATACTGGCGGCAGGCCCCGGTGCGGGAGGTCGCGACCAGCAACGGGGGCAGGGCCTGGCTGGTCACCGGCATGGCGGAGGTGCGCACCGTGCTGTCCGATCCCCGGTTCAGCCGGGCGGAGGCGCGCCGCCTGCGCGCGGGGACCGATCGGGCGGCGGTCTTCGACCGGCCCGGGCTCCACGACCTCGACCCGCCCGAGCACACGCGGCTGCGCCGGCTCGTGCAGTCGGCGTTCAGCGCCCGGCGGATGCGCGAGCTGCGGCCGCGTATCGAGCAGATCACCGGCGAGCTGCTCGCGCGGCTGCGCGACGCCGGCCCGCCCGCGGATCTCAACGCCGCGCTGTGCTTCCCCCTGCCGGTCGCGGTGATCTGCGAGATCCTGGGCGTGCCCCAGCGGGACCGCGAACGGTTCCGCGGGTGGTCGAGGCTCATCACCTCGACCGACGCCTACCCCAGGGAGCAGGCGAGGGCGGCCAGGGAGGCGCTGACCGGGTACATCGCCGAGCTGGTCGCCGACAAGTACCGGTGTCCGGACGGCAGCCTGCTGCACGATCTCATCACCGCGCGTGACCAGCACGGCCGGCTGGGCCAGGAGGACGTGGTCCGCCTCGGCTTCGGCCTGCTGATCGCCGCGTACGAGGCCACCGCGAACATGCTCGGCAAGGGCCTGGTGGCCATGCTGGATCATCCTGACCAGGTCGCGGCGCTGCGCGCCGACCTGTCGTCGGTGCCGGCCGCCGTGGAGGAGGTGCTGCGGTACGTGGTGCTGAGCATCGAGCGGGACGAGGGGCTGATCCTCGCGACGACCTGCGCGGTCGAGCTGGGCGGCGTCACCATTCCCGCACACGCCGTGGTGCTCGCCAGCGGCGCCGGCGCCAACCTGGACCCGACCGCGTTCGCCGAATCCGACCGGTTCGACCTCAAACGTGCCGACGCCGACAGCCACGTCGCGTTCGGGTACGGCCCGCACTACTGCCTGGGCGCCCAGCTCGCCCGCATGGAGCTGGAGGTGGCCTACACCGGCCTGCTGCGCGAGTTCCCCGGGCTGCGGCTGGCCGTCCCGGCCGGCGAGCTCTCCTACACCAGCGGGATGCTCATCCACGGGCTGCGCGCGCTGCCCGTGACCTGGGACGCGTAGGGCATGACCTGGGACGCGCAGGGCATGGCCCGGACGACGCAGAGCGTGACCCGGGAGGCGTAGGGCCGTCGCCGGCGCCCACGCGGACGGCGGCGTTCACCGGCCGCCGGGCGCCTCCGCGCCGCGCGCCTCCCGGTCGGCGGTCCGCCGGAACGCGGCGGCGATGGCCTGGTGGCGTCGCTCGATCGCGGGGTACCACTCGGCGTGGGTGAACGCGTACAGGTCACCGTTCCTGATGGCGCCGACCACCACCGCCCCCGCCTCCTCCGGGGTCAGCCAGCGGTAGGTTTGGGACTCCTCCTCGGACAGCTCGAAGTCGGAGAGCGCGCCGCCCGCGTAGCGCCGCGGCCGGTTGCGGGTGCTCGTGCTGACGTTCGTCCGCACCGTGGCGGGGCACAGCACGGTCGCGCCGACCTTGGAGTTCTCCTGTTCGAGCTCGGCGGCCAGCGCCTCGGTGAGCGCGACCACGCCGTACTTGCTGACGGCGTACGCGCCGAGCGGCGGATTGGCGAACAGGCCGAAGATCGACGCGGTGTTCACGATGTGGCCGCCGTCGTCGTTGGCCTTCAGCAGGGGCAGGAAGACGTGGACGCCGTGGATGACCCCGTACAGGTTGACGCCGATCATCCAGTGCCAGTCCTCGATCGCCAGGTCGGCGATCCGCGCGACCGGGCCGATGCCGGCGTTGTTGACGACCACGTGCACGGCGCCGAACCGGTCGGTCACCGAGCGCGCGAGCGCCCGCACGCTGTCGAGGTCGCTGACGTCGGTGGGGACGCCGACCGCGCCGATCTCGTCGGCGGTCTTCTCCAGGGCGTCGGCCTCGATGTCCGCGATGACCACCCGCATGCCTTCGGCGATGAGCTGCCGGGCGGTGCCCTTGCCGATGCCGGAGGCGCCACCGGTGATCACGGCGACCTTGCCGCGGAGGTCTGGAAGTGCGCTCATCTGTCGTTCGCTCCTGCCTGTCGTCGGACCGTGGGCGGGCTCCGCGTCAGTGGACGACGCGGTACTTGACGTGCGTGACCTTGCCGGAGGCCACCACCTTGACCGGCTCGAACGCCGGGTCACCGACATCGACCAGCAGCCGCGTGCCGGCGCCCAGCACGATCGGGACGAGGTGGAGGTACAGCTCGTCGAGCAGGCCCGCGGCGAGGTACTGCCGCACGACGGCGGCCCCGCCGGCGATCGCGACATTCCGCTCGCCGGCCGCCTTGCGCGCCTGTTCGAGCGCGGACTCGACGCCGTCGGTCACGAAGGTGAACGTGGTGCCGCCCGCCATCTCCAGCGGCGCTCGCGGATGGTGGGTGAGGACGAACACCGGGGCGTGGAACGACGGCTCCTCGCCCCACCAGCCGCGCCACGACTCGTCCCACGGGCCGTCACCGCCGCCGAACATGGTGCGTCCCATGATGTAGGCGCCGAGGCCCTCGATGACCTCCGCGACCACCTCGCAGTCGACCGACCGCTCGCCGCCGTCGAGCCCCTGGTGGTCGCGCCAGGTCTTGGACGACATCACCCACTGGTGCAGGCGTCTGCCGCCCGCGCCGTCCGGGAATTCCGCGGTCGGATTCGGCCCCGCGATGAAGCCGTCGAGGGACATCGACATGTGACAGGTGACGCTACCCACGCTCAGCTGCTCCTACGCGGTGCTGGCTTGCTCCTGCGCGTTCCGGCTCGCTCCTACGCGGTTCCGGGTGGTTTTCCGGCCCCGCGCCTTTTCGTCGGGCCGGCAGATCGCCGCTCATTTCCGGCATCATAATCCGCGAATTCCGCCGGCCGCGGGTCGCCCGCGCCGAATTGGACCAACGTACATGTCACGAAGGTTCAATTGACCGCGCCGGCGAAAAGAGCCGAAACTGCGGTGACGTCGGCATCGGCCGAGGCTTGCTTTTCCCTGAACGACCGACGACCTCAAGGGGCCCACCATGACCACGGTCGACGGAGACCAGGCCGTCGTGCACGACTTTCCCATGCGCCGTCGATGCCCGTTCGCGCCGCCGGATGAATACGCGCGCCTGCGCGCGCACGGCCCGCTCGCGCGGGTGCGGCTGCCCAGCGGGCAGCTGGCGTGGGTGGTGACCCGGCACGAGGAGGTCCGGCAGGTGCTGGCCGATCCGCGGATCAGCACCGACCTGACCCGCCCGGGGTTTCCGCAGATGCGGCCCGTCCCCGAGCCCGAACCGCCCCGGCTCCACGAGGGCGAGTTCTTCAACATGGACCCGCCGGAGCACGGGGTGTACCGGCGGATGCTGATCCCGGAGTTCAGCGCCAAGCGCATCAAGGCGCTGCGGCCCGGCGTCCAGGCCATGATCGACCGGCTGGTCGACGCCCTGCTCGCCGCCGGTCCACCGGCCGACCTGGCGGAGTCGTTCGCGCTGCCGGTCCCGTCCCTCGGCATCTGCCAGCTCCTCGGCGTGCCGTACGAGGACCACCAGTTCTTCCAGTCCCGGATCAGGAGCAGGAAGATGGTGGCCTCCGACGCGATCAGGGTCGCGATCGGGGAGGTCAGGGCCTACATCGGCGACCTCGTCACGCGGGCCGAGAACAGCCCGGGCGACGACCTGCTCGGGAGGCTGGTCACGGAGCGGCGCGCGACGGGTGAGGTGTCCCGCGACGCCGTCGTCGGCATGGTGCTGCAGCTGCTGATCGCCGCCCACGAGACCACCGCGAACATGATCCTGCTCGGCGTGCTCAGCCTGCTCCGCCATCCCGAGCAGCTGGCCGAGCTGCGCGCCGATCCCGCGCTCTGGCCGGGCGCGGTCGAGGAGCTGCTGCGCTACCACGCCGTCGCGGACGGGCCCGCCTTCGCCCGGCTGGCCGTCGCCGACGTCGAGGTCGGCGACCAGGTCATCGGGGCCGGTGAGGGCGTGATCGCCCTGTGCGCCTCCGCCAACCACGACGAGCGGGCCTACGAGCGCCCCGGCGAGCTGGACATCCACCGCGGCGCCCGCAACCACCTGGCCTTCGGGTACGGCGTCCACCAATGCCTGGGCCAGAATCTCGCCCGCGCCTGGCTGGCGATCTCCTACGAGACGCTGTTCCGGCGCGTCCCGGCGCTGCGCCCCGCCGCCGAGGTCGACGCGCTGCCCTTCAAGTACGACGCCGCGATCTTCGGCCTGGACGAGCTGCCCGTCACCTGGTAGGGGCGGCCATGCGCATCATCGCGGACCAGTCGCGCTGCATCGGCGCCGGCCACTGCATCCGCACGGCCCCCGACCTGTTCGACGCCGACGACGACACCGGCCTGGTCGTCGTGGCGGAGGGCGAGCTGGATCCGTCGCGGGCCGGCGACGTACGCGAGGCCGCCCGGCTCTGCCCGAACGCCGCCATCCGCCTGCACGACACATGACCGCCCCCCGCCTGAACGACATGTGACCGCCATCCGCCCGCACGACACGTGACCGCTCCCCGCCCAACGACGCGTGATCGCCGGCGCACCGGTCCGCCCCCGTGCCGCCCCCGGTTCGCCGCCTGCCCTCGGCACGGCCGGTGATCGGTTTCTCCGTTCGGTGCTTCGCCGCCCCCTGACGCCTGCTAGTTTGCTGGCTCGGCGGAGACGGGCAGCTGTACATGGAGCCGGTGTGGGGGTAGGGCGTGAAGGGCCTCGGGCAGGACTTCAACCGGCTCTGGACGGCGTACGCGGTCAGCGCGGCCGGGAGCGCCGTCGCCACTGACGCCTTCGTCCTGATCGCGGTGTTCGCCCTCCACAGCAGCCCCTTCCAGGTGTCGCTGCTGGCGGCGCTGAGCGGGGCGATCGGCGCATTCCTCGCGCTGCCGCTCGGGCCGTGGATCGAGTACCTGCGCAAGCGCCCGATGATGGTCGCCGCCGACGTGATGCGGTGCGTCGTGCTGACGACCGTGCCCCTCGCCTTCCTGGCCGACCGGCTGACCTTTCTTCACCTGGCGGCCGCCTCCGTGATCGTGGGCGTGGGCCAGATCGCCTTTCTCAGCGCTTCCGGCGCGTACCTGAAGTCCCTCGTCGCCCGCGAGCACCTCACCGAGGCCAACGGCCGGTTCGAGAGCGTGCAGTGGACGTGCTCGGCGCTCGGCCCGCCGGCGGGCGGCCTGCTCGTGTCGGTGTTCGGGCTGGCCGCGACCTTTTTCGCCGACGCCGCCAGCTACCTGCTCTCCGCCCTGAGCATCCGCTCGATCGCCGTCCCCGAGCCCGATCCGCCGGGGCGGCCGCCCGAGCGCCGGTGGTGGCGGGGAATGGGCGCGGGGTGGCGGCACATCTGGTCCGACGGCGGGCTGCGGCTGCTGTTCGCCAACACCGTGACCGTCGGCGCGCTCATCACCGCGATGGCGCCCATCCTGGCCGTGATGATGCTGCAGGAACTACGCTTCACCCCCTTCCAGTACGGGCTGTCCGTGGGCATCCCCTGCGTCGCGGGCGTGGTGGGGGCCAGGCTCAGCCGGCGCATCGTCGCCCGCCATGGTCATCGCGGGGCGCTGCTGTCGGCGGGTGTCGCCCGCGTGCTGTGGCTGCCCATGATCCCCTTGGTGGGGCCGGGATGGCTGGGCCTGGCCGCGGTGACCGCGATCCACACCGGCACCGTCTTCTCCATGGGCGTCTTCAACCCCGCCTTCGCGGCCTACCGGCTGGAGAAGACCCCCCACCACAAGGTCGCGCGGGTCCTCACGTCGTGGTCGATCGCCGGCAACGCCGCCCGCGCCGCCTGCACGCTGCTCTGCGGGTTCCTGGCGACTCTGACGAGCCCGCGAGCGGTCATGGCGGCCGGGGGCCTGCTGCTCCTGGTGTCCTGTGCCTGGCTGCCGTGGAAGCGGGTGGCGGCTCCGGCGGATCTCACGCGCGACCCGGCCTGACCACCGGCGCGCCGGCGCCCGCCTCAGTACACGCCCTCGATCACCGTCTCCCCGTCGAACGTGTCGACGGGCCGCGGAGCGGACACCGAGTCGCCGATCTGCCCGGCACGGCCCGGCACGCGGACAACGGTGTCCCGTTCGAGGTTGTTCGGCAGGAACATGCCCTTGCTGATGTGGTTCATCACGATCTGGCCGCGCTGTCCGTGCGGAACGACCTCCCGCGTCTCCGGATCGACCACCTCGAACGTCACCACCGGGCTGCGGGGGTCGTAGACGATGTCCTCGTCGGGGCCGAGGCCCGGCCGCTCCGCCGCGCTCTCCAGGATCATCAGGCTGCCGTACCTGCTGAGCATCCGCACGTCGGGGAAGAACTCGTGATGCAGGTCGAAGCGTTCCTCGACGGTCATGTGCGCCCCGCCCCAGAACACCAGGTCGGCCTTGACGTTGATCAGCTCGGCCAGGCGCGGCCTGCGGGTGCAGGCGCGCAGCAGCGGCGGCGTCGTCACCACCAGGCCGACCCGCTGCGTGGCGAGGATGTGCTCGGCCTGGTCGAGGAGGTGGTCCAGGTAGGACTCGACCTGGTCGGCCTGCCCCCGCGCGATCAGCTTCTTGACCCACCGGGGGTCCATGTCGACACAGAACTTGATCGTTTGCTGCCGTTCGGCGATGTGGTCGTACATGCAACCGATCTTGTGCGGCCCCGTCGGGGTGAGCACCAGGATGTTGCTCGGCGGCCGGCCCGCGAACTGCGGACCGCGCAGCATGCGGCGCACCGCGCTCTCGATCCAGTCGGGCATGAGGATCACCCGTTTCGGCGCGCCCGTCGTCCCCCCGCTCTCGAACACGCGCGGCGCCGGCCGGTTCGGGCCGTAGCCGCGAGGGATCAGATCTTCGACCGGGACCGTGCGCAGCTCGTCCACGACGTTGGGGAACAACCGCAGGTCGGCGAACGAGCGCACGTCGGCGACCGGGTCGAACTCCAGCCGCTCGGCCCGCCGCAGCCAGAACGGCGAGCCGGTGTCCGCGCCGAAATGCCACCGCATCGCCGTGCGCAGGTACTCCTCGGGGTCCGCCGGGTCGATCGACGGGTCCAGCACCGCCCAGCGCCGGTCTTCAAGTGTCAGCCTCATCGGTCGCCATGCCCTTCGATGGTGTCAACGGCCTCGATGACCTCGTCGGTGTGCTCGCCCAGCCGCGGCCCCGCCCACCGGACCCGCCCGGGGGTCGCGGACAGCCGGAACGGCACGTTCGGCATGCGCAGCGAGCCGAGCTCGGCGTCCGGGACGTCGATCGCCACCTCCCTCGCCAGGAAGTGGGCGTCGTTCAGCACGTCGTCGACCTCGTAGATGGGCGCGGCGGCGGCGTCCACCTGCTCGAACGCGGCCACGACGTCGTCCCGGCGCCGGGCCGAGATCCAGCGGCCCACCGCGTCGTCCACCTCCTCCCGGTGCCCGACGCGCCCCGCCCCGGAGGCGAACCACGGCTCGTCGGCCAGGTCGGGCCGGCCGACCAGCCGGATCAGGCGTTCGGCCACCGACTGCGCGGGCGCCGACACCGCCACCCAGCGGCCGTCCGCGCACCGGTAGACGTTGCGCGGGGCGTTGCTGTTGGAGAGGTTTCCGACGCGTTCCGGTTTGAGGCCGAGTTTGTCGAACACGGTCAGCTGGGCGCCGAGCGCGCCGATCATCGACTCGGTGATCGACACGTCGACGGTCTGCCCGCGGCCGGTACGGCGGCGGGCGTGCAGGGCGACCAGCGTCGCGCAGGCCGCCTGCACGCCGGCGAAGGCGTCGGCCAGCGGGAAGGCCGGCAGCATCGGCGGCCCGTCCCGCTCGCCGGACATCGCGGCGAGCCCGCTCATGGCCTCGGCGAGCGTCCCGAAGCCCGGCCTGTTCGCGTACGGCCCGTCCTGCCCGAAGCCGGTCACTCGGGTCAGCACCAGCCTCGGGTTCACCTTCTCCAGCACGTCGGGGCCCAGCGCCCAGCGTTCCAGCGTCCCGGGACGGAAGTTCTCGATCACGACGTCCGCCCCTGCCGCCAGCCGCAGGAACCGCTCGCGGTCCCGCGGGTCCTTCAGGTCGAGCGCCACGCTCCTCTTGTTGCGGTTGACGACCTTCCACAGCAGCGGCACGTCGTCGTACACGTGACCGTAACGCCGCAGCGGATCCCCGGACGGGTGCTCGACCTTGATCACGTCGGCGCCGAAGTCCCCGAGGAGCGCCGCCGCGGACGGTGCGGCGAGCAGCGTGGCGATGTCGATGACCCTGATGTCCGCCAGCGGCAGCGGGTGCGCGTCGGCCGCGGATCCCCTCATGCCGCCGGCCGCCGGCCGGCCGGCCGCGGCAGGCCCAGCCTGGCCCGCAGCGAGCCGCCCGCCCGACCCGCACGGTCGGCGGGGTCCGCCCGGTCCGCGGGGTCGCCGCGCAGCGCGGCGGCGCGCTCCACCAGCGCGGTGTGGGCGGCCAGCGCGGGCCCCGCGGGAGGCAGCAGGACGAAACCGTCGACGGTTCCGTCCAGCACCATGCTCTCCAGCGCCGGGCCGTCCGCCGCCGGGCCCGCGTTCACAGGTGTCTCCAGCAGGAGCAGGACCTCGGCGTCCGGGCGGCCGTCGGCGCGCGCCGACTCCCGCAGCTCCCGCCTGACCTCCGCCGCCTCCGCGCCGCGGCCGGCGGGCAGGACGGCGATGTCGGCGACCCGTCCGGCCGGCGCCGCGTCCTCGGCGGCGGCGAGCCGGCGCACCAGCACCGGATGCCCCTGCGGCGGCCGGGCGATGTTGAGCGGGCCCGCCACGTCGAAGTGCTCGCCCCTGTGGTCGAGCGCGTGCAGCCGGTCGGGCAGGAAGTAGATGCCGGACTCCCGGTCACGCAGGAACGCGTCGTCCTGGAAGCTGTCCCATAGGCCGGTCGCCACGCGGACGAACTCCTCCGCCCTGGACAGCTGCCGGTCGCGCGGCGCCGCGGGCCCGCGGCCGTAGTTGGCCGCCTCGTCGTCGTCGGCTGGCGCGATCACCTGCCAGCCCGCGCGGCCTCCGCTCAGGTGGTCGACCGTGGCGAGCAGCCGCGCGACATGGTAAGGGGCCAGCTGTTCCGTCGAGATCGCGACGACGAGGCCGATCCCGTCCGTGGCGACGGCGAGCGCGGCGGCGAGCGTTCCCGCCTCGAACGCGCCCGCGCCGGCGACCGCGGCGCCCTGCCGGTCGTCGATCAGCAGCGCGTCGATCCCGGCCCGATGGGCGGCGCGCGCACGGTCGAGCGTGCGCAGGTAGGCGGTCCGTCCCACCGCGCCGTCGTCCTGCTCGGTGATCAGGGGGGCGAGGAGAACCGGCCGGTTCACCGCGCACCCGCCGCGGTCACGTCGCCGGAAACGGTCAGGCCGAGATTGTCGCGCAGCGTCCCGTCGACGTAGGAGGTGCGCACGAGTCCCCGGCGGCGCAGCTCCGGCACGACCTGGTCGACGAAGTCGTCCAGGGCGCCCGGCAGGTAGGGGAAGTCGACGATGAACCCGTCGGCGGCGCCCCACGTGTACATCGTCTCCATATGGTCGGCCAGCTGCTCGGGGGTTCCGGCGACGATGTCGCCCGCCTGCCGCAGGGAGAGATGCCGGAGGGTCAGCTTCTCCCGGCGGGCGAGCTTGATCCATCGCTCGGCCGTGCTGTGCGAGCGGTTGGCGACCGGCAGGTCGGGAACGGGGCCGTCGAGCGGGTACCCGGTGAGGTCGACGTCGCCGAGCTGGTCCTGAAGCGCCCGCAGCGCGACGATGTCCGGCATCAGCTCCTGCAGTTCGCGCAGCCGCGCCTTGGCCTCGGCCTCGGTGCCCCCGACGATGGGCTGCAGGCCGACCCAGATCTGCAGGAGCTCAGGGGCACGGCCGTGCCGCCCGGCGCGGGCCTTGAGGTCGGCGTAGAAGTCCTGCGCGTCGGACAGCCTGGTGTGCCGGGTGAAGAGGACCTCGCCGTGCCGGGAGGCGAAGTCGCGCCCGACGGGGGAGGCGCCGGCCTGGAAGATGACCGGGCGCCCCTGCGGCGGCGGCAGCACGTTGAGCGGCCCTCGTACGCTGAAGAAGCGCCCCTCGTGGTCGAGCGGCTTGTCGCCGTTGGCCCACAGTCCGTTGACCACCGACATGAACTCGTCCGCACGCGTGTAGCGCAGGTCGTGCTCCATGTGCTCGGCGAACCCGAAGTTGCGCGACTCCCACGGCGCGGCGGAGGTGACGACGTTCCAGCCGGCGCGCCCGCCGCTGATGTGGTCGAGCGAGGCGAACGTGCGGGCCACGTCGTACGGCTCGTTGTAGGTCGTCGTCGCCGTCGCGGCCACGCCGATGTGCTCGGTCAGGGCGGCGTACGCGGCCAGGAGGGCGAGCGGTTCGAAGTGCTCGTTGCGCGCCGTCCGGCTCAGGTGCTCGACGTCGGTGCCCCACAGCGCCACCACGTCGGGCACGAAGACGCAGTCGAACACCCCGCGTTCGAGCGCTTCGGCGTTGCGCTGGTGGAAGGCGAAGTCGAGCTGGGCGTCGGCGGGGGTCAGCGGGTGCCGCCAGGCGGCGACATGGCCGCCTGGGCCGTCGATGATGGCCCCGAGCCGCAAGAACCTTTCCTGCACCGTCATAACTCCCCAACCCTCGGAAGATCAGTCCGGCAACGGCGGCAGCTCCGACACGGTCGCCACGTCGGGCCCGAGGCGCGGTCCGGGCGTGAAACGGGCCGGCATCGTCACGTAGCCGTTGATCTGCCCCACCGTGGCGTAGCGTTCGGCGGCTCCCTCGACGAGGTGGTAGTCGGGGAGGCGGCGCAGCACCTCCCCGACCACCACCTCGAAGTCCATGCGCGCGATGTGCCGGCCGATGCACCGGTGCACCCCGATCCCGAACGCGGCCTGCTTGCGCGCGTCGCGGTCCAGGTCGACGACGTCCGGCCGGGGGAACATCCGCGCGTCGAGGTTGGCCGCCGCCCACGACAGGAGCACGCGCTCCCCCGGCTTCACCGGGTGGCCGTCGATCGTCGTGTCCCGCATGACGGTTCGTCCCGCGCCCATGACCGGCGTGAAGTACCGCAGGAACTCGTCACAGGCGGACTCGATCAGTTCCGGCGAGTCGATCAGCCGGGCGCGCATGCCGGGATGGCGATCGAGGTGGTCCAGGGTCGACGCCAGCAACGCCGTCGTCGTGTCGACGCCACCGGGGATGACCGCGTTGCACACGGCCAGGATGTCCTCGTCGGAGATCTTCGCGCCGTTGATCTCGACCTTGGTGAGGAAGCTGATGAGGTCGTCTCCGGGGTCGGCCCTGCGCCGGGGGATCAGGTCGCGGACGGTCTGGATGAGCTGGGCGAAGCCCGCCTCCACCCGTTCGAACTCCGGCGTGCCCGGATGGGTGTACACCAGGGCGTGCACGACGTCGGCGTAGAGCCGCCAGTCGCGCATCGGCAGCCCGACGACGTCGAGGGTGATCAGCGCGGGCACCGGGTTCGACAGGTCCATGACCAGGTCGATCTCGCCGCTCTCGATGCGCTGATCGATGCACCAGGTGGCGAACTGAGCGATCCGCGGGCGGAGCCGGCGCGCCGCGGTCGGTGAGAAGAAGGCGTTCAGTGCCTTGCGCCACTCCAGGAACTCCGGCGGGTCGATCTCCAGCGGCAGCCCGCGGAACGACGAGGCGGGAACCACCGTCCCCTGCGGGCGCCCCGGCGTGTTGGGCAGCTCATGGGCGGAGGAGAACAGCTCTGGCTGGTGGGCGACCTGGGAGACCTGGTGGAAGCCGGTCACGAGCCAGAAGCCTCCGTGGTGGCGGCTGTAGGACACCGGGCAGCGCGCGGCCAGGTCGATATTCGCTTTCCACGGGTCCCGGGCATACTCCGCCGAGTGATGGTCGAAATCAACTTCCGGTGCGGTGTCGGACATTCTCATCCCCGGATGCAGCCAACGGGACCACGCAGTATCACAGCGTTTGTACGCAGAGCGCGGCCGTCAGTAAATTGCACTTTCGTACACCCGGACCGGCAGGTGCACGAAAGTGCTATGTACATTGACTGGCCACTCGACTAGGAATGCAGATTGTCTTGACTGAATTGTCCGAAGGACGGTGCGTGGAACAGCTGTCGCAGGAAGGCCCTGGATGAAGCGTTCGGGGGTGTGGGAGGAAGGGGCCGCGGCCCGCCGGGAACGGTCGCCCGGCCCACCTGGCGGGGAGGATGCCGTGCCGGTGGTCGAAACCGGCGCCGGCGAGGTCCGCGGGTTCCTGGACAGGGGCGTGCCGAACTGGCGCGGCATACCCTACGGGCGCGTGGTGCAACGGTTCCGCCCGGCGCTGCCGGCCGCCCCGTCCGGCCCGATCGACGCCACCCGGTGGGGGGTCGTCAGCTGGCAGGTGCCGATGGGGCTCACCCCCGAGCGGTGGAGCCCGCTCCACCCGGACGCCGTGAAGGGCGAGGACTGCCTCAACCTCAACATCTGGTCGGCGCGGCCGGGCCGCCCCGACCCGCAGCCCGTCCTGGTGTGGATCCATCCCGGACGGCACATGGTCGGCGGGAACATGACGACCGTCGACCCGTGGGTGCTGGCCGCCCATCACGACGTCGTGGTGGTGACGGTGAACTTCCGCCTCGGCCCGTGGGGCTGGCTCCACCTGGGCACGATCGACGCGGATCTCGCCGACTGCGTCAACCTGGCCGTGCGCGACCAGGTGCTCGCGCTGTCGTGGGTGCGGGACAACATCGCGGCGTTCGGCGGCGACCCGGGCAACGTCACGCTGTTCGGGCTGTCGACGGGCGGCTCGGACGTGGCCACCCTGGCGGGCGTCCCGGCCGCCCGCGGCCTGTTCCACCGGGCCGCCGTCTACAGCGGCAGCGCGGAGCGCCCGATCGGGCCCGGCGAGGCGGCCCGCGCCGCCGAACGTTTCGTCGCGGCCGCCCGGCCGCTCGCCGATACGCCGGCGGCCCTGCGTACGCTGCCCAACGTCGCGCTCCGCCATGTCCACCGGCAGGCCCTGCGGGCGGGCGAGCCGCGGTACGAGGCGATGATCGACGGTGACCTCCTCCCGCGCCCGCCGCTGGAATCCCTCCGGGCCGGGCTGGCGACAGACCTTCCGTTGCTCGTCTCGGTGACGTCGGACGAGGCCAGGATCCTCGACGTCGTGGCCGGCCCGGCCGTCGACCGCAAGTACGCCGCGTTCGCCGATCCGGACGACGGCGCCACCCACGAGGAAAGGATCGCGTTTCTGTCGCGGAAGCTGTATCACGAGCCGGCCGAGCGGCTGCTGGCGGCCGTGCACGCGGCCGGCGGGCACTGCTGGGCGCAGGTCTTCGACTACCATCCGACCACTTCGCAGCTGGCGGGCAATCCCGCCGTGGCGGGGCGGGCCGTGCACGGCGCGGACACCGCGGCGCTGTTCTGCGACCTCGCCACCGGCGACGCCGTGGACCGCGCCGTCGGCGTCCAGGTGCAGCGCGCGCTGGTCGGCCTGGCCAGGACCGGGCGGCCGCCGTGGCCGGAGTACACCGCCGGCGATCCGCGGGCGCGGTGGATCGCCCCCGACGGTTCCGGCGGATCACGCCGTGACCCGCTGCCCCGTACGCCGCCGCGTCGGCGGGCTCTCGTCCACCAGGAATTCCGGGCCAGCACTGCTGAGGAGCCATGAGCCCATGACCGATTTCACCGAGCGGACCCCCCGCGAAGAGGAACTGGCGCTGCTCGGCGACGCCTCCGGCATGCCGGTGGAGCCGCCGACGTGGCAGGAGCAGATGGCCAGGGTCTCGTTGTTGTCGCCGCGCGAGGCCGAGGTGTTCGAACGGCTGGGGAACGGCAGCTCCAACCGGTCGATCGCGGCGCTCCTGAACATCACCGAGCGCACGGTCAAGGCCCACGTGGCGCAGATCATGGCGAAGCTCGGCCTCGAGTCACGGCTGCAGGCGGGCCTGGTCTCGTACGCGTACCTGAACCGCTTTGGGCCCCGCGGAGGCCGGGAAGCCGGCATGGGCACGCGCCCGGAGGGGCGGTTCGCCGGTGACGCCGGCACTCGGGGGGCGCCCCGGCGGGCTTCGTGAGCGGTGGCCGGGTCAGCCCTCGCGCTTGGCCAGCAGGTCGGTGATCTCCGCCGTCGTGCCGCACTCGCCGAGGTGCGGGAAGATCCGCTCGATGCTGTTGCGGTGGGCCTCCTGGTCGAGGTCGGTCATCGCGTCGACGGCCAGGACGACGTGGTAGCCGAGGTCGTGGGCGTGGCGCGCGGTGGACTCCACGCCGATGCTGGTGGCGATGCCCCCGAGCACGATCTGGGTGATGCCGCGCCGCCGCAGCTGCAGGTCGAGGTCGGTGCCGTAGAAGGCGCCCCAGTTGCGTTTGGTCACGATGATGTCGCCGGGGTGGCCTGTGAGGTCTTCGACGATCTCGTCCCATCGTTCGGGCATGGGGCCGTCGTAACCGGCCGTCTCCGTGCGGCCGGGGATGGCGTCGGATCTGTCCTCGGCTTGGGTGACCCTGACGAGGACGACGGGGGCGCCGTGCGCGCGGAACGCGTCGGCCAGCTCGGCCGCGCGCGTCACGACGTCGCGGCCGGTGTGGGGCGTGCACGGCGCGCCGACGATGGCGTTCTGCAGGTCGACGAGGACGAGCGCGGTGCCCGGATCGAGCGTGGTGACGGCCACGGAATGCCCTTTCTCACGTGGAATTTCCCATTATTGCACCCAAGAATTGCCCTGCTGATCAAACAGAAGCCGGCGACAATGGCAAAGGCCAAGATAGTACGTCGCGATAATCCCGGCCAGGAATGTCAGCCTGGCGGCCCCGCTTTCACGGCCTGGTCGCCACGACGATCGCGAACCCGATCTCCGGCGTGGCCGAGAACAGCTCCATGCCCCCGTCCATGTCCTGCTTGAGCTCGACCGGGGCGTCGGGCGAGGACGCCTCGGCCCGCAGCCGCGCGGCGTGCAGCTCCCTGATCGCCGCGAACGTCTGACGCGTGGTGTGGTCGGAGATGTCGAGCACGTCCTCCAGCGCGAGCCCGCAGTCCGCGAGCAGCGCGGGATAGTCGGCGAGCGGCAGCAGCGCCGCCACGTGTCCCACCCTCCACAGCTCCTCCAGCGCGGCGTTCCGCTCGTCGCTGAGCGGCGTGCGTTGCACCAGGTTCGCGATCGCGAGCCGGCCGCCCGGCCGCAGCACCCTGGCGATCTCCCTGAGCACCCTCGCCTGATCCGGCATGTGGAAGAACGACTCCAGCATCCAGGCGCCGTCGAACGAGCCGGACGCGAAGGCCAGGCGGGCCGCGTCCCCCCGGTGGAAGCTCACCCGGTCGGCGAGGCGCCGCCGGCCGGCGAGCTCACCGGCGAGCCGTACGTGCCGCTCGTTCAGGTCGATGCCGACGACCTCCGCCCCGGTGGCCGCCGCGAGGTCGAGCGCCGGCCCGCCGGTTCCGCAGCCGACGTCGAGTACCCGCCGCCCCGCGCCCACGCCCAGCTTGTCGATCATCAGCTGGGTCATCCGTCGCGAGGCCTCCGCCATGGACCCGCCCTGGGGGAGGTCTTTCCAGTAGCCGAAATGCAGGCCGCCGCCCAGGTCCGCGCTGATCAGCTCGGACGCCTCGTCGTAGTACCGCGCCACCTTCTCGGCGGTCACTCCGCTGTCACCTCGCCGCACCGGCCGGCCCTCCTCAGCTGGTCAAGACAGTCGTGGTCGCCGAGCGGGCGGTCGGCCGGAAGCGGACCGGCAGCGACCGCGTGCTGCGCACCAGCCCCGGCGGGTGCTCGACGACGGCGCCCGGCCGCAACCGCAGCTCCGGCAGCCGTGCCACGATCTCCGTGGTGGCGACCTTGAGCAGGAGCCGGGCGAAGTTCGCGCCCATGCAGCGGTGCGGGCCCGCGCCGAACGCCAGGTGCCGGTTCGGCGGCCGCCCGAGGTCGAACCGCTCCGGCTCCGGGAACACGGCCGGGTCCCAGTTCGCCGAGGCCCACAGCAGCAGCACCCGGTCGCCCTTGGGGATGACCTGCCCGCCGACCTCGACGTCCCGCGTGGTGACCCGCGCCAGCCCGAACGAGACCGACCCGCGCCTGAGGAGCTCCTCGATCGCCAGGTCGACCGGCGCGTCCGGGGAGGCGAAGTACCGGCACAGCGCGGGGTCGTCGATCAGGTGCTGGGCGATGTTGCCGATGCTGCTGGACGTGGTCTCCATGCCCGCCAGCACCAGCATGATCAACGTGCTGACGATGCGGTCGGTGGTCAGCGGCCGGCCGCGTACCCGGCCGCGCAGCAGGGCGTCGGTGACGTCGCCGCGTTCCGGCCGGTCCCTTCGCCACGCCAGGAAGCTCTCCGCCCAGGCCGCGAGATCGGCGAACACCTGCTGCTGGCGTTCGAGGCTGTCCGACGAGACGAACGCCTGGACCAGGGCGCGGGTGGTGGGCAGCTGGTCGGCGGGGACGCCGAGCATCAGCTCGAAGAGCGAGCCCGGCACGAAGCGCCAGGCGAAGTCCTTGGCGAGGTCGCACTCCCCCGCCTCGACGAACTCGTCCATCAGCTCGCGGGCGATGCGCCTCATCGCGGGCTCGTGCCCGCTCACCGCGGCCCGGGACATGAGCGGGTTGAGGATCCTGCGCCAGTCGCCGTGCTCGGGCGGGTCGACCTCGATCGGCGCGAGCTTCGGCACGTCCGGGTTGTGCGGGATGGTCGCGCCCATGGCCGAGCTGTAGGTCTCCCAGTCCCGGTTCGCGCGGGACACCTCCGCGTGGCCGGCGATGATCCAGAAGCCGCCGTGCCGCTCGCTGCGCACCACCGGGCCCCGCTCCCTGATGCGGTTCACCACGGCCAGGAAGAGCTCGCCGTCGTGCGCGAGCTCCCTGCTCCAGGGGTCGAAGTCGGCCGCCAGCCGGTCGATGTCCGTCGGGGACGTCATGCCGTCCACCGCCTCAGTGGATCGAGCGGCTGCGCTGCATGGCCGCGAAGCCGCCGTACGGGTAGCCGGCCGGGCGTGGATCACTGGCGTCGTCCAGCCGTCTGATCTCGCTCTCGTCGAGCGTGAGGTCGGCCGCCACGAGGTTGCTCGCGAGCTGCCCGCTGTCGCGGGCGCCCAGGACCACGCCGCTCACCCCGGGGCGGCCCGCGACCCAGGCGAGCGCGACCGCTGCCGGCGTCACGTTCCTCGTGGCCGCGAGGTCGCGCAGGATCTTCAGCACGTCCCACGTACGGTCGCGCGCGAGGTGGGCGCGGTAGAGGGCGTCGACGTAGCCGTCATGCATCTTCCCGCGCTCCATCTCCTCGGTGAACCTGGCCTCGCCCTCGGGGCGGGAGTGCTGGGAGTACTTCCCGGTGAGCAGCCCGCCCGAGAGCGGCGACCACGCCAGCAGCCCCAGGCCGTTCGCCGCGCCCGCCGGCAGGATCTCCCATTCGACCTCGCGGCACAGCAGGTTGTACTGCGCCTGGTACACGACCGGGACCGCCAGACCGAGCGCCTTCGCCAGGTCGACGGCCCTCTGCAGCTGCCACCCGGTGAAGTTCGACAACCCGACGTACTGGACCTTGCCCTGGCGTACGGCGTCGTCCATGAAGGACAACGTCTCCTCCAGAGGCGTCAGCGGATCCCAGGTGTGCATCTGGTAGAGGGTGACGGAGTCGACGCCGAGCCTTCTGAGCGACGTGTCGAGCGCCCGCCTGAGGTTGAGCCGGGTGTTGCCCCATGCGTTCATCGCGGCGCTGGTGGTGTATCCGCCGCCTTTGGTCGAGAGCAGGAGACGGCCACGCACCTCCGCGGACTGCCGGCCGAGCCAGCGGCCGACGATCTCCTCGGCGCGCCCGTCGGCGTAGCCGTCCGCGGTGTCCACGAGCAGCCCGCCGGCGTCGGCGAAGACGTCGAGCGTCCGGCCCGCCTCGGCCTCGTCGGTGTACTCGCCGAACGTCGCGGTGCCGAGCGCGTACACCGACGTGCCGACGCCGCTGGCGCCGAGCAGTACGTGTCTCATCTGTCGCCACCTCACTGGGCGTGTGGTCAGCTGCTTCGGTACGCCGCCCATCGCGCGGCGGCGTCCCGGAGGCGGTATGTCATGGTGTTGGGGTTTTTGTCAGCGATGTCCTGCCAGTAGCGGGCCAGGACGCGGGCGAAGGCGTCGAGCGCGCCGTCCGGCGCCGTGGACCACGCGGGCACCTTCGCCGCCCACCGCTGCGCCTCCGCCGCGGTGTGCCCGGCGTGCACCAGCCAGACCACCCAGCAGGCCGGGTCGATCCACGCCGCGCCGCGGGTGGCCACCGCCCAGTCGACGACGCGCATCGTCCGGGCGCCGGTGACGAGCAGGTTGGTGTGGTGCCAGTCGGTGTGCAGCAGCGTGCCGCCGACCAGTAGTCGCGCGTCGCCGGGGTCGTCGAGGTAGGCGTTCCACCGGTCCTCCGCCGGCGTCAGCTCGACGTCCGGGGCATCCCTGCTCAGCTCGGTCATGGTCGCGACGACGAGCGGCAGGTCGCCGGACGCCTGGCCGAAGTCGGCGATGCGGCCGCTGACGTGCTCGAATCCGAGCACGTCCCAGCCGGCGACGGTGACCCGCCAGAGCAGCCTCGGGCTGATGGGGACGACATGCGGGTTGACCACCGCCTCGCGCCGCTGGGTCCAGGCGAGCGCGTGGTCGGCTCGCATGCCCTTGACGAACACCATGCCGCGCTCGGTGGTCAAGGTGGCGGCGACGTGACTGCTGTACCCGGTCCCGGCCGGCACGACCTCGGTGATCCGGCCGGTGTGCTCGCCGATCGCCGCGAGCACCACGCCCGGCACCACGTCCCAGCTCTCTCTCAGCGAGACGGCGCGGGGCGACAGCGTGGCCGGGTCGACGTGGTTCATCGGCCTGGTCCCGGACGAGCATTTCGGGCACCGCGCCGGCCCGTTCCCGGTCGCGCGTTACGGGCGCCGCCGGTGCCCGCTGACCCTGCTGACATGTTCACATCCTCGCCCACCCCGACACCGCGGCTGAATTGAACTTTCGTGCATAGGCATTGCCGCTTGCACGAAGGTTCACTTTACATCGCGCAGCACGGCGCAGTTAGTGTTCTCCCACGGAAGTCGCGACCGCCGAATGATCGACCCTAGGGGTTTCGATGAAACTTCCCGCGCCGCAATTCCCGCTGAATCTCAGCTATCTTTACGCCCCGGGCCACCGGCCGGATCGAATCGAGCAGGCGTATTCATCGGAGGCGAGCGCGGTCGTCCTCGACCTCGAGGACGGAGTGCCGGAATTTCAGAAAATGTACGCCCGCGAAGTGGTGTCCGGCATCACCGCGGCGCCGACGAAGAAACGCACGTTCGTCCGGGTGAACTCCATGGCCAGCGGATTGTGCAAGGACGACATCGTCGCCGTGGCGGGGGCGGGCCTCGACGGTGTGCGCGTCCCCAAGGTCGAGCAGCCCGCCGACGTCGCGCAGGTCGCCGAGCTCCTGACCCGGGCGGGCCGACCCGTCCCCCTGCACCTCCTCGTGGAGACCGCGTACGCGCTGGAGGCCGCGTACGCGCTCGCCACCGCCGCACCGCTGGTCGAGATGCTGGGGCTCGGCGAGTCGGACCTGCGGGTGAACCTCGGCAGCGACCTCGACGGCGCGACGATGGACGCCGCCCGCATCAGGGTGATCACCGCCTCGCGCGCCGCCCGCCTGCTGAACCCCTGCCAGAGCGTCTTCGCCGAGGTACGCGACCCGGAGGGGTTGCGCCGCAGCTGCGAGCACGGCAGACGCCTCGGCTTCTTCGGCCGCATGGCGATCCACCCGGCGCAGCTGCCCGTCATCCACCAGGTCTACAGCCCGACGGCGCAGGAGATCGCGGAGGCCGAGGAGATCTGCGCCGTCGCCGAACTGGCGCTGGAACGCAACGCCACGGTCGTCGTGTCGTCCAGGCAGCGGCTCGTCGCCCCGCCGATCGTGGCCAACGCGAAGCGGGTGCTGGGCATCGCCCGCGCGCTCGGCCTGACGGAGGAGCCGTCGTGACCCGCTCACCGCACGCGACGGGCGCCGACGCGCTGCTGTCCGCCGTCGCCGGCGGCGTCCAGGTGATCGATCTGGCGCAGCCCCTCGGCAACGGCATCCCCTGCTCGCCCAACCACCCCGGCTTCCGGATGACGCTGGCGCGCAGGCACGGCGACCTGGTCCGCCCGGACGGCGGCTCGTCCGCGAACGAGATCATCGTGACCGGCGGGCACGTCGGCACGCACGTCGACGCGCTCGCCCACGTGTCGCACGACGGCACGCTGCACGGCGGCCACGACAGCGCGCGGGCGCAGCTCGGCGGCGCGTTCGCGGTGCACGGCGTCGAGACCGTCGAGCCGATGGTGTGCAGGGGCGTGCTCCTGGACGTCGCCGGCCGGCACGGGGTGGAGTGCCTGGCCGGCGGATACGGCATCACCGCCGGCGACCTGGAAGCGGCGCACGTGTCGCCGCGTCCCGGCGACGTCTGCCTGATCCGCACCGGATGGAGCCGCTGGTGGCCGGACCCCGAGCGCTACCTCGGCCACGGCTCCGGCGTCCCGGGCGTGACGGCGGGCGCGGCGGAATGGCTCGCCGCGCACGGGGTCCGCGCGGCCGGTACGGACACGATCGCGTTCGAGCAGATCCATGCCGGCCGCGGGCACGCGATCATGCCCGTGCACCGGATCCTGCTCGTCGACCACGGCGTGTTCATCATCGAGAACCTCCGCCTGGACGACCTCGCCGAGCGCCGGATCAGCGAGTTCACGTTCGTCCTGTCCCCGTTGAAGATCGTCGGGGCGACCGGCTCCCCTGTTCGCCCTCTCGCACTCGTAGGCAAGTGAGCAGCACGTGACCCATGCCGAAGATCAGGCCGCCCAGTTCGATCTGTTCTCCCCGCCCGCGGGGGAGAATCCGTTCACCGTGTACGACGACATGCGTCGTCACTGCCCGGTGGCCCGCAGCGAACGCCTGGGCGGTTACTGGATCGCCACGCGCTACGAGGCCGTCGAGGACGTCGCCAGGAACCCCGCGCTGTTCTCCTCGGTCTCGATCAGCGTGCCGAAGGACGCGTTCGGCGCCGACCTGGCCGAGCGTCCGCCCATCACCCTCGACCCGCCGCAGCACGGGCCGTTCCGGCGCAGGCTCCTGCCGGCGTTCGGCCCCCGGCAGATCAGGGCGCTGGAGCCGCTGGTCCGCGAGCACGCCCGCGCGTTGCTGGAGACGATCGTGCCGCTTGACCGCTGCGACGCCGCGGCCGCGTACGCCAAGAAGATCCCCTCCCAGTTCATGGCGCGGATGATGGGCTGCGCCGACGACCGGAAGGAGGAGCTCGGCGAGCGGATGCGCGCGCTGCTCGACGCCAACGACCTGGAGGAGACCAAGAGCGCGATGGCCGAGACGCGGGTCTTCCTCGACGAGCTGATCGCCGAACGCCGCGCGAACCCGCGGGACGACCTGGTGAGCTGCGTCCTGTCCGCCGAGATCGACGGCAGGCGGCTCACCCACACCGAGCTGATCGGTTCGCTGGTGCTGATCATCACGGCGGGCATCGACACGACGTGGAGCGCCATCGGCAGCAGCCTGTGGCACCTCGCCCGCCATCCGGAGGACCGGGCCCGGCTGGTGGCGGATCCGAAGCTCATCCCCGTCGCGGTCGAGGAGTTCCTCCGCGCGTACTCGCCGGTTCAGATCGCCCGCGTCGTCACGAGGGACACCTGCTTCCACGGAGTCGACCTGGCGAAGGGCGACTCGATCCTGATGGGCATCCCGTCGGCGAACCGGGACCCCGCGAGCTTCCCCGACGCCGGCCACGTCGACCTGGGGCGGGAGGTCAACCGCCATCTGGCGTTCGGCGTGGGCATCCACCGCTGCATCGGATCGTCGATCGCCCGGATGGAGATGCGGACGGCCCTGGAGGAATGGCTCCGCGCCATCCCGGAGTTCTCCCTCGCCCCCGGCGCGGCGGTGACCTGGTCGACCGGCCACGTGTGGGGGCCGCGCAAGCTCGAACTCGTGCTGGGAGGCCCCCGGCGCCGCGTGGGCCCGTGACGGGAAACAGCCGCGCAGAGAGGGGAACAAGCGTGTCGTTGCCGAGCGAGGGACCCGCCGCGCACGCCGCGGCGGGGTCAGCGCGTTCTCACCAGGACGACATCGCCGTCGTCGGGTTGTCCTGCCGCTTCCCCGCCGCGGACGGGCGCGACGCGTTGTGGTCGCTGCTGACCTCCGGCGAGGTGGCCGAGGCCCTCCTCCCCGACGGGCGCTGGGATCCACGGCTGTTGTCCGGCCTCACCGAGGCGGAGGCGAGGACCGTCCGGCAGGGCATGTTCCTCGGCGACGTCGCCGGGTTCGACGCCGCCTTCTTCGGGATCCCGCCGCGCGAGGCCGCGATGATGGACCCGCAGCAGCGGCTGCTGCTGGAGTTGAGCTGGGAGGCTCTGGAGGACGCCGGGATCCCCGGACGTCCGGTCGCCGGCGCCGGGGTCTTCGTCGGCGTCTCCGGCGACGACTACGCCGCGTTGGTCCACGCGGCGGCGCCGGACGCGATCACCCCGCACACGTTCACCGGCTCGTTGCGCAGCATCGTCGCCAACCGCGTGTCGTACTTCCTCGGCGCGAAGGGGCCCAGCCTGGTCGTGGACGCGGGCCAGGCGTCGTCGCTCGTGGCCGTCCACCTCGCGGCGGAGAGCCTGCGTCGTGGCGAGTGCGCCATCGCCCTCGCCGGCGGTGTCACGCTGCGGCTGGCGCCACACCGCTCCATCGCCGCGCTGCGCTTCGGCGCGCTGTCGCCGGACGGGCGCTGCCACGTCTTCGACGCGCGGGCGAACGGTTTCGCGCAGGGCGAGGGCGGCGGGGTCGTCGTCCTGAAACCGCTCGCCTCCGCCGTCTCCGACGGCGACGACGTCTACTGCGTGATCCGCGGCAGCGCGGTGAACAACGACGGCGGCGGAGAGCAGCTCTCCACGCCCACGGTCCGGGCCCAGGCCGAGGTGATCCGCGCCGCCCACCGCCGGGCGGGCACCCGCCCCGGCCACGTCGCCTACGTCGAGCTGCACGGCACCGGGACGAAGGCCGGCGACCCGGTCGAGGCCGCCGCGCTCGGCGAGGCGATCGGAGCGGCGCGCGAGCCCGGCGATCCGCTGCGCGTCGGCTCGATCAAGTCCGCGATCGGCCATCTCGAAGCCGCGGCGGGCATCGCGGGATTCATCAAGACCGCGCTGTGCGTCCACGCGGGCAGGCTGGTCCCGACCGCGGGGTTCGGCACGCCCAACCCGGACATCCCGCTGCGGGAGCTGAACCTCCGCGTGCAGGAGTCGGTGGAGGCGCTGCCGGGCGCGTCGGCGGTGTTCGGCGTCAGCTCGTTCGGCGTCGGCGGGACGAACTGCCACGTGGTGCTGTCCGCGCCCCCATCGACCCCATCGCCCCCGTCTCCATCGCCCCCGTCTCCATCGGCTCCGGCCCCGTCGGCTCCGGCCCCGTCGACCGCGGCTCCGCCGACACCCGCCGGGCCGGTGCCGCTGGTGCTGTCGGCGGCGAGCCCGGCGGCCCTGCGGGCACAGGCCGCGCGGCTGGCCGACTGGATCGCCGCACGCCCGGCTGAGCGGTCGGCTGAGGTGCCGGTCGACGACACGGCGGACGACACGGCGGGTGCGGTGGACGGCACGGCGAGGGCTGCGGGCGGCGCGGCGGACGTGGGATGGTCGCTGGTCACGTCCCGGTCAGCGCACGCGCACCGTGCGGTGGTCATGGGCGCGGACGGGACGGACCTCGGCGGGGCGTCCCCGGGTCTGGCGGCGCTGGCCTCGGGCGAGCCGTCAGAGCTGGTCGTGACGGGCCACGCGGCGTCCACGGCGCAGCCGGTGTTCGTGTTCCCCGGCCAGGGCTCGCAGTGGGCCGGTATGGCGGGCGAGCTGCTGGACTCCTCGGCGGTGTTCGACGCCGCGATCCGGCGGTGCGAGGAGGCGTTGGCGCCGTTCGTGGACTGGTCGCTGCGCGAGGTGCTGCGCGGCACCGGTCCCGCCGCGGAGCTGAGCCGGGTCGACGTCGTACAGCCCGCCCTGTGGGCCGTCATGATCTCGTTGACGGAGGTGTGGCGCGCGATGGGCGTGCGGCCGGCCGCCGTCGTCGGGCACTCCCAGGGAGAGATCGCCGCCGCGTACGTCGCGGGCATGCTGTCGCTGGAGGACAGCGCCCGCATCGTCGCCATGCGCAGCAGGATCATCTCGGGCCGGCTCGCGGCCAAGGGCGGCATGGCATCGCTCTCCCTGCCCGCCGACGCCGTGCGCGACCTCCTCTCCGACCATCCCGAGCTCGGCATCGCCGCGCTGAACGGCCCGCGAAGCACGGTGGTCAGCGGCCCGTCGGACGCGCTCGGCCGGTTGCTGGCCCTCCTGGAGAGCCGTGACGTCCGGGTCCGGGTGCGCCGGGTGCCGGTGGACTACGCGTCCCACTCGGCTCATGTCGACGCCGTGGAGTCCGAACTCCTCGACGCGCTGGCCCCCATCACCCCCCGGGCGGGGAGCCTGCCGTTCCACTCCACGGTCACGGGCACGGAGCTGGACGGCACGCGGCTCACCGCGGACTACTGGAATCGCAACCTCAGGCGGACGGTGCTCTTCCAGCCCACCGTCGAGCAGCTCCTGGGCCGCCACGGCGCGTTCGTCGAGCCCAGCCCGCACCCCGTGCTGACGGTCAGGATCCAGGAGATCGCCGAGGCGGCAGGAAAGGCGGCGGCGGTCATCGGCACCCTCCGCCGGGACCAGGGCACCCTCCACCGGGTTCTCACCTCGGCCGGCGAGGCGTGGACCGCCGGGGTGCCCGTCGACTGGGCCGCGCTCTACGCCGGCGCCGGCGCGCGGCGGGTCCGGCTGCCGACGTACCCGTTCCAGCGCGTCCGGCACTGGTTCGACACGCCGGACGGCGGCGCCGCGGGGAACGACACCGCGCTCGCGATGAAGCTGCGCGAGGCGGGCGCCGACGACCTGCCCCGGGTGCTCCTGGACATGGTGCGCGGGCACACCGCGACGGCGTTGGGGCTGCAGGATCCGGCCGACGTCGGCGACGCGGTGCCGTTCCGCGAGCAGGGAATGACATCGGTCGCCGGCGCCGCGATGTGCGCGGAGCTCGCCAAGGCGACCGGCATCCCGCTGCCACCCGCCGCCGTGTACGACCACCCGACCCCGCGGGCCCTCGCCGGCCATCTGGAGGTCCGGGTGCGTGCCCAGCCGGCGACCACGGCTCCCGCGCCGCCGCCGCCACCGCGGACGGAGACGGCCGGCCCGGTGGCGGTGATCGGCATGGCCTGCCGCTGTCCGGGGGGCGTCACGTCACCCGACGACCTGTGGCGGCTGGTCGCCGACGGACGCGACGCGATCGGCGACTTCCCCGCCGACCGCGGCTGGCAGCTCGACGCCGGCTCGTCCGCCACGTCCCGAGGCGGCTTCCTGTACGACGCGGCCGACTTCGACGCCACCTTCTTCGGCATCTCGCCCCGCGAGGCGCTCGCGATGGACCCGCAGCAACGCCTGCTGCTGGAGACCTCGTGGGAGGCCGTGGAGCGGGCCGGGATCGACCCGGAGGCGCTGCGCGGCAGCGACACCGGGGTGTTCGCCGGCGTCATGGCCCAGGAGTACGGCGCCCGGCTCGACGACGCGTCCGACGGCACCGAGGGCTACCGCCTCACCGGAAGCTCCGCCAGCGTGGCGTCGGGCCGGATCGCCTACGCGTTCGGGCTGGAAGGCCCGGCGGTCACCGTGGACACCGCGTGCTCCTCGTCGCTGGTAGCGGTGCATCTGGCCGTTCGCGCCCTGCTCGACGGCGACTGCTCGATGGCGCTGGCGGGTGGCGCGACCGTCATGGCGGCACCGGGGATCTTCGTGGAGTTCGGCACGCAGGGCGGGCTGGCGCCGGACGGCCGGTGCAAGGCGTTCTCCGGCGCCGCCGACGGCACCGGGTGGGGGGAAGGGGCGGGCGTCCTCCTGCTGGAACGCCTGTCCGACGCCCGCCGCAACGGCCACCCCGTCCTCGCGGTCGTCCGCGGTTCCGCGGTCAACCAGGACGGCGCGTCCAACGGGCTCACCGCACCCAGCGGGCTCTCCCAGCAGCGCGTCATCCGGCAGGCCCTCGCCGCCGCCGGCCTCGCGCCGGCGGACGTGGACGCGGTCGAGGCGCACGGCACCGGTACCCGCCTCGGCGATCCCATCGAGGCCCAGGCGCTGCTCGCCACCTACGGGCAGGACCGGGACATCCCGCTGCGGCTCGGGTCGATCAAGTCGAACATCGGGCACACCCAGGCGGCCGCAGGCGTCACCGGCGCCATCAAGATGATCATGGCGATGCGGCACGGCCTGCTCCCGCGCACGTTGCACGTCGACGAGCCGACCCCGCACGTCGACTGGGCCGCCGGCGCCGTCGAGCTGCTCACCGAGCCCGCGCCCTGGCCGGACGCCGGCCGTCCCCGCCGCGCCGGCGTGTCGTCGTTCGGCATCAGCGGCACCAACGCGCACGTCGTACTCGAACAGGCGCCCGCCGAGGAGGCGCCGCCGCGGCCCGGCACGGACGTCGCCGCCGCGGCGCCGTGGCTGCTGTCCGCCCGCACGCCACGCGCGCTGCGCGCCCAGGCGCGGCGCCTCCACGACCACCTCACCGCGCACCCGGGAGCGGACCCCCTGGACGTCGCGTTCTCCCTCGCGACCACCCGCCACGGCTTCGCGGCGCGCGCCGCCATCGCGGGCGACGCCGCCGGCCGACTGGAGGTGCTGTCGGCGCTGGCCAGCGGGCGTCCGGCCGCCGAACTGGTCCAGGGCGGCGCCGCGCCGCCGGGGAAGGTGGTTTTCGTGTTCCCCGGCCAGGGCTCCCAGTGGGCCGGCATGGCGGCCGGGCTCCTCGACACCTCGCCGGTGTTCGCCGCGTCGATCGAACGTTGTGCGAGCGCCCTGGCCCCGTTCGTCGACTGGTCGTTGACGGACGTGCTGCGCGGCGGCGAGCACGCGCCCGGCCTCCAGCGGGTCGACGTGGTGCAGCCCGCGCTGTGGGCCGTCATGATCGGTCTCGCCGACGCGTGGACGGCCCTCGGCGTCCGCCCCTCCGCGGTGATCGGCCACTCTCAGGGCGAGATCGCCGCCGCCTGCGTCGCCGGCATCCTCAGCCTCCAGGACGGCGCCCGGGTCGCCGCGCTGCGCAGCCGCGTCATCGCCCGGCGCCTGGCCGGCAAGGGCGGCATGGCGTCGGTGGCCCTCCCCGCCGACGTCATGCGCGACCGGCTCGCCGGCCACGCCGGCCTCGGCATCGCCGCCCTCAACGGCCCGCGGGCCACCGTGGTCAGCGGCCCCGCGGACGCTCTCGAACGATTCCTGCCGACCGTGGACGCCCGCGTCCGCCGCGTCGACGTGGACTACGCCTCGCACTCGGCGCAGGTGGACACGGTCGAGGCGGAGCTCCTCGAGGCGCTCGCGCCGATCGAACCGCGTCCGGGCCGCATCGCCTTCCACTCCACCGTCACCGGCACGCGGCTCGACGGCCCCGAGCTCACCGCGGCCTACTGGCACCGCAACCTGCGCAACCCGGTGCTCTTCCAGCCCACGGTCGAGGCGCTGCTGGCCGACCACACCACCTTCGTCGAGCCCAGCGCGCACCCGACGCTCACGTCCGCCGTCCAGGAAACCGCCGAGGAGCGGGACGCGTCCGTCACGGTGATCGGGACACTCCGCCGCGGTGCGGGCTCGCACGCCCGGCTGCTCTTCTCCGCCGCCGAGGCGTGGACGCGAGGGGTGCCCGTGGACTGGGGCGCGGCGTTCGCGGGCGGCCGTCGCATGATGCTGCCCACGTACCCGTTCGAGCGGGCCCGCTACTGGCACGAACCGGCGCGGCCGCCGGCCGCGCCGGCCGAGGACACCGACTTCTGGGCGGCGGTCGAAGCCGACGACGCCGCGACAGTGGCGAGCGTTCTCGGATACGAGGAGGACCGGCCGGAGTGGCTTTCCCAGGGACTGCCGGCGATGGCGGAGTGGCGCAGGCGCCGCCGCGAGAGCGCGGAGCTCGACAGGCTGCGCTACTCGATCGCGTGGAAGCCCCTGCCGTCGCCCGGCTCGGAGGTGCCCACGGGCAGGTGGCTGCTCGTCCTGCCGGAGCGCGACGACCTGCCGTGGGCTCGCGCGCTGGCGGCGGCGCTGCGCGCGGCAGGCGCCGACGTGACCGAATCACGATGGGGTCCCCACGACCGGGACGCCGTACGCGGGCGACTGCCGGCGGCCGACGGCGTCCTGTCGCTGCTCGCCCTCGACACGTCGCCGCCTCCCGGCGATCCCGCCGTTCCGCGCGGCACGGCGGGCACGCTGACGCTGGTCCAGGCGCTCGCCGACGCCGGTACGGAGGCCCCGCTGTGGACGTTGACGTCCGGGGCCGTGGGCGTGGGCGGCACGGACGCCCCGCGCGATCCCGCGCAGAGCCAGGTGTGGGGGCTCGGCCGGGTCGTGGCGCTGGAACAGCCCGAGCGGTGGGGCGGGCTCATCGACGTCACCGAGGAACCGGACGACCGGACGGTCGCCCGCGTCCTCGCCGCGCTCGCGCAGCGGGAGGAGGACCAGCTCGCGGTCCGGGCGTCCGGCACGTACGCGCGCCGGATCGTGCACGCCGCCCCGCCGGCCGACGGGGACGTCCGGCCGCGCGGCACCGTCCTGATCACCGGCGGGACCGGCGCGCTGGGCGCCAGGACCGCGCGACGCCTGGCCCACGACGGGGCCCGCCACCTCATACTGGCCAGCCGCCGCGGACCGGGCGCCCCAGGCGCCGCCGCCCTGGCGGACGAGCTGCGCGCGCTGGGCGCCGAGGTCGACGTCGTCGCGTCCGACGTCGGCGATCGGGACTCCGTCGCCGCGCTGCTCGCCAAATTCCCCGTGACCTCCGTGATCCACGCCGCGGGCACGCTGGACGACGCCGTCGTGGACGCCCTCACGCTCCCGCAACTCGCCCGCGTGCTGCGGGTGAAGGCCGAGGGCGCGCGGCACCTGCACGAGCTCACCCAGGACCGGGACCTGGACGACTTCATCCTCTTCTCCTCGATCTCGGGCGTGCTCGGCATCCCCGGCCAGGGATGCTACGCGCCCGGCAACGCCTATCTCGACGCGCTGGCCGAGCACCGGCGAGCCCTCGGACTGCCGGCCACCTCCTACGCCTGGGGGCCGTGGGCCGGCGAGGGGATGGCGACGGGCCCGGTCGGGGACCGGCTCGGGCGCCACGGCGTGCCGGCCATGGATCCCGACCGGGCACTCGCCGTCCTGGGCCGGTCGGGAGCCGAACCGCGGGCGACGGTCATGGTCGCCGCCTTCGCGTGGGACCGCTTCCTGCTCGCCTACTCCGAGGCACGTCGGCGTCCCCTTGTCGAGGATCGGCCCGAGGTGCGGGTGCTCGCGGACGCTCATCACACCGCCGATGACGCCGCCGGCGCGCCGGCGGTGGCGGCGAGGGTGCGGTCGCTGACCGGAGCGCGGCGGTCGTCTGCCGTCCTGGACGTGGTACGCGGCCAGGTGGCGGCCGTGCTCCGGCACTCCGGCCCCGAGCAGATCGACGTCGACCGGCCGTTCCGCGACCTCGGTTTCGACTCCCTCACGGGGGTCGAGCTGCGTAACCGCCTTCGCGCGGAGACCGGCGTGCGGCTGCCGTCCAGCCTGATCTTCGATCACCCCACCCCGGTCTCCGTGGCGCGGCTCCTGGAGGCGGAACTGCTCGGCACCGAGCAGCCGGACGCGTCGCCCGCGGCGGCCGTCGCCGAGCAGGACGATCCCGTCGTGGTCGTCGGGATGGCATGCCGGTTCCCCGGAGGCGTGGCCTCACCCGACGCGCTGTGGCGGTTCGTCGTTGACGGCGGTGACGCGATCGGCGACTTCCCCACGGACCGGGGCTGGGACCTCGATCGGCTTGCGAGCGCCACCCGCCGGGGAGGCTTCCTGCACGACGCGGCCGACTTCGACGCCGGGCTGTTCGGCATCTCCCCGCGTGAGGCGCTGGCCATGGACCCCCAGCAACGGCTCCTGCTGGAGACCGCCTGGGAAACCTTCGAACGCGCGGGCATCGACCCGCACGCGCTGCGCGGCAGCCGCACCGGCGTGTTCGTCGGCCTCTCCTACCAGGACTACCAGACGCGGGTCGCCGAACCACCCGAAGAGCTGGAGGGGTACCTGCTCACCGGCGTGACGGCCAGCGTCGCCTCCGGCCGGGTCGCGTACACGTTCGGGCTGGAAGGACCCGCGGTCACGATCGACACGGCGTGCTCGTCGTCGCTGGTGGCGCTGCACCTGGCCGCCCAGGCCGTCCGAGCCGGCGAATGCGCGCTCGCGCTGGCCGGGGGCGTCACCGTGATGTCCACGCCGCACATGTTCGCCGAGTTCAGCCGCCAGCAGGGGCTGTCCGCCGACGGCCGGTGCAAGGCGTTCTCCAGTGACGCCGACGGGTTCGGATCCGCCGAGGGGGTGGGCCTGCTGCTGGTGGAGCGGCTGTCGGACGCCCACCGCAACGGCCACCCCATCCTCGCCCTCATCCGCGGCTCAGCCATCAACCAAGACGGCGCCTCCAACGGCCTCACCGCCCCCACCGGCCCCGCCCAACAACGCGTCATCCACCAAGCCCTCACCAACGCCCACCTCACCCCCACCGACATCGACGCCATCGAAGCCCACGGCACCGGCACCCGCCTCGGCGACCCCATCGAAGCCCAAGCCCTCCTGGCAACCTACGGACACAACCGCCACACCCCCCTCTGGCTCGGATCCATCAAATCCAACATCGGCCACACCCAAGCCGCCGCCGGAGCC
>DASUCK010000698.1:0-7134 GCA_036276095.1 Nonomuraea sp. | reverse complement strand
CAGCACCACCCGCACCCCAGCCGCCTCCGCCGACCGCCGCGCATGCTCGTACACCCCGGCCATGTCGGCCACCCGATACTCGTCCCGTTCGCTGGTCAGCCGAACCGGCTCTCGCCGCGACGGCGGATACAACACCACGTCCCGCACACCAGGTCCAAGCAGCCGCTCGGGCAGATCGAAGTCATCAAGCGTCCGTCGCACGAAGATCCCCGTCGTCCGGATCCCCACCGACAACGACCTACGCCGATCGACCACCATGACCTCGAACCCGCGCCGGGCCAGCAGCCGCGCCGTACTGAGCCCGGCCAGCCCCGCCCCCACGACCAGCACATCCACCGTCTCCATGCCGGCGAGGCTATCCCCCGCCCCCCACCCCGGCCCGCTCCTGCATCCAACCCAACCCACACCTCCACACCCCCTGCAAATCCCGCACCGCGCCTGGACGCGTAGGCGGCCGCGACCGGTAACGGCGCTCGGCGGTCCGGGTTCACGACGACGGCAGGCCGGGCTCACGAGGGGCGCCGGCACGCGGCGCGCCGGCCCGAGGGCCGCCTCCGCCCGGCCGGGGCGTTGACGGCCATCGGGTCCTCGACGGTGGTCCGGGATCAGCGCAGCAGGCGTGTGGGTGTCGTCCTGCCCAGGTGCACGATGGCGTCGAAGCCGCGCCGCCACGACGCGACGCGCATCATGTAGTCGGCGTCCTTCCTCGGGTCGTAGGCGGTGCCGATGATCCGCATGGTCGCGGGTCCGTCCAGCCACCGGCGCACCGCCGCGGGCGCCTCGGCGTGGAGATCGATGAGGTAGTTGTCATGTTCGGCCTGGCCGAGCCGGTGGTCCACCATGGGTGGCCCGGCCGGCGGCACGGTGTAGACCGACGGCTTGCCCGACTCCCAGCCGAGCAGCACGCGCCCGCGATGGGCGACCGTGCCGATCGATACGTACGCGTTGCCGTACCGCTTGCGCAGGTGCCCTCCGGCCATGGTCTTGTTCTCGAAGGCGACCGGGCTGGGCGGGAACTTCCAGGTCACCTGCGGGCTGGCGGTGGTGTGGACGTTGGCCGCGTTGTAGACGACCCGATGGCCGGTCCTGCGCTGCCACGCGCCGATGATGTCGGCGATGTACCGGTCCCGGATCGGCGCCTTGGCCTTGACGGTGTCCTCGGCATGAGATTCGTAGAACCCCGCGATCGCCCGTGCGTGCTGGATCGCCTCATCACGGCCGTGGCCCGGAGGAAGGGACGAGACGAGCGCGGTCACCGCCCGGGCATGCACGATGAACTGCCGCTTGGCCTCGGGCGACTGCTGGAAGTACCAGCCGAAGTGGGCTTGCGGCGAGCCGCGGAAGCGGATCGGGTGAAGGTGCCGGTCCAGCTCCTTCATCCGTTCCGGCGCCACCGAACCGACGTGGCGTCGCACCTCCGTGAACGGAAGGGCCCGCAGCTCCATCACGTCCGGGCCGAGGAAGCGCACCTTGTCCTCCTCCGCCCGGTCGCGGTTGAACGCGCGCATCCACCGCACCAGATCCAGCATCGCCTGGCTGCGCCACTGGAAGCCCAGGTCGGAGACGATGCGGCGCGGGTCTCCCTGGCCGGTGACGACGTACCGGTCGACGGCCACCCCGCTGCCCCAGCTCTCCTCCCACGCCACGGTACGGAACCCGAGCTCTTCCACCAGGAAACGGATCATCCTGTGCCGGGCGGTGACCTGCTCGTGGGTGCCGTGGGAGGGCTCGCCCAGCCCCACCACCGCGGCCTCGCCCACGATCTTCCGCAACGGCTCCAGATCGTCCACCGGCCCGGAGGCCTGGACGCGGGCCAGCGGTACGGCATGGGTGTCTATCCACGACACGATGGCCTGCCCGCCGGCCGCGGCAGCAGGGGTCGTACCGGCCGCGCCCGCGCCGACCAGAACGACGGCGGCCAGGGCAAGAGCGCTACGCCTGGTCGGCAACACGACGACCTCCCTCGGCCCGCTGGACGACGGCGGCACGCGACGTCACAGACCCGGGCGGGCCCGCGCGCATCACCAGGTGGGAGCCGCAGCTCTGGTTCGTCCCCGTCACAATGATCACTCCTCTATGGTGGAAAAATCGGCTCGTGGCCGGCGTCGACCACATCGCTGCTCGCCGCTCGTCACGACCGAACCCGGCGCCTCGCGAACCCGGATCACCTCGACGGCTCTCCCGCGGGGCCCACGCGAGCCCAGTTGATCTTTGACCTGCACGCGCCCCCGCTGTGCCACCGGCGTTCACCATGGCTTGGGCGGCGTGATGGCCTGCCGGTGAACGATCGCGTCGAATCCGGCGGACAAGGAGGTGCCGGTCATGAAGTGGTTGACGGGGTCGCTGCCGTCGAAGAAGCCGATGAGGCGCATCTTGGCCGGCGTCCGCAGCCATTGCCGGACCGCGTCCGGGGCTTCGGCGCGGAGGTCCAGCAGGTACTGCTGCGTGCCGACCTGGCCGAAGGGGGCATCGGCCCAGTCCGTCGGCGGGGGAAGGACCTGCACGGGCTTGCCCGCGGGGTCGACGACCGTGCCTCGGGTGAAGGTGAAGCCGATCGACACGTACCTCTTGCCGTACCAGCGGCGCAGATAGGAGCCCGCGCTGTCGAAGGTCAGCGGCGGGACGGAGATGCTCGTGCCGGGTGCCGCGACGGTGTGCGGCGTCGCCGCCCAGTAGGCGATCTTGTCGCCCGTATGGTGGCGCCACCATCGCAGGTTCTGCGCCGCCCGCCGGTCCCGGTATCGGTGGAGCTCGGGGTCGGCGTAGTACTCGTAGAAGGACAGGATCTGGCGGGCGTGGTGGAGAGCCAACTCGTGCGCGCGGTTGCCCTGTCGCCGGGGCAGGGCGCAGAGCAGGTCGTAGACCGCTCGGGCGTGGCGAAGGTAGGGCTGCTTGTCGCCGTCGGACAGGGCGTAGTACCACTGGGCATAGGCGCCGATGTCAGTTCCGGTGGGCCGGATCGCATCAAGGTGTCGCGACATCTCCGGCAGGCGGTGGGGAGCGACCGTGGCGACGTGGGAGGAGACGGCGTCGTACGCGGCGTGACCGGTGGCGTAGAACTCCACGCCCACGAACCGCACCTTGTCGGCGCGGCCGGAGTTGTAGTCCCGCAACCACCGCAGCACCGCCGCCACCTCCTGGGTCTTCCAGGTGTCGGTCAGCTTGGCCATCACCGCGTCCAGGTCACCGGTGCGGCCGAGGACGAACCGGTTGACCTCCAGGCCGATCGTCCAGTCCTCCTCCCAGGCGATGGAGCGAAACCCCAGCTCCTCCACCAGGTAACGCAGGGCACGATGCTTGAGCGAGATCACCTCGCTCGCGACATGAGTGGACTCGCCCAGCCCGACGATCGGCGCCGTGCCGACGATCCCGCGCAACGGGGCCAGATCCGCCACCGGCGCGTCGGGGGCGAGTGTGGTGATGGGCGTGGCATGCCGGCCGATCCAGTCGGTGACCGGGGGTGTCGCCGGCCGGGCGGACGTGGCGTTCGCCGCCGTGGCCACGGACGTCGCCGAGATGGTCGTCGCCAGGACGAGCGCCAGTCCGGATCGCGTTCGGAGTCGCATGGCTTCCTCTCATGGAAGGGGGTCTTCGTGAAAGTCGTGGAAGGGGTCTTCGTGAAAGTCGTGGAAAGGTCTTCGGGAAAGTGGGCCTGTGTGGTTGCTTCGGCCTGAACTCCAGCCTCCATGGCCGCCACTTCTGACGCGTCCTCCACCAGACGGCCGGGCGGCTACGTCGCTCGGCGTAGTGAGCCCAGCGCCAGCCAACCCCTGTGGCGTAGCGCCGGGGAGGTCGACCAGGTTCAGGAAGTTGCCGCGCAGCACGTCGTCGCGGCGCGGGCGCACCCGGACGCCGCCTTGCCGCCAACCCGAAGCAGGGAGATCGATCTATGACTCACTGACCCGCACACTGGGGATCCATGGGGGCTCGCGGGTAGCCATGCAGTACACCGGTGCCACCGTCATGGGCAGGAAGGTGCCATAAACCTACCGTTGCTGCCACTCGCCGTCACCATGATGGCGGGTCCCCAGATCATGTCGGCGATCCTCCTGGTCACGCACAGAAACGTGGTGCGGGTGTCCCTGGCGTACCTTGCGGGTGTCACGGTCGCCATGATCGTGGGAGTGACGCTGGCCCGCCTCCTCGCCGCCCTGGTCGGTGGCAGCATCTCGCTGGGCAACCCTGCCGACACCGGGTCGCCGGGCGTGATATTGCAACTGGTCCTCGTCGGCTTCTTGATCGTCGTGGCCGTCAAGAACTACCGGAACCGCGCGGCATCCGAAGCACCCGCGTGGCTCGGCACCCTCCTCGAAGCCGGACCTCTCCGGGCCTTCACCACCGGACTGCTCCTCATCCTGCTGATGCCCACCGACCTGATGGCGATGCTCACCGTCGGCGTGAACCTGGAGCAGAACGACTCCCCACCCGTCGCGGCGGTCCCGTTCGTGCTCGCCACGCTGCTGCTGGCCGCGCTGCCGCTGCTGAGCTACCTCCTGTTCCGACGGCGGGCCGCGGAGGCCATGCCCAAGATCAGGGACTGGATGAGCTCCCACGGCTGGCTGATCAACGTCTTCATGTGCCTGCTCTTCATCGTCCTCATCGTGACGTGAGAGCACCGCGCGGGCGCCCGGCGGGCCCGCGACGGCTTGTCCATAAGCCGCTCTCCTCGCGTGGCGTCGTGTCCTCGGCTCCTTCCCCGCGATGCGCGGCGGAATGAGGTCCCGCTGGGCCCCGTCCGGCGGGCGGCCGCACTCCACCGGCTTCCGCCACCTGTGACTCCTGGCGGGTGACGAACGTGTCGACCAGCGAGAGCAGCATGGCCACCACGGGAATCGCCAGCAGCGCACCCATCGGACCGAACAGCGACGCTCCCAGCATCACAGCCGCGAAGGACACTCCGGGATGGATGTCGACCGACCGGGCACTGATCCTCGGCTCCAGGGTCAGATTCTCCACCTGCTGGTACAGCACTCCCCAGCCGAGCGCTGCCAACCCGAGCCAAGGCTGGGGCGAAGCCAAGCCCACCACCACGGGCAACGCGATGGAGATGTAGGTGCCGATGGTAGGCACGAATTGGGCGACGACGCCGGTCCAGACCGCCAGAGCGAGCCAGGACGGCAGCCCGATCGCCAGGAACACCACTGCCGACATGGTGCTGCTGATCGCGGCCAAGATGAGCCGGGCCGAAACGTACCCGCCGGTTTTCACCAGCGACTCGTCCCACACGCTGATGAAGACCTGCCGGACCCGGCCGGGCAGAAGCTGCGCGATCCACAGCCGCAGCCGCGGCCCGTCGGCCGAGATGTAGAAGGTCAGTAGCAGCAGGCTGAACGCGCCGAACACCGCCCCCGTCACCGTGCCCACCAGCCCGAGCACACCGCCGAGCACGCCCTGGGCGTATTTCGCCGCTTGTTGGGGGGTCAGGTCGATGGAGGCCAGGACATCGCTGGCCTGATACTTCGTACCGAGCCGGGCGTTGAGCCAGTCGACGACGCTGCCGATGACACCGGGCAACGCACGCAGCAGCAGCGCGATCTGTTGCAAGAACAAGTTGCCGAACAGGACGAGGAAGATGACGGCCGCCAGCACGAACATCGTGATCACCAGAAGCGCCGCCGTGCCGCGCCGCCTACGCCTGGACAGTCGACGTACGGCCGGCTCCATCGCCAGGGAGAGGAACCAGGCCATCACCAATGTGCCCATCAGGTTGCCCGCATCGGTCAACACGAAGCGTATGAAAAGCACCACGGCGACGAGTGCCGCCACCGCGAGTCCCACGCGCCAGACGTTCGCGGGCGAGAGCAGCACCTGTACCGGAAGAGCCCGGTCACGCGGCTCCGTCGGCTTCTCCACGGCCCCTCCCCGGATCATGAAAGCGACGCATGCTGAGCGGTGCCCGCTCTCCGACCGACGCCCGGACGGAACCAGACGGCTCCGCCGGCGAATCAGCCGGGAACACCCTTCACGTCTGTCAGGGCGTCAAGCGCGGCGAGCACGACGACCGCGTGGATCAGCGCTCGCTCATGTCGCTCCAGCAAGAGCCTGACCTGCTGTTACTGGCCACCGATGGACCACCTCAAACAGGTCCTCCCACCAACCCGACCGTGTCATGGGCCTACGCTTCACCATCCAACGGCTCGCCCCAGTCGCTGCCCATGCTCAGCGACAGCACCGGCTGAACGCGCACCCGTTGCCCGCCGCTCCCTCAGGTCTTTGACTCCTCAGTCCGACGCGGTGCCGAACAGGAACAGACCCTCACGGTCGGCGTTGAGCAGCAGGAAGCAAAAGCCCCAGAACACGGGGTAGCCGGGAAGACCGCGGAAGCCGCCCAGGTAAATGGCCGACTCCGGTCCGATGAAGCTGCGGACGTAGTCCCGATAGCGGCCCTGGAGCTCCCGCAACTCGACCTCCTGGGCATCGGTCAGCTCTGGCCCGGGGTCGCCGTCGCCCCGATAGTCGAAGGCATAGTCGATCTCCTCCCACACTGTGGCAGCGTCCACGAGTGTCGGCTCGATCAGCTTGGCCTCCGGATATACCTGGACGATCGCGGTTTCGGCATTCCGCAACGATGTCCCAGCCGGCAACGGCAGCAACCGGAACGTGGTCGCGTAGTTCAGACCGTCCGTCAGGTGCTCAAGCCGCGCCAATAGCTCATCCATGTCCGGCCTGATCCTACCGGCCAGCGAAGACCGTCCTCACGAACGGGAACGATCCTGCTGGCCAGATCGACTCCGACACCTCCAACACCGTGTCATCTTCGGCCCGTGCGGTGTGGATGACATGGACGACGTGCCCCCTGGGACAGGCCGAGGGTGACGATCTCCTCGGGTGTGGCGCTGCGCGCGATCCATTGGTCGCGTACGTGGTGGTACCGCTTGCCGCCGAGGTCTTCGATCCACAGGACCCAGGGCCTTGGGTACGACGTCGCGCTTCTCCAGGAAGGTGTCGCGGGCGATGTCGTCCGGAATGTGGCTGGCGCCGATCTCCGCGGGCGTGTCGGTCTCCTGGTCGTAGAGCACACGGCGACGAGTGATGACCCCGGTGCCTTCGAGATTCCGTTGGCTTCGGCGATGCGCGCCGGCGCCCGCTCCGACCGCGAACACGATGTCGTGGCGCAGGTGTGAGGGGAGGAAC
>DASUCK010000697.1:0-6131 GCA_036276095.1 Nonomuraea sp. | reverse complement strand
CGCGGTCGGGGTCGTAGGCCAGCGGACGCTCCCAGAAGACCAGGAACACCTCCTGCGTGATGTCCTCGGCGATCACCCGGTCCCTGGTCACTCGCAGGGACAGGCCGAAGATCAGCGAGGAGTACCGATCGTAAACCTCTCCCAGCGCGGACTCATCGCCGCCGACCACCCGCTGATGTAACAGGCGGTCGTCGTACGGTGCCTCCACTGGCACCACACTCCCCGTTTCATCCGGACCAAGGCGGCATATGCGCCGCGACCCGAGCATGTCACTATTCGCCGGAAAAGTAGAGCCGGATGACCCGCCGGCCGCACATTGTCGGCACGAGATCCCGCCCGCGATAGGGTCGAATCGACAACCACGGAGGGAGTCAGACAGCCATGGCCACCACCCGCACCGCCACCACACAGTGGAAGGGCGCACTGCTCGACGGCTCGGGCACCGTCTCGCTCGACACCTCGGGTGTCGGCACGTTCGAGGTCTCCTGGCCCTCCAGGGCGGAGGCGGCGAACGGCAAGACCTCGCCCGAGGAGCTCATCGCGGCCGCCCACTCCTCCTGCTTCTCGATGGCGCTCTCCCACGGGCTCGCGGGAGCCGGCACCCCACCGGAGTCGCTGCAGACCGTCGCCGACGTGACGTTCCAGCCGGGCGAGGGCATCACGGGCATCGCGCTCACCGTGCGCGGGCGCGTGCCGGGCATCTCGGCCGAGGAGTTCCAGCAGGCCGCCGAGACCGCCAAGGCCACCTGCCCGGTCAGCAAGGCGCTCGCCGGCACCACGATCACGCTCAGGGCCGAGCTCCTCTGAGGCTCCCTCCATCGCCCCTGACCCGGCGGCCGTGAGCCTGTCAGCTCATTGAGAGACCAAGAGCGGTTTCCCGTGCGACAATTGGGCCACATGCGTGAGGTCTGGCCGGGCGAGCCCTATCCACTCGGCGCAACCTGGGATGGCGTCGGCACCAGTTTCGCGGTGTTCTCCGAGGTCGCCGAGCGGGTCGAGCTGTGCCTTTTTCACGACGACGGCCGCGAGGAGCGCGTCGCCCTGCCCGAGGTCGACGGCTTCGTGTGGCACGGTTACCTGCCGGGCATCCAGCCGGGCCAGCGGTACGGCTACCGCGTCCACGGCCCGTACAACCCGGCGCAGGGGCACCGGTGCAACCCCGGCAAGCTGCTGCTCGACCCCTACGCCAAGGCCATCGACGGGGAGCTGACCTGGAACCAGGCGCTGTTCCCCTACTACTTCACCGATCCCGGCCGGCGCAACACCGAGGACAGCGCGCCCTACATGCCGAAGAACGTGGTGATCAACCCGTTCTTCGAGTGGGGCAACGACCGGCCGCCGCGCACCCCCTACCACCAGACGGTGATCTACGAAGCCCACGTCCGCGGGCTCACCATGCGCCATCCCGACGTGCCGCCCGACCTGCGGGGCACGTACGCCGCCATGGGCCACCCGGCGGTCATCGACCACCTGCTGTCGCTGGGGGTGACGGCGGTCGAGCTGATGCCGGTGCACCACTTCGTCCCCGAGCATTTCCTGGTGGCGCGCGGGCTGACCAACTACTGGGGCTACAACACCATGGCCTACCTGGCGCCCCACGGCCGCTACTCCAGCGCGGGCACGCGGGGGCAGCAGGTGCTGGAGTTCAAGGCAATGGTGCGGGCGCTGCACGAGGCCGGCATCGAGGTCATCCTCGACGTGGTCTACAACCACACGGCCGAGGGCGACCACATGGGGCCCACGCTGGGGTTCCGCGGCATCGACAACGCCGCCTACTACCGCCTTCACGACGGCGACCGGCGCTACTACCTCGACTACACCGGGTGCGGCAACTCGCTCAACGTGCGCTCCCCCCACGCGCTGCAGCTGATCATGGACTCGCTGCGCTACTGGGTGCTGGAGATGCACGTCGACGGGTTCCGGTTCGACCTGGCGTCGGCGCTGGCCCGGGAGCTGCACGACGTCGACCGGCTGAGCGCGTTCTTCGACCTGATCCAGCAGGATCCGGTGATCTCGCAGGTCAAGCTGATCGCCGAGCCGTGGGACGTGGGGCCGGGCGGCTACCAGGTCGGGAACTTCCCGCCGCTGTGGACGGAGTGGAACGGGAAGTATCGGGACATCGTCCGAGATTTCTGGAGAGGCACCCATTCCGCCCTCCCCGAGTTCGCCTCCCGCCTGACCGGCTCCGCCGACCTCTACGAGTCCTCGGGCCGCCGCCCGGTCGCCTCGATCAACTTCGTGACCTGCCACGACGGTTTCACGCTGACCGACCTGGTGTCCTACGACCACAAGCACAACAACGCCAACTGCGAGGACAACCGCGACGGCACCAACGACAACCGGTCGTGGAACTGCGGCGCCGAGGGCCCGGTCGAGGACCCCGGCGTGGTCACCCTCCGCCGCCGCCAGCGGCGCAACTTCCTGGCCACGCTGTTCCTGTCGCAGGGGGTGCCGATGCTGTCCCACGGCGACGAGATCGGCCGCACCCAGCGCGGCAACAACAACGCCTACTGCCAGGACAACGAACTCGCCTGGGTCGACTGGTCGATGCTCCACACCGAGTCCGATCTGCTGGAGTTCGTCCGCGCGCTGTCGAAACTGCGCCGCGAGCACCCGGTCTTCCAACGCCGCCGGTTCTTCCACGGCCGCCACCCCGACAACGGCGACCGCGACCTGGTCTGGCTCACCCCCGGCGGCACGGAGATGACCGCCGGCGACTGGCACATCGGGTACGCCAAGTCGCTCATGGTCTATCTCAACGGCGAGGCCATCACCGAGCCGGGGCCGCGCGGCGAGCGGATCGTGGACGACTCGTTCCTGCTGCTGATCAACGCCCATCACGAGAACATGCCGTTCACGCTGCCCGGCGAGGAGTTCGGCGACACCTGGCTGCCCGTGCTCGACACCACCCACGACACGGTCGAGGAGTCCTTCGCCGACGACGAGTGGCACGCGGGCGACCTGGTGGCCGTCACGGCGCGCTCGCTCCAGCTCCTCCGCCGGCCACTCAGGTCACGCTGACCCGCCCGGCGGCCTCCGGGGAGGACACGGTGGTCGGCGGCGGTGGTGGTCAGGGGCGGTGGTCAGGGGCGGTCGGCGGGGGCGGTCGGCGGGGCTCAGAAGACGCGGGCGGCGCTGGCGGTGAGCAGCACCAGCGCGAACGTCGCCACCCCGGCCAGGCCGTGCAGGGTCACCGCCAGCGCGGGGAAGCCGCCGCCCTTCGCGTGCCGGCCCGTCCCGAGCCACCGGGTGAACATCGCGAACCCCAGCAACGCGGCCGCCGCGAGCCCGGCGAACGCCGCCCACGCCAGCACCCTGCTGCCGGTGACGAGCCCGGCCACCCAGCAGGCGAGCGCGGTGACGGCCAGCGCCGGGTGGGAGAGGACGAGCGCGAGCGGGAACCGGGTGACCTTGGCCCGGCGCACGCCGCCTCCGGAGAGCCAGACGTGGAGCAGGTACACCCCGGCGAGTGCGGCGATCGTCCACGTCCCGGCGGTGAGCAGCCCCACGGACCCTCCCTGTCAGTCCCATCCCCTGTCGTCACGTTAAGCAGACGGTCGGCTGTATGTCTTTGAATACACAAAAGTGGTGGGGTGTCCGGGGTTGTCGGTTGCGTATGCCAAGGTAGAGGGGTGCGGCGCATCTATCCCGACATACAGGACAACCCGGACATCGTTGGGGCGTACGCGTACCCCGACGGCCCGCCGTGGCTGCGGCTCAACATGGTCGCGAGCGCCGACGGAGCGTCCTGGCTCAAGGGCCGGTCGGGCGGGCTGTCGAGCAGCGGCGACAAGCGGATCTTCCAGATCCTGCGCGGGCTGGCCGACGTCGTGCTCGCGGGCGCCGCGACCGTGCGCAAGGAGGGGTACGGCCCGATCAAGCCGCGCGAGTCCTGGGCCGACCTCCGCGCCGGCCGGCCGGAGGTGCCGCCGATCGCGGTGATCAGCCGCAGCCTCGGCTTCGACCTCGACGACGAGCTGTTCACCGCCGCCCCGAGCCGGACCATCGTGATCACATGTGCGGCGGCGCCGCACGAGCGGCGGGCGGAACTGGCCAGGCGGTGCGACCTCGTCGTGGCCGGCGACGACGCCGTCGACATGAGCACGGCCGTGGCGCAGCTGCACGAGCGCGGGCTGACCAGGATCCTGTGCGAGGGCGGGCCGCGGGTCAACGCCCAGCGGTCGGCCTGCGGGCTGGTCGACGAGCTCTGCCTGTCGATCAGCCCCATGCTGGTCGGGGGCGGCGCGGCCCGCATACTGAACGGCGAGCTCGCGCAGACGAGACTGGACCTGGGCCAGGTGCTGGAAGAGGAAGGGGTCCTCTTCTGCAGGTACACGAGGGAGCGGAGCCCATGACCGAGCCGACAGAGCCGACAGAACCCACAGAGCCCACAGAACCCGCGGTTCCGATCGAGGCGGCCGAAGAGCCGGAGCCGGTGCCCAACCTGCCGGTGCGGCCGCCCGTGCCGCCGATGCTCGCCAAGCCGGTCAAGACCATGCCGAAACAGGACGGCACCCTGTTCTACGAGCCGAAGTGGGACGGCTTCCGCTGCATCGTGTTCCGCGACGGCGACGAGGTCTACCTCGGCAGCCGCAAGGAGCGGCCGTTCACACGATACTTCCCTGAGCTGGTCGAGGCGGTCAGGGCCGAGCTGCCCGACAGGTGCGTGGTGGACGGCGAGATCGTGCTGCCCATGGGGTCGCAGCTCGACTTCGAGGCCCTGCAGCAGCGCATCCACCCCGCCACGTCGCGGGTGAAGCTGCTCTCGGAGCGGACGCCGGCCCAGTTCGTCGCCTTCGACCTGCTGGCGCTGGGGGACGAGTCGTTCATGGAGCTGCCGTTCGCCGAGCGGCGGGCGCGGCTGGAGGCGCTCTTCCCGGAGAAGGGCGGGTCGATCCGGCTCACCCCGGTGACCACCGGCGAGGAGCTGGCGCGCGAGTGGTTCGAGACGTTCGAGGGCGCGGGCCTCGACGGCGTGATCGTCAAGCCGGGCGACCAGCCGTACGTGCCGGACAAACGCACGATGTTCAAGGTCAAGCACGAGCGCACGGCCGACGTCGTCGTGTGCGGCTACCGCGAGCACAAGTCGGGCCCGATCGTCGGGTCGCTCCTGCTCGGCCTCTACGGCGACGACGGCCGGCTGCACCACGTGGGAGTGGCGGCGTCGTTCCCGATGGCGCGCAGGGCCGAGCTGGTGGAAGAGCTCAAGCCGCTCTTGACCGAGCTGAGCGAGCACCCGTGGGGGCACTGGGCCGCGCAGGCGCAGGCCAACGTGGGGATGCCGGCGCCGGGGCCGGCGACCGGCGGGCAGCGGGTGCCGGGCGCGGTGTCGCGGTGGAGCGCCAAGAAGGACCTGTCGTTCATCCCGCTGCGGCCGGAGCGGGTGATGGAGGTGGCCTACGACCAGATGGAAGGCGACCGGTTCCGGCACACGGCGCAGTTCCGCAGGTGGCGGCCCGATCGTACGCCGGAGTCGTGCACGTACGAGCAGCTGGAACGCCCGGTCAGCTACAACCTGGATGACATCCTCGCGCGGTAATCCGCACATCCCGATATTTGCCGACATACTCGTTGTATGAGCACTGGGGATGAGCTGAAGGCCGCCGTGTCCGCCCGCCGAGACCTCGGGCCCGAGTTCGAAGACGCCATCGTGGAGTCGTTCTTGGACAAGATGGGCAAGGAGGTCGACCGGCGCGTGGACGAGCGCCTGGCCCAGGCCGCCCCGGCGGCCGTCGCCGGCGGCGGTGCCTCCGACTCCCAGCGGCTCGCCCTGGCGATCGTCTCGCTCAGCCTCGGCACGGTCCTCACCCTGGCCGTCATGCTGCTCGGCGACGGCCGCGGGACCTACCTGATCCCGGTCTGGCTCGGGATCATCATCGTGAACGTGGTGTTCAACAACCGCAAAGGCTAGCTAGCCGAGCCAGATGAGGCCCGCGAAGCGGCCTCCGGGCCGCTCGCGACGGTGGGAGTAGAGCTCCGCCGACTCGATCGTGCAACGCGCGTCATGGCGTACGTCGGCCAGCCCCGCCCGCCTCAGCTGCGCCTCGATGCCGGCCCGCAGGTCGAGCGCGGGCGTCTGCCACGACGTGGCCGACCACGTCTCCGGCACCCGCGCGGCCACCCGCTCACGC
>DASUCK010000696.1:0-21799 GCA_036276095.1 Nonomuraea sp. | reverse complement strand
CGAGGCAACATCGGTGATGTCGGTGGCGTCGGCCCGCAGGTAGCGGGTGGACTCCACGATCGCCTTCCTGGCGTCGGCCGGAGAGGAGAGACCATACCGGTCGAACTGATCGCTGGCCCAGCGCCGGAACCCCTCGTCGGTCCAGTCGGCCCGGTCCACGCAGGTCAGCTGGAAGCCGTCGTCCAGATGCCCGGCTGTCCACAGGGCGGCCAGCGCCGGAAGCAGGTAACGCGCGTTGAGATCGCCGGTGGCTCCGAAGATGACGAGCCTGTTGATCATGTCATCGCCCCTTCTTTCGCTCGTGCGAGTCTGACGCCGGCGGCGATGACGCCGATGTGGCTGAATGCCTGGGGGAAGTTCCCCATGAACGTGCCCGTCGACGGGTCGATCTGCTCCGGCAGCAGCCCGAGCGGGCTGGCCCGGGCGCACAGTGAGGAGTACAGTTCCTCGGCCTGTTCGGTACGGCCTTGCAGGACGAGGTTCTCGACCAGCCAGAAGCTGCACAACACGAAGGCGCCCTCGTCACCTGGCAGGCCGTCGGGCGAGTGGTCGTGCAGGTAGCGGTAGAGCAGTCCGTCGCCGGCGGACAAACGTTCGGCGACGGCCGCGGTGGTGGCCGCCATCCGCGGATGGTCGGCCGCGATGACCCTCCGCAGGGGGAGAGCGAGCAGGCTGGCATCCAGTCCGCCGCTGCCGTCGAGGTGTTCGCCCAGGGACTGCGCGTCCTCGTTCCAGGACTGGTCCACGATGAGCTGACGCAGCTTGTCGGCCGTGGCGCGCCACCTCGTGACCTGGCCGGGCAGGCCGAGCCGCTCGCCCATCGCCGCGGCCCGGTCCAGGGCCACCTGGCACATTCCGGCGGAGTAGGTGAAGACGCGGCTTGCGCTACGTACCTCCCAGATGCCCTGGTCCGGCTGCCGCCACGTGCTCACGGCTGCGTCGGCCAGTTCCACCAGGCCGGACCACAGTGCGGGCTGGATGTCACCCCCGGAGCGCAGCCACTGGTAGGCGCAGTCCAGCACCTCGCCGTAAACGTCGTGCTGACGCTGATCAGCTGCCCCGTTACCCCATCGCACAGGAGCGGAACGCCGGTAGCCCTCCAGATCGACGTCTTGGATCTCCTCAGGTACAGGATCGCCGCAGATGCTGTACATGATGCGCGGTCGGCGACTCTGTTCAAAGGCGTCGAGCACCCAGCCGAGGAAGGCGTCCGCCTCGCTATCGAAGCCGATGCGGCGCAGCGCGAACACGGCGAAGGCGGCGTCCCGGATCCAGGTGTAGCGGTAGTCCCAGTTGCGTACGCCACCGATCGGCGCGGGCAGAGAGGAGGTAGGGGCGGCGACCAGGGAGCCGTTGACCCAGTCGTCGCACAGCTTGAGCGTGATCGCCGCGCGGCGGCCCAGAGGTTCCTCCGGCCCGTTGTAGCGGCAATTCCTCATCCACCGGCGCCATGCCTCGGCGGTCTCGCGCAGCATGGCCTCGGGGTCGAACCGATGGTGGCGGTGAATACGGCCCCAGGACAGCACGAGATCAAGGCGATCGCCTCGTTCGAGGTCGTGAACGGTGCACAGGCCGGTCAGGGGACGGTTGGAACGTAGATGCAGGCGCAGGTCCGGCCGCCGCGACGCCTGCACCTCCAGGCCGCTGCCCAGGAGCCGGGTCTGCCCACCGCCGCGGGGATGCAGCTCCACCGGCACACGGACGGTTCCGTCCAGGACCTGGGCGGAACGGACGAGCTCAGCTCGGCTCGCGCCCGCATCGTCGCTGAGATCGGCGCCGGCACGGAGTGCCAGCGCGTCGGTGATCCTGATGGAACCGCTCGAGCTACGCAACTCGGTCACCAGCACCGCGGTATCAGGCAAGTAGCGCTGCCGGGCCTCCCGAAGGTCCTCCACTGTCAGCGTGAAGTGCCCGCCTCGTGCGTGATCGAGCAGGCCACAAAACAGTGGTTCGCTGTCGAAGCGGGGCAGGCACAGCCACGGGATCGAGCCGTCCAGGCCGACCAGTGCCGTGGTCGTGCCGTCTCCGATGAGACCCAGATCCTCCAGCGGCAGGTAGCCATCCCGACGGCGGACCGGGCGGAACGATGGATCGGGATCGAGCATGCCAGATTCCTCTTTCGTCGTACGGCGCGCCGTCGGAGGCACCGCTGCTCGCGTGGGCGAAACGCCGCCCGGCTGCGGCCCTAGAAGGTGATCAACACTTTCACGACATCCTCGAGTTTCCTGTCCGATATCTCGAAGGCCCGCTCCATCTCCCCGAACTCGAACGAATGGGTCGTCATGTGGGTTGGGTCGAGGCGCTTCGCCTGGAGAATTCGCAGCAGCCGCTCCATGCACAGCCGGCCGCCTGGGCACAGGCCTGTCGTGATCGTCTTATCGGCCATGCCGACTCCCCATTCGACGCGGGGGATGTGCACAAATTCGCCTTCGCCGTAGTAGCCGGTGTTGGACACCGTCCCGCCGGGCTTGGTGATCTTTACGGCGGTCTGGAAGGTCGCGTCCGCGCCGAGGGCCTCGATGGCGGTGTCCACGCCCTGGCCCTGCGTCAGTTCGAGGACCCGCTCGACGACGTCCTCTTTGCTGAAATCCACGATCTCGTCCGCGCCATAGGTTTGCGCGAGCTTCTTCCGGCGGGGGACCGATTCGACCCCGATGACGAGGCCGGCGCCGCAGAGCCTGGCTCCCGCGGTCGCCATCAGCCCCACCGGCCCCTGTGCGAGAACGGCCACGGTCCCGCCCAGCGGGATGCGGCCCTTCTGCGCGCCCATGAATCCGGTCGAGAGCATGTCGGCGCAGTAAGCCGCCATCTCGTCGGTGACGCCCTCAGGAATCTTCGCCATGTTGGCGTCGGCCTCGTTGACATGGAAGTACTCGGCGAAGACCCCGTCCTTGGAGTTCGCGAACTTGAACCCGCCGAGCGGCCCGCCGGACTGTGACGGATGCCCGTTCTGAGAGGCGAGATCGCCCCAGTCAGGGGTGACAGCGCCGACCAGAACACGATCGCCGGGGCGGAAGTTCCGCACCTCGTCTCCGACCTCGTGCACCACTCCGACCCCCTCGTGGCCGAGCGTCAGGTTCTCCCGTGGCCCGATGCCGCCCTTGACCGTGTGGGAATCCGACGTGCAGATCAGGGCACTGGTCGTCCGTACGATGGCGTCCGACGGGCCTGGCCGCGGCACGGGCTTGTCCATGAAGCCGACGCGTCCGATCTCCTTCATCACGAATGCCTTCATGGTTGCTTCGGTACGTTCTGCCATGATCACTCCCCCGAACGCCGCCTGCGTCGCCCCCAACACCCCGGCGACACGGCTGATGTCTGGCCTTCCCCTGACACGGGTGCGGAAGCGAGGCCCCAGCAAGGACCATTCCTTATGTGGACAAAGGATCCATGGGCAGACGGGCCGAGCAACGATCGCTGAGAACGCGACGCTCAGCCCTGCTCTGCCCAGTCGCCCAGCGACCAGTCCCGCACCTCCGGCATGTCCTGCAGGTGCTCGACCACGTACCCCTAGTGGCGGAGGAGCTGCTGCTCGCACCATGCCTTCAGCTCGCTCGCCCCCTCCGGGGTCCGCCGTGCGACGTTCAGCGCGTCGATCACCAGGTGGTACCGAGATGCCCGGTTGCGCACCACCATGTCGAACGGGGTCGTGGTCGTGCCCTCCTCGACGAATCCGCGCACATGGAACCTGTCCGGGCCCGGCCGGCCATGCACCAACTGGTGGATCGCGCCCGGGTAGCCGTGAAAGGCGAACAGCACGTCGACGTGGTCGGTGAACAGCTCCCGGAACAGGATGTCGTCCATGCCGTTCGGGTGGACCGAGCGCAGTGGCAACGTCATCAGGTTGACCACGTTGACCACTCTGGTGGCGAAGTGCGGCAGGCGCTCGTGCATGATCTTCACCACCGCGACGGCCTCCATGGTGACCACGTCCCCGGCGCACGCAAGCACGATGTCGGGTCCGACCGCCCGTCCTCGGTGCCTGCCCACGACCACACCCCGGCACCCTGGGCGCAGTGGGCCACTGCCTCGTCCATGGGGCAGCCACTGCAGCTGCGGCTGCTTGTCGATGACGACGAGGTTCACGCGCGACCGCGACCGCATGCAGTGGTCGGCCACCGACAGCAGCGTGTTCGCGTCCGTCGGCAGGTAGACCCGGCTGATCGTGCCGCGGTGGGTGATCACGCCCTGGATCAGGCCGGGCCCTTGGTGGCTGAAACCGTTGTGGTCCTGGCGCCAGGCGGTCGAGGTCAGCAGGATGTTCAGGCTCGGCACCGGCACCCGCCAGGCCAGATCGTGCGCCTCCTGCAGCCACTTCGCATGCTGCACGGTTTGCGAGACCGACACCATGGCGAACGCCTCGTAGGTGGCGAACCAGCCGTGCCGGCCGGTCAGCGTGTACCCCTCAAGCCAGCCGTGGCAGGCATGCTCCGAGAGCACCTCCATCACCCGGCCGTCTCGCGATATCGCGACATCCTCCTCAGTCACGCGCTCCGCGAACGCCCGGTCGGACACCTCGATCACCGCCCCGAGCCGGTTGCTGTTGGTCTCGTCGGGGCAGAAGAGGCCGGAACCGGTCTGGGTTGCGTTGGTAGGTGTCGCGCATGAGCTCGTCGAACTTGCGGCGTCGAAGAGATCCTCGGGCCGGTAGGAGCGTATCCAGTCCTCAAGGATCCGCAGGTGCTCCTCGTTGCCCTTCACTCGAGCCAGCGGCACCTGGTGAGAGCGCCATGTGCCCGACACCTGCGCTCCATCCACCATGTCGGGTCCTGTCCAGCCCTTCGGCGTCCGCAGCACGATCATCGGCCACCGGGGCCGGGTACCGTCCCAGTCGCCGCTACGGCCTCTGCCTGGATCGCCTTGATCGACGTCCACGCCCGCGTCAGCGCGTCGGCGAACCGGTGGTGCATGCCGGGCAGGTCGTCACCCTCGACCTCGATCACGTCATACCCGTGCCCGCTCAGCAAGGACCGGACCTCGTCCCGGTCCTTGCGGGCCAGCAGGGTCGGCCTGGCGATCTTCGCGCCGTTCATATGGAGAACCGGCAGAACGGCGCCGTCGCGAACAGGGTTCAGGAAGGAGATCCCGTTCCACGACCCCTCCAGCGGACCTGTCTCCGCCTCCCCGTACGCCAACCTGGTCGGCTGGCAGCGGGCTCAGGCGCGCGGGACGGCCGCCGGCCAGTTCGTCCGAGGCCGGCTGCGCCGGCTGCTCTGGCCGACTGCCGTCTGGGCCCTGGTCTGGCTCGCCGGCGAACTGATCGCGGCCGCACTACCTGGCCCGCACCGATGGATGGGGGAGTGGTTCCCCGGCTACTTGACGCCGCTGTGGTTCCTGGGCGTGTACGGGCTGCTGATCGCCGCCCTAGTGTGGCTGTTCTGCCACCAGCTCGGCTACGCCTGGCGCAGCTGGGAGCTGGGGCGGCGGCCGCTGGCGCAGCGCCTGGCGGTTGTCGGGGCAGGGCTGGCCGGGCTGGGCCTTCCGCGACCACCCCGACCACGACATCGTCACCAGCTTCCCCGGCCTGGGCGAGCTGCCAGCCGCCCGGCTGTTCGCCGAGATCGGCGATGACCGCACCCGCTTCGCCGACGCCCGCGCCCTCAAGGCCTATGCCGGAGCCGCCCCGATCACTGGCGCCAGCGGACGCAGCCGGGCCGTCGTCCACCGCCGGGTCAAGACCGCCGCCTGGCCGCGGTCGGCTACATCTGGGCTTTCGCCAGCCTGACCGCCTCGCCCGGCGCCCGTGTCCACCACGACCGCCGCAAAGAACACGGTGATCGCCATTCAGCCGCGCTGCGCAACCTCTACAACCGCTTCCTCGGCTGTCTGTTCCACTGCCTGACCACCCGCCAGCCTTACAGTGAACACCTTGCCTTTCCCGCCGCAGATCCTGGGGGCTCCACCGCTCCCAGACCCCCGTGAACCGCGGCAGCCGTCGACGCGCAATCGCGTTGATCAAAGCCCTTCGTAGCGGCAGGGCCAGCAGCCGTCTCGGGACGACCGAGGTCTGGCCGATCTTGCTAACGCTGTTGCTTTCAATGTCCCTGGACGTTGGCGGACGCTCATGGAACCAGATCACGCTGAAGAGGACGTTGAGCAGGCTCTTCTGACGGCGGTGGACGCCCGTGAATGATCTTGACCTGGCTACGGATCAGCAGGTCAGGGGTTCGAGTCCTCTCGGCCGCGCATAGGTTGACCAGGGAGTTCCTTGATCTGAAGGGGCTCCCTGAGTCGTTTCCGGGGGTCCACTGCAGCAACGGTTGTAGCAACCGGCATATGAGTTCACTGCGGTTCACCCCGTTCATCTGGAATTCGGCGGCCTGCCTGCGGCGGGCGATGAACTCGTCCACCGCCTTCGAGATGAGCCAGGATCGGCTGCGCTCCTCGCGCTCCCCGATCTCGTCGAGGGCGCGGGTCTGCTCTTCGGAGAGACGAACGCTGGTTACCGTCTTGACCATGACCAGCCGCGCCAGCGCACCATCGATCGACGAGGCGCACCAGAAGGCCGTCGAGCAGCGGTTCACCGCCGTCGAGGCCGAGGTCGCCGAACTCAAGGAGCAGCGCCGCACCGACGACGAGAAGCGGGCCGCGGACCGGCGCATGGTCGTCGGCGCCCTCATCGCCGCCGGCCTCTCGCTCGTCGTTGCCGTCGTCGCCGCCACGCTGCTCCTGGCGCTCGGCCTCAAACCCTGGCGAAGACGGTCCGCCTGGGCGGGCCATCATCAGGGCCGGGCGGGCACCTCCTCGGCGGAAGCCGCCAGCTGGTCTGCGGTCATCTCCAGAACCGCCTGAATGTCGTGCCCGTGGATCGACTCGAAGCTGTCGGCGATGACATGGACGCTGAGACGCGGCAGATCGTGCCCGGCGGCCTGCAGCCGGCGAGCGAGCCCGACCGCCGTATCACGGGCGACGTCCTCGACGAATTGAGGACGCAGATGAGCTCGGCGGACCAACTCGTACTCGTCCGGACGCTTCAGCAGTTCCTGGGTGAGGGCGGTGTGATCGGCGAGGGCGCCGTACAGGGTGTGGTATCCGGGCAGGTCGGCCAGGCTGGGGGCGCGTACCGTCAGGGTGGCACGGCCCTTTTGACTGTGGGTGGCGATGGGCACCCGGCTGAGCACGCGGAGGCCGTCCGCCGCGGTGAGGCCCAGCTCATCGACGAGGTCGGTGAGCGCGTACCCCTGCATGCAGGGGCAGGCCGTGATGATCGTGGCCCCCAGCGATTGCGCGACCGAGGGGCGGGGGCCGGACACGGCGACGGCGCAGATCTCCACCGTGTCGGGCGAGGTGAGCGCGGTGACCGGAGTGGTGGTGACGATCGGGGCCCGCGTCCGCAAGCGCACCCGCGCGCTTTCCTGGCCCTGGGTGTCGCGGATCCTCTCGGCGACGGCCAGCGCGGTCGCCGCCAGAGACCCGCCGCCGACGTCGAGGAAGGCCTGCTCGATGCGGGACATGTGAATGCCGCGCTGCTCGGCCTTGAGAGACACCTCTGCCTCCACCTCGCACAGCAACTGCCTCGCACCGCCCAGCAGCTCCTCCTCGACCTCCAGCAGGATGTGCTGGTTGTGCACGCGTACGGATTGCAGCGGGAGGCCGGCGGTCGGCGTCTGGGCGGGTACGTCGTAGAAGGAGTCGGCGTAAAGCTGCGGCCGCGCGCCGGAGTCGAGCATGTAGTCCCTTTCGCAGCGAGACCCGAACGGTGTCTGCCGGCTCGCCCCTCCGGCGCAGGAGAGCGATCACAAGAGCGCGTCCTGCACCGGTCGAAAGGCGATCCACGGCATAGTCGCCCACGACCATAACCGTCCCCGCCTTCACACCGGCTTCACGGCGATCGGCGCGCAAGAGTTCTACGGGCCATCATCGATCCCCCCGCACCCCAGACGCGCCTGCGGGGCTCCTGACGTGTCCGGCAAGTGCCGTCACTTCGCCCGTCAGCCACGTCCTGCAACGCGCCCTGTCCTGGTCACACCACCGGCGCGCCTACCAAGCCCGCGCTCGCAGCAGCCACATGACCGTAGTGCCAGCTAGGAGGTCCTCATGCCATGGCTCACCCAGGTCGCGGATGTGGCCAGGTGTACCGGCCCTCCGGTCGTAGAGGTTGCCGGCTGGCAGTCGCGCGGCCACGGGCCGCAACCCGAGGTGGAGGGCGTGGTCTGCCACCACACGGCGGGCCCGGCCGGCGGCGGCGACTACCCGTCCCTGCGCGTGGTCCGCGACGGCCCGCCGGGGCTCGACGGGCCGCTGTCGCACGTCGGCCTGGGCAGGTCCGGCACGATCTACATGATCTCGCGGGCCGCTGCCGGCACAACGCGGGCAGTGCCACCGCCACGGCCACCACCTGCACCCACCATGGGTGACGGTGACCACCGCGGCCGCGCCGGCCTGCGGTTACCGCGCCGTAGCGACGCGGGGACGATCGGCCGTACCTCGTGGTCGTGGGTGACCACGTCGGCGTAGACGGGCTTGCCCGCGTCCGGCTCCGGCTCGGTGTCGAGCGTCACCTCCTACCGCGACACCTCCGCGAGCCCGCCGAGGTACGCCGCCCACGGTTGCGGGTACAGCCTCGGCCGTTACCGTTGTAACGGTGTGCGGCCAGGGCCACCATCCCGACGGGGCAGGCCGGGGCCTTCAAGGCGGAGAATCGAAACGTCGTTGGCGTTGTAGGCGTCGACCTCGGCTTTGAGCATGTCGGCGAGCATCCGGCGGGCACCGCTCGGCGACAGCGTGACGTCACTCATACGTGGCCAGGCCTGGGTCGGGTCAACAGCCCCGCTTGGCGATGCTCTTGCGCTCGATGACGCACTGGGGGCCGTTGGCGAAGTTCGAGCCGCTGTGGACGTTGTTGCTGTTGATGGAGGCGTTCACATTGGCGAAGTTGCCGCTGTTCACCTGGCGGCCCTTGCTCCGGTAGTTGCCGCTCTTCCATGGGTTCCCGCTGTCTTTGGGTATTCCGTACCCGAAAGCTGGAAAGCTGGAGGACCCGGCGGCTTCGACTGGTGCCATGGACACCGAGGCCGTCATCAGCACAACTGCTCCGGCCCTGCCCATCAAAGCCCTCATACCCCGTCACCGAGCCAGGGACTGAGGCCCGTTGGCGGTGTTGCCGCCGTTGAGAGTGTTGTTGCTGCCGTTGGAGCCGTTGCTGTTCGAGAAGTTGCCACTGTTGATGGGATTTCCCTCACTGTGGTAGTTCCCGCTGTTGGTGGAGTTTCCGGAGTTTACCGGGCCGTTGATGCAATTCGTTGGGGAATTTGGCATCGGCGAATTGTAGCTGACCAGGCGGTTGCCGCAGAAAATGCCGGGGAGTGCCCTGATCACGGTACTGAGGTCCGCGCCGACCAGCCGGGTGAGCAGGGAGTCCTCCCGAGGCGGTGCGGCGGCTGACGCGGTGGTCGCAGCCAGCAGCGTGCCGCATCCGACCACGGCCATCACGGCAATCCGTACGAAAACCTTCAACGTACCCCCAGTCATTCACTCGTGATACGACTCAACGATGATAGCGCCGAGTAACAGCATGTCACGTATTGCAATCGACGGCTGTTCATGGCGTCACGATGAGTGTGGCAACCGCGAGCGCTCGGCGCGGGCGCGCACCGAGTGCCTGGGTCAGCAATTCGTCGACAAAAATGCGGCGAGGGCATCGAGGATCTCTTCGACGGTCTTGACCCAGACGTAGGGCTTGGGGTCCTCGTTCCAGGAGGCGATCCGGGCGCGGATGTCCTTCTCCAGCGCCTGCACTGGAAAGCGCGGAAGTGCCAGAGCCACTTCTTGATGCGGGCGTCTTCTGGGTCGCGTCGTTGTCGCAGATCAGGTGGACATCGAGCTCAGCGGGTACCTTTGTCTACCTTGATCAGGAACTTCTCGAACTCCACCGCGCGATGCCTGCGATGCGGGGAACCCTCGAAGAGACCGGCATCAGGTGCGAGATCGCCGGCCTCGCGGGGGACCTACAGCGACCCCCGCCACGTCATCCTCTACACCAGCAGCGACGAGGCCGCCAGGAGTTCTCCATCGTCCTGACCGCCCGAGCCGTCAGCGGCGAGCCGACACCCGGCGACGAGTCCCGCGAAGTCCGCTGGATCGCCCGCGACCGCGTGGCGGGGTTGCGGATGGACCGGTCAATGCGGGTGCGGATCGAGCACTACCTGACCGGAACGGGCCTGCCGTACATCGGCTGAACGCCCACCAGGCCACGCTATGTTGAGCGACCATGACCGAAGCCGGCTTCCTCGACACGACCCGCACCGCCTATGACGCGATGGCAGTTCGGTACAGCGATTTCTTCCGCGACCCCCTCATGGACAAGCCGCTGGACCGGGCCCTCATCGACACCTTCGCCGCCCTGGTCAAGGCCACGGGCGCCGGGCCGATCGCTGATCTCGGATGTGGGCCAGGGCACTACACGGCCTACCTCCATGCGCTGGGACTGCCCGTGTTCGGGATCGACCTGTCATCGCAGATGATCGAGCAGGGTCGCCGGGAGCATCCCGGCATCCGGTTCGAGATCGGCTCCATGTTCGCCCTGGAGCTTGCGGACGGCAGCGTGGGTGGCGTCTTCAGCCACTACTCGATCATCCACACCCCGCCCGAGCGGGTGCACGAGGTGTTCGACGAGTTCGCCCGCGTGCTCGCGCCCGGCGGGCAGGTGCTGCTTTCCTTCTCGTCGACCGATGATCCGGCGCAGCCGGCCGAGCCGTACGACCACGTCGTCACGTTGGCCTACCGATGGTCCACGGACCTGATCTCCGGCATGCTCCGCGAGCGGGGCATCGTCGAGAGTGCCCGGCTGGTGTTTCCCGGTGAGCAGGATGAAAGGCGTGGTTTCCCGAGGGTGTTCCTGCTGGCCGGCAAGGCTGGCTAGTGCTGTGAACGGAAACGTTCATCGCGGTGCAGAGCTCTTCCTGGCGGGCGGAGCTCAGCTTTCGACGGCCTCTGCGATCTGCGGGGCGGCCTGGGCGGGCGTGAGGTACGTGGTGTCGACGACCTCGGCCTCAGCGTGTAGCCACGTGCGGGCCGCCTCGGCGTACGGCTCAAGGTATTTGAGACGGAATGTGGAGGGGAGGGGGCCAAGAAGAGTGTCCCCCTCGATGCGCCTGCGGAGGGTGTCTTGGTCAGCGTGGGGCGGTGGTTACGACTACGCCGGGAGTCGGTGTGGCGACGGATGGGGTACCGCCGTTGACGTGGTCAGACGCATCGCCACAGTGGCGCTGGGGTCCGCTGACTGATCTGTCGGACCTGTGGTGGTCGGGCCCTGAAACGTGGTGTTCGGCTCTTGGGTGGGGGGCGAGGAACTGAGGAAGGACGCGTACGGTCTCTTGGTGTTTCTGGTTCCTGTGGGAGCACTGTTTAGGGATATGACTTCGGCTCCGCATCGTTGGCCGATGCGGAGCCGAGCCTGGCGAACCGTTGAGGCCTTCTTAACTATGCCGCCCAGGAGGCCTCTCGTTAGGCCATCACGGGCCTGATTGAGACCTAGTTGTACAGCATGTTGGGGTCGACGGAGTTGTACATCATGTCGGGGTCGACGGAGTTGTACATCATGTCAGGGTTGACGGAGTTATACGTCATGTCAGGGTTGACGGAGTTGTACGTCATGTCCGGCGTGTTGGCTGCGGCCGTGCCTGCCCCCAGGAATCCCAACGCGGCGATGGATCCCGCAACCAGGAGGCCCTTCATAATACGCATAGCTCGTCCTCTTTCGACGAATCGGTTAACGTTCTAGGTCGCTGAGTTTCGGCAGCGACAATAGGCAGGATAATGTGGCGGGTCTTCATTTCGGCTTCATGATCGTCTTGGGGTCCGGAAGCGGCATGGGCGTTCACTGTGTGCTATCCTCGGCCCGAGTCGGCCAGCCGTGGTTGTCGATAGCCACGAGGCTTGCAGTCTGATGGACCCGGCTATTGTGGATATACAGTGACGGGCGGACGAGGCTGCGGGTATGACGCTGCGCCCATGGTTCAGGTCCTCCCGGGCGGCTGTTGGGACGCCGCGCTGTGCGCCGGGTCGTGCTCGGTCGCTGGTGCGGCATCGTCGGCTGCGGCATGACCACGAGCCCCGGCAGTGCCCCTCCATAATGTGCGGGGGGACGGCCAGCGCGATGAGCGGAACATTGATATGGATGCTCTTCGTGCTTCGTTGTTCTGCTGCGGCTCGGAAGGTTAAGGGTTCCAGCGCTGCCAGGATGAAAAGCTCTCTGAGATTCTCACGGATATTTCGTGGGGCGTGGCGATACCGCCACCGCTACCCGGCGGCAACCTTCCTGAGAAAGGCCAAGAACGACCCTGAGAAAGGCCACTGCGGCCTCGCAGACGGGGTCACGCCTTCGGGATCAGGCGGGCCAGTTGCGCGGCGTTGGTCTGGGCGTAGTCGCGGTAGCAGTTGTTCATGAGGACGTGGGTGCTCTCGGCCTCCTCGGACAGCCGGCGCAGCTTGGGAGCCCACTCGCGCAGTTCCTTCTCCGAGTAGCGGTAGCCGAAGCGCTCGTGGACGTCGTGGCTGGTCCAGTGCTCGGAGTGGCCGTGGAAGCGGGCCACGACCAGGTCGGACGTGGCGGCGAGCACGGGCGGGACGGAGTCGGGGTAGCCCTGCGGCATGTCCACGATCACGTACGGCAGCCCGTAGGAGGTGAGGAAGTCCAGGGTTTCGGCCTGGTTGTCCTCGTCCATCCACGTGTGGTTGCGGAACTCCACGGAGATCCGGAGTGGGTCGCAGCGGGCTTTGCAGTCGAGGATGTACTGCTTGTTGCGCTTGCCGATGGGGAACCACCGCGGGAACTGGAACAGGATCGCGCCCAGCCGTCCCGACTCGTGCAGCGGGGCGAGCGCCGACAGGAACCGCTCCCACACCTGGTCGACCACGTCGTCGTCCAGGTCGCGCAGGTAGAGGTTGTTCTTGGGCTCGCCGAGGCGTTCGCGCAGGTCCTTGTACAGGGCGCCGGGCTTGGTCGGGTGCTGGGTCAGGAGGGAGAACGCCTTCACGTCGAAGGTGAAGTCGTCGGGTGTCCGGTCGCGCCACAGCGTCACCGTGCTCTCCGCCGGGGGCGCGTAGTAGGACGAATCCACCTCAGCCACGGGGAACTGGCTGGCGTAGTACCGCAGCCGATCCTCGGCGGTGGTGGCGTCGTCGGGATACCACCCGGACGCCAGCAGCGTCTTGTCGGTCCAGGATGCCGTTCCTACCAGGATGCGACCCATGCCGGTCCCGTACCCCGGAGGTCCGGCTCCTCTCCCCGGAGGAGGGAGGAGCCGGGTCGCTACTGCTGCAGGACCGACAGGATGTTTGCCGGCCGGGTCGGTGAACCAGGCGATCGGCGGGCCGCCCTGGTCGCGGCAGATGCCCTTCTCGTCGCACGGGAGGCCGGGGTAGCGCTCGAAGCGCACGCCGCGCGCCGCCAGCTCGTCCACGGCCTTGTCGATGTCCGCGACCGGGAAGTTGAGGATCGTGAACGTGGCCGGGACGTGATTCTCCTTCGGGTAGACGAGGATCTCCGTGCCGCTCGCTATGGACAGTGTCAGCAGGCCGTGCTCCTCGGTGACCCGCAGCCCCAAGACCTCGCCGTAGAAGGACTTGGCGGCCTCCAGGTCGTTGACGGAGAAGCCGCTGAACGCTCTGGTCTCGCCGAACATCTCACATCCCCCCGCGATGCTGCTCGCTCAACTGGATGATCTGTACGTAGTTGCCGTCCGGGTCGATCGCCGTGGCGAACAGGCTCCCGTCGCGGTCCTCGAGCTCGGCCAGCCACGTCACGCCCGCGTCCTCCATGCGGGCTGCCACGGCGCGGGCGTCCTCGACGTCGAAGTTCAGTATCACCCTGCCGGGCTCGGGATTCTTGTCCCCCACGTCGTGCCGCGTGTCGATGAGCAGGAAGCACTCACCGAACTTCAGCACACGATACCCGTTGACGTCGGTGTTGTCCTCGGGGTCGAGCGCGGCGGCGTACCAGGAGCGCAGGCGCTCCGGGTCGGTGCTCGCCAGCAGCAGGCTCCCCAGGCGGGCACGTCCCATCGAGATCGCTCCTCTGTCCGTCGTGGTGCTGACGACGGACAGACCCGGCCCGCGCCGGAAACTCATCGGCGGAACGGCCGCGCAGCGTGCCCGGGTCTGGTGGGCACGCTGCGCGGGGTTCCGTTTCAGCCGGTCAGGCCGGTCATCCGGTGCGCAGGGTGAGTCCGTACGCGCCGAGGATCTCGTTGACGGGCTGGTGGAACGTCGTGCCGCCGGTCGTGCAGTTGCCGGAGCCGCCGGAGGTCACGCCCTGGGCCTGGCTGCCGGAGATGAACGAGCCGCCGGAGTCGCCGGGCTCGGCGCAGGCGCTGGTCCTGGTCAGGCCGGTGACCGTGCCCTGCGGGTACCGGACGGTGGCGTTGTGCTGCTGGATGGTGCCGCAGCGCCAGCCGGTGGTCGAGCCGGAGCGGCAGATGGACGAGCCCACGGACGCCTGCGTCGAGCCGCGGACGGTCACCAGCGCGCCGCCGGAGCCGCGGACGAACGGGGTCGGGTTGTTGCCGGAGGCGGCGACCCACGCGTAGTCGTTGCCGGGGAAGGACGAGCCCTGGAAGGTGCCCGTCGGGTTGGTGGTGCGGGAGCCGGCCCGGCCGCAGTGCCCGGCGGTGACGAAGCCGGGGGTGGTGCCGCGGGTGATGGAGAAGCCGACGCTGCACCGGCTGGAGCCGATGAAGTACGGCGAGCCGCCGATGATGTCGATGAACGTCCTCGGCTGCTCGGCCGTCGCCGCCACGCTGACCAGGCCGCGGTCCACGCCGGCGGCCGCGACGAGGGCCTCGGCGGCCTCGACCGTGGGCGCCTGCACGGAGACGGTGTTGGTCTTGACGTCGACGTACCAGATCGTCGCGCCGGCCGCGGCCCGCTGCGGGGCCAGGTCGAGCTTGGCTATGGCCGCGTTGAGGTCGGCGAGCGTGCGCTTGACCAGCACCGGCTGCGCGCCCCGCGCCTCGATGGCCGGGACGGCGCGGGCGTCGGTGGTGGCGACCATGAGCTTGGAGGCGTCGTCGTTGAGCCAGGCTCCGCCGAACGATCCGCCGAGCTGCGCCGTCAGCGCCGACTCCGCGGCCGCCGCGCGCTGCTCGTTGGCCAGGCGGGTGACGACCTGCTGCTCGGACAGGCCGAGGTCGCGTTCGAGCGCTTCGACCATGCCAGGGGGTGCGGACGGCGGGGCGGCAGCCGCGGGGCTGAGGGGGGTGACCAGGCAGACGGCTAAGATGGCGCCGCCTACCCACGCACAGCGTTTACTCAACATGTGCACTCCTCGGGTGGGGGTGCTGTCAAGTTAACGGCTGGTAGGCAGACCGTCAGATATCAAAGGAATCCTATATTGGTGGTATGGCCGGATTTTGGGCACACCACCGATCCGACATTTCACGCCTTAAAGGCGAGTCGTGGGACACGTCGGTAAGGTCGCGTTGCTGGAGGTGTTCCGCATGCGTAATGGTGTTCGCCACCTGCTCGGCGCCGGCACGGGACTGCTGACCACGCCCCTCCTCGCCGCAGGTCTGGGGTACGGCGCGGCCGCGGGTTCGCCGCGCGCGGAGCGGATCGCCGCCTGGGTCCCGATCCCGCCGGCCGCCGACTGGTTTCGGACGTCGATGTTCGTCGCCGCCCTCGTGGTCATCGGCGTGCTCGCCGGGTCGAGACTGTCGCCGCTCGCCGCCTTACTGCCCGGCCTCGCCCTCACCGCGTTGGGGGCGGCGCTGCCGGTGCGTCTGGCCATGGGAGGCGACCACCGGCTGGGGTTCGACCTCGTGCCGGGCGCGTACCTCGACGCGTACGCGGCCCTGCTCGGCACGTGGGCGCTGCCGGCCGGGGTCGTGCTCCTGGTCGCCGCCGCGTTCCCGTCCCGGTGGCGGGGCCGGGCCCAGGCTCCGGAGGAGCCCCCTCCCCCCGTGGAGGAGGAGGCTCCCGAACGGGCTCCGCTACCGAAGCGGATCCCGTCCCGGTACTGACCGCCGCGCCGCCAGCACGGCGACCAGCACGTACGGCGTCACGAGCAACGCGAACGTCATGCCGTGCGACAACCCCGACGAGGCGAGCCCGTAGGAGGCGTAGACGGCCAGCGTGACCACGTTCATGCCGAGGCCGGCGACGGACGTGACGGTGGCCCGCGCCGAGCCGTCGATCCGCTCCTGCAGCCGGGCGTCGGCCGCCACACCGGCCATCTGGAACGCCCCGAACGCCACCGCGATCAGCGCGAACCCGGCCGGATGCCCGCTCGCCGCCCCGGCCCCCAGAGCCAGCGCCGCACCCGCGATCAGCGCCGCCTGAGCGGGCCCGGGCAGGCGCGCGGCCACCCCGGAGAGCAGCCCGCCGGCCGTGGCCCCGGCCCACACGAGCAGCACCAGCAGGGGAACGGCCGCCACGGCGACGCCGGTCTCGAGGCCCAGCATCGGGACGTACTCCTCCAGCGCCCCCCAGATCGCCGGCACGAACGACAGCAGCAGCAACGCGCGCAGCACGCCGCGATCGCCGCGGGCCTCCGCGACGCCCGCGCGCAGCACCGCCAGGTAGCTCCCCTCGCCGCCCGCGCCGGGGGAGCGATGCTCGGGGAGCGTCAACGCCACGACGCCGGACAGCACGCAGGCCGCCACGCTGGCCGCGCCCAGGGCGAGGTGACCGCCGGCCGCGAACACCGGCACGGCGAGCCCCATGGCCGCCGCGGTCGCCACGAGCCCGGCGGCGTCGGCCCGGCCCATCACGGTGGCGTAGCGGCGCTTCTGCCCGAGGCGGTCGAGCTCCTCGTAGGCGAGGGCTTCGTACGCGCCGGACACGAGCGCGCCCTGGGCGCCCCACAGCACGAAGCCCGCGGCGAACGCCCAGTAGGAGGGGAAGAGGATCCACAGCGCGAACCCGGCCCCGGCCAGCAACGGGCCGAGGCACAGCAGCAGACGCCGGGACACGGCGTCGGCCCACGCGCCGGACGGGACCTCCAGCACCAGGCCCGTCACCGACCAGATGACGAACAGGGACGAGGTCTCGGCCACGGACAACCCGGTGTCGATGAACAACAGCGAGTAGACCGGGTAAAGCAGGATGAAATCGCCTAGAAACGCGTAGGCGTAAAGTTTCGCGACGAGCATGAGGCCTTCCAGGGGGACGAACAGGGACTCTCCGAGTGCTCGTCGCCTCGGAGGCCCGCGCGCCCGCGCCGGCTGGCCGCTGGTCAGTCATCATTGTCGCCAGTGCATGGCCCGAGTCTAGCCGCGATCCCGGCCCCGGAGGAATCGCCTTCTCGCGCGGGCGCGCAAGCGTTCCCGGACCGGCCTAGCGGCGGTCGTCCTCGTCGTCGGTGGCGTCGATGGCGTGGAGCACGCGTTCGAACGCGTCGCTGACCGGCCGCAGGGCCTGCGAGAACGCGTTGACCAGCGGGCCGAAGATCTCGGTCATCTCGGTCATGAAGTCGGGACTCTTGGCCTCGGGAGGCGCCCAGCGCATCGCGTCGGCGCTCAGCGTCTCCCAGTCGTCGACGGCGCCGTCGATGGCGTCGAGCACGTGGTCAGGATCGCTTGGCATGGCCGCTCTCCGTGACAGAAGGACCTGGTACAGCCCACGGTACTGCAGACAGGGGGCGCCGCATCAGGCCGGTGCCGGCCCCGGCGCCGGGCCGGGTGCCGGGCCCGATGTCAGGCCCGATTCCAGCCCGATGTCAGGCCCGGTGCCGGGCACAGGTCAGGCGGGGATCGAGACGCCCACGCCGCCGCGGGTGGTGGCGCCGTAGCGTGCCTTGTCGGCGGTGAGGTCGAGCGGGCGGATGCTGGCGCGGGCGGCGAGGGTCTCGTCGGTGATGAGCGCGGCCGGCACCAGCCACGACACCTCGAACTCCAGCCCGTCGGGGTCCTTGGCGTAGATCGCCTTGGTGGTGCCGTGGTCGGAGGCGCCCACGAGCGCGCCGAGGTCGGTCAGCGTGGCCGCGACCCGCTCCAGTTCCTCCAGGGTGTCGACCTCCCAGGCCAGGTGGTAGAGGCCGACCGAGGTGCGGCCGGCGGCCGAGGGGGCGGCGTCCGCGCCGATCTGGAACAGGCCGAGGTCGTGGTCGTTGGTCGATCCCGGCGCCTGCAGGAAGGCGGCGCCGCGCATGCCCATCACGACCTCGAAGCCGAGGGCCTCCCGGTAGAAGGCGACGCTGCGCTCCACGTCGCGGACGTACAGGACCGCGTGGTTGAGCCGCTGGACCGGCATGGTGATCCCCTTTCAGCAGAGTCCCAAGCCTGAGTATATGAGAGTTCAACTAAATTGAGAGGGTGACGAGATGGCTGGACGAGGATGAGCAGCGGACCTGGCGCAGTTTCCTGGGGGCGACCCAGCTGATCAACGAGGCCCTCGACCGGCAGTTGCAGCGGGACGCCGCGATGCCCCACGCGTACTACGTGATCCTCGTGCGCCTGTCCGAGGCGCCGGGGCGGGCGATGCGGATGAGCGAGCTGGCCGCCCGTACGGGAGGCTCGCGGAGTCGCCTGTCGCACGCCGTGGCGCGCCTGGAGGAGCGCGGGTGGGTGCGCCGCGAGCGCTGCCCCGCCGACGGCCGCGGCAACCTCGCCGTCCTCACCGGCGACGGCCGCGCCGCCCTCGCCGCCGCCGCGCCCGGCCATGTCGAGGAGGTGCGGCGGGCGCTGTTCGACGTCCTCAAGCCCGAGCAGGTACGCGAGCTGGACGAGATCTGTACGGCCATCATTTACGCGGCCGACGGGAACACGCTGGAGGGGTAGCGGGAAAACTGTCGTGCCGAGGCCGTACCGTTCTGCGGGTACCCGAACGAGGAGATGCCGATGCGCGACACCGAAGAGGCGCTGTTCAGGGCGGTTCACGGGATCGCCGGCCGGTTGGCCGGTCAGCCCGTGCCCGTGGTCATGGACGCGCTGCTGCGCGACCTGCCCAAGGCTCCCGGCCTCGAGGTGGCGGAGATACGCAAGATCGCCGAGGAGATCAGCGTGGGGCGCGACCCGTCGGGCTTGTGAAGAACTGATCGCGAGGGGAGCATCGGGTACATGTATGAGCCAACCCCTGACGATCGATTCACGTTCGGTCTGTGGACGATCGGCTGGCAGGCGCGCGATCCCTTCGGAGACGCGACCCGTGCTCCCCTCGATCCCGTCGAGAGCGTTCACCGGCTGGCCGAGCTGGGGGCTTATGGCGTCAGCTTTCACGACGACGACCTGCTGGCCGTCGAGCCTGATCGCGACCGGGCCGTCGCGGGCTTTCGGAAAGCGCTTGCCGAGACCGGGCTGAAGGTGCCCATGGCCACCACCAACCTGTTCCAGCATCCCGTCTTCCGCGACGGCGCGTTCACCAGCAACGACCGCGACGTCCGGCGACACGCCCTGCGCAAGGTCGCGCGCAACCTCGACCTGGCCGCCTCGCTGGGCGCCGCCACCTACGTGTGCTGGGGCGGGCGCGAGGGGGCCGAGTCCGACGCGGCCAAGGACGTCCGGGCCGCGCTCGCCCGCTACAAGGAGGCCATCGACCTGCTGTGCGGCTACGTACGCGAGCGCGGCTACGCCATCCGCTTCGCCATCGAGCCCAAGCCCAACGAGCCGCGCGGCGACATCCTGCTGCCGACGATCGGCCACGCGCTGGCGTTCATCGGCGAGCTGGAGTTCCCCGACATGGTGGGGCTCAACCCCGAGGTGGGCCACGAGCAGATGGCCGGGCTCAACGTCGTCCACGGCGTCGCGCAGGCGCTGTGGCACGGCAAGCTGTTCCACATCGACCTCAACGGCCAGCACGGGCCGCGTTTCGACCAGGACCTGATCTTCGGCCACGGCGCTGTGATGAGCGCGTTCTTCCTGGTCGACCTGCTGGAGCACGGCGGCTACGACGGTCCAAGGCACTTCGACTACAAGCCGCTGCGGACGGAGGACCGGTCCGACGTGTGGGTGTCCGCCGCCGCCAACATGCGGACATATCTGATTCTTCGCGATAAGGCGCGAAAATTCAGGGCTGATCCGGACGTTCGGGAAGCGTTGCGGGCCTCCCGCGTCGAAGAGCTCGGGCTGCCCACGCTCAACCGCGGCGAGACCCTGGCCGACCTGGCCGGCGACGACTTCGACCCGGACGCGGCCGCGCGGCGCGGGTACCATTTCACCCGTCTCAACCAGCTTGCGCTGGAACACGTGTTAGGAGTCCGTGGGTGACGCTGGTCGCGGGAATCGACTCTTCGACGCAGAGCTGCAAGGTCGTCGTTCGTGACGCGCACACGGGCACGCTGGTGCGGGAGGGCCGCGCCCGGCATCCCGAGGGCACCGAGGTCCACCCGTCCCACTGGTGGACGGCGCTGCTGGAGGCCCTGGAGGCGGCCGGCGGGCTCGACGGCGTGGCGGCCGTCAGCGTCGCGGGGCAGCAGCACGGCATGGTCTGCCTCGACGGGTCGGGAAACGTCGTCCGCGACGCCCTGCTCTGGAACGACACCCGCTCCGCCCAGGCCGCCCGCGACCTCACCGCCGAGCTGGGCGGCGCGCGGGCGTGGGCCGACGCCGTGGGGCTGGTGCCGGTGGCGTCGTTCACGGTGACCAAGCTGCGCTGGCTGGTCGAGCACGAGCCCGACAACGCCCGGCGCACCGCCGCCGTGTGCCTGCCCCACGACTGGCTGACCTGGCGGCTGGCCGGGGCGCTGGCCTCGGGCGTGCCGTTCTCGCGGGCCGCCTGGCGCGACGCGCCCGCCCCGCCCCTCGACCGGCTCACCACCGACCGGGGCGACGCCTCAGGCACCGGCTACTGGTCGCCGGCGACCGGCACCTACCGTACCGACCTGCTGAAGGCCGCCTTCGGGTCCGTGCCGCTGCTGCCGCGGGTGCTCGGGCCGGCGGAGGAGGCCGTCGCGGCCGTCACCGGCGCGCCGGCCGGCGGGAGGGTGCTCCTCGCCCCCGGCACGGGCGACAACATGGCCGCCGCGCTCGGCGTGGGCGCCAGGCCCGGCGACGTCGTGGTGTCGCTGGGCACGTCCGGCACGGTGTTCGCGGTCGCCGAGACGCCCAGCGCCGACCCGTCCGGGGCGGTGGCCGGGTTCGCCGACGCCACCGGGCGCTTCCTGCCGCTGGTCTGCACGCTCAACGCGGCCCGCGTCATGGACGCCGCCGCCCGCATCGCCGGAGTCGGCCTCGACGAGCTGAGCGACCTCGCCCTCCAGGCGCCGCCCGGGGCCGGGGGGCTGACGCTGGTGCCGTACCTGGAGGGCGAACGCACCCCCAACCGGCCCACCGCCACCGGCTCCATCCACGGCCTCACCCTGTCCACGGCGACGCCCGCCCACCTGGCGCGGGCGGCCGTCGAGGGCATGCTGTGCGGCCTGGCCGACGCCCTCGACGCGCTGCGGACCCGGCCCGAGCGGGTGCTGCTGATCGGCGGGGCCGCCCGCTCCGAGGCCGTCCGCCGTATCGCCCCCACCGTCTTCGGCGTCCCCGTCACGGTCCCGCCCCCGGCCGAATACGTCGCCGACGGCGCCGCGTACCAGGCCGCCACACTCCTGACGACCCCGGAGTGGACCACGCGGGACACGTCCACGTACGAAGGAACGGCCGTCCCGGAGATCCGCCACCGCTACACCCGCGCCACCACGCACATCCTCGACTGACGCGCGCCCGCCCCACGAACGACGGAGCCACCCCCGCCGGCCGGCCACCCGCTCCTCGTGGTGCCGGGGGATGGGGTGGGGAGTCAGGGTCGGGTCAGGGTGGGGTCGGGGTCGTGGCCGGATGTCCCGGGGTGCCTGCGGGCGGAAGAGTTGGGGGCATGACCGCCGCTACGAGGCTCTATCCGCTGATCGCCGGGGCGTCCATCGTGTTCTCGGTGGTCG
>DASUCK010000695.1:0-3683 GCA_036276095.1 Nonomuraea sp. | reverse complement strand
GACCGTGCCCGGCGAGGGATCGTTGCCGACCGACCCCCGGCTCCCGGACCCGTTCAGGAAGCTGGACGGCACGCGTATCACGACGAAGGCCGACTGGCGCTGCCGGCGGGCCGAGATCAGGGAGCTGTCGGAGCGGTTCGTCTACGGCGACAAGCCGGCGAAGCCCTCCGGCGTCACCGGCACGGTGACCAGCACCACCATCACCGTGAACGTGTCGCACAACGGCAGGAGCGCGAGCTTCTCCGCGGGCGTGCAGCTGCCGAGCGGCTCGGGCCCCTTCCCTGCCGTCATCGTCATCGGCGGGCTCGGCGCGGACACGGCCGCCATCCGCGCGGCCGGCGCCGCGGTCGTCACCTACGACCCCCTCGCGGTCGGCCGGGAGGGCACCCCGCGCACCAACAAGCAGGGCGCGTTCTACACCGTCTACGGCGCGACGAGCAGCACCGGGCTGCTGGCCGCCTGGGCTTGGGGCGTGAGCCGGATCATCGACGTCATCGAGCAGTCCGGCGGCACCATCCTGCACGCGAACACGGCCGGCGTCACCGGCTGCTCCCGGTACGGCAAGGGCGCCTTCATCGCCGGCGCCTTCGACCAGCGCATCTCGCTGACCATGCCGATCGAGTCCGGCAGCGGCGGCGTCGCGGCCTTCCGCGCCATCCCCGGCGAGAGCGGCGCGCAGCCGTTGAGCAGCGCCTACTCCGAGCAGCCGTGGCTCGGCGACGCGTTCGGCTCCTTCACCGGCAACCCGAACCGGCTGCCGGTCGACACGCACTCGGTGGTCGGCATGATCGCGCCGCGCGGGCTGTTCATCATGGACAACCCGCACATCGACTGGCTGGCCGCCCGGTCCGCGAGCGTCGGCGCGCTGGGCGGCGCGGAGGTCTACCGGGCGCTCGACGCGACCGGCAACATCACCTACTGGTCCTCGGTCTCCGACGGCACCCACTGCGCCACCCGGCCGGAGTGGCGTACGCCGCTGCAGCAGCAGGTCCAGAAGTTCCTGCTGAACTCGGGCAGCTACACCGGCTCGATGCGGATCGCCACCAACAAGGCCGGCAACCTGGCCGAGTGGCGCGACTGGACCACCCCGACGCTCGCCGGCGGCGGTGGCGGCGGCGACACCACCCCGCCGACCGCTCCGACCGGCCTGACCGCCTCGGGGACGACGTCCACGGCCACGGCCCTGACCTGGACGGCCTCGACCGACGACACGGGTGTCGCCGGCTACGACGTCCTGCGCGCCCCCGGCGCGAGCGGCGGCACGTTCGCCCAGGTCGGGACGTCGGCCACGACCTCGTACAGCGACGCCGGCCTGACCCCGAGCACCACCTACCGCTACCAGGTCAGGGCCCGGGACGCGGCCGGCAACACCTCGCCGGTCTCCGGCACCGCGCAGGTCACCACCCAGCCCGGTTCCTCCACCGGAGGCTGCGCGGCCACCGCGACCGTGCAGACCCAGTGGAGCAACGGGTACGTCATCCAGCCCCTGACCATCGCCAACACCGGCACCTCGGCCGTCAACGGCTGGACGGTCACCGTCACCCTCCCGGCCGGCCACACGCTGACCGGCTCCTGGAACGGCACAGCCACCGTCAGCGGCCAGACCGTGACCATCAGGAACGTCTCCCACAACGGCGCCATCGCCCCGGGAGGCAGCATCACCAGCGTCGGCTTCCAGGCGAGCCGCCCGAACGGCGACACCGCGCTCCCGTCCGGCTACACCTGCGCCTGACCGAACCGGCCCAGGCCGCCCCAGCGGGGGGCGGCCCGGGCCGGCGGCGCCGTTCTCCGCCGGGGCGCTACGCGTCTCCACCGGGCGCATCACGCGTCTCCGCCGGGGCGCTACGCGTCGAACACGACGTCCACCGTCATGTCGTCGTCCCCCGGCGTGCCGAAGACCTGGATGGTCACGCCGGTGTCGCCGCCGCCGGGAAGGCGGAGGGGCGGGCGGGTGCGGACGCTCAGGGTCGCGTTCCCGTTCGAGGGGTACAGGTCGCCGACGTCGCCCCGGTTGCCGGTGAACTTGGCCAGGTCGCGGCGGCCGTCGGCCTGGATCAGCTCGATGGCGAGGGCGTTCTCGTCGTCGACGTCGGCGATGGCCTCGTCCACCATGTAGACGGCGATGCCGTGGTCGGGCAGGAAGGCGTCCTGGTCCCGCCGCCTGCGGTACTCCACGACGACGTACTGCGTGTCCTTCATCGTCTGCGGGTTGCGCACCTGGAGGAAGTCGCCGCCCTCGGCCACCGGGCGGAGCACCAGCCCGCGGGTGGTCTCGGTGACGACGCGCGGGGTGACCCAGTCGTGGAACATGCGGAGCATGCTGTTGGGGAAGACCGGGGTGTCGCCGTCGTTGCCCCAGCTCCCCGACGCCATCAGGCAGTAGTCGCCGAGGCCCTGGGACTTCAGGCGGGTGGCGTTCCTGTCGGTGTCGTAGTAGTCGGCCCAGCGCGGCACCAGGTGCCCCCACTCGTGCGCGCACACGCCGACCTTGCAGTCCTCGGGCAGCGTGAGGAACGTGTTCACCGACAGTTCGGGCGCGACCTGGATGGGCCGGCTGCCGACGTTCCACTTCATGCTCCAGATGAACCCGAGCCGCTCCGGCTCGGCGAACTCCTCCGCGCCCGGCCCCGCGTGCACGACGACGAGCGCGGTCACCCGGTGCTCGCCGAGCACGTCGTACGGGGTGAAGTCGACCCCGGCGGCCAGCGCCGCGCGTACGGCGTCCGCCCCCATGCCCTGGACGTTGCGCGGCTCCCGGCCCCGCCCCGACTGACTGTCGGCGTAGAAGGAGAGCGGTTGCGGCAGGCGCAGCCAGCCGAACACCTCCCCGTCGACGTCGATGCTGTTCGGCCCGGCGCTGACCTTGCGGTAGTAGTCGCGCATGCTGCCCGGCTGGGTGCCGAACAGCAGCTTCGTGAAGTGGGCGACGTCGTGCTCGGGGCGGTGTGGCCGGTCGGGGAAGTCGACCAGCAGCACCAGGGTGTGGACGGTGCCCTTGAGCTTCTTCGGCGGCCGGGTGATCAGCTGCGCGTCGCCCGGGGCCGGTGCGGAGGCGACGCTGCCGTCGTCCCGGCCGGCGACCCGCGGGTCGCCCTGCTCGGCCCGCCAGGCGGCGTAGTAGTCCTCGAACGTCATGTGCTCGGGGAGGAGCCCGGCCGCCTGCCGGTCCCTGAACCTGCCCTCCAGCTTGGCCAGCGCCTTCGGCGCCAGGGGAACGAGATGCATGGTGACCCCCTCGGTCCTCGCGTCCTCGTCCCGACCGTAGGGACGGCGGCGGCGGACGACCTGAGTAGGCCATACTCAACCCCGCGTTCGACCCGCGCTGATTTGCATCCGAGTGAAAGCAGATGGTAACGTCAACCCTGTTGCAGTTGTGGTACCCATATGACTTGTGCGCACCTGGACAGATGTAACGTCAGGTGCGTTTGTGTTTTCCGGTCATCTCCGGATGGGGCACATGCCGGCGACACGGGATCCGCGAGGTGCGGAATCCGTCACAGCCCCCTGATCAAGGGAGATCGAAATGGCGACCGGTACCGTTAAGTGGTTCAACTCGGAAAAGGGCTTCGGCTTCATCGCGCAGGACGGCGGCGGCGCCGACGTCTTCGCGCACTACTCCAACATCGTGTCCAACGGTGGCTACCGTGAGCTGTTCGAGGGCCAGAAGGTGGCCTTCGACGTCG
>DASUCK010000694.1:0-5789 GCA_036276095.1 Nonomuraea sp. | reverse complement strand
GACCACGACCGCCAACCTCGACGACTCCAAGATCTTCTTCCGGTCGATGCACCTGCTCGCCCCCGAGACGCAGAAGACGGTGCGCGCCGAGCGCCGCCGCTACCACGAGCGCTTCCGCGATCTCGTGGCCGAGGGGCAGCGCGCGGGCGTCTTCAGCGACAGGGTCCCGGCCGAGCTGGTCGTCGACTACTTCTTCGGGTCGGTGCACCACCTGGGCACGTGGTTCCACGCCGACGGGCCGCTCACCGGCGCCCAGGTGGGCCAGCACTTCGCCGACCTGCTGCTCGCCTCACTCGGGGCCGGGCACGTCGGCGAGTGAGGCCAGCGCCGCCCGGTGGTCGCCGGGCGTCCCCAGCGCGATCTCCGCGGCCTTGGCCCGCTTCAGATAGAGATGCACGGGGTGCTCCCACGTCATCCCGATCCCGCCGTGCAACTGCACCGCCTCCTCCGCGGCCCGTACGGCCACGCCGGCGTTCCACGCCTGCGCCACGGCCGCCGACACCTCCGACGGTTCGGCGACCGCGTTGCGCGCGGCGGCCCTGGCCCTGACCACGTCGAGCCACAGGTCGGCGAGCCGGTGCTTGATCGCCTGGAAGGAGCCGACCGGCCGGGCGAACTGGTGGCGCTCCTTGACGTGGGCGAGCGTCGTGTCCAGGCACCACTCGGCCACGCCGAGCTGCTCCGACGCCAGCAGCGCCGCGCCCGAGCGCAGCACGCCGGGCAGGTCGCAGGCGCCGACGCGGCGGGCCTCGGCCCCGTCGAAGGTGACCGTGGCGACCGGCCTGGTCAGGTCGAGCGAGGGCACGACCGCGACGGCGGCGCCCTCGGCCGCGTACAGGTCGCCGTCCACCGGCACGAGCAGCACGTCCGCCGCGTCCGCGCCGGCCACGCCGGTGACCCGCCCGGACAGCCGCCCGCCCGCCACCCGCACGTCGAAGCCGCGCGGCGGCCGGTACGGCGAGGCCGCGAACGACACCGCCAGCGCCGCCGTACGCCGGCCCTCGGCCAGGTCGGCGAGCAGCGCGTCGCCGGTCGGCAGCAGCGCCAGCGTGGCCAGCACCGAGCTGGTGAAGAACGGCACCGGCGCCACCGCCCGCCCCAGCTCCTCCAGCACCACGGCCGCCTCGCGGGCCGACGCCCCCGCCCCGCCGTGCTCCTCGGGCACGAGCAGCCCCGCCACGCCGATCTCGCCGGCGAGCGTCTTCCACAGGTCCAGGTCGTACGGGTCGGACTCGATGCGCTGCAGGACCGCGGCCGGCGGGCACCGGTCGGCGAGCAGCTCCCGCACGGCCGCCCGCAGCTCCTCCTCGACCTCCGAGTACAGAAGTGTCATCGCGGCAGGTCCTTCCAGGGCACGTCCTTGTCGACGCGGGGTTCTGAGGGCAGGCCGAGCACCCGCTCGGCGATGATGGTGCGCAGGATCTCGGACGTGCCGCCCTCGATCGAGTTGCCCTTCGCGCGCAGGTAGCGGTAGCCGGGGCCGCGGCCGTAGAAGTCGACGTTCTCCGAGCGGCGGAACGTCCAGTCGTCGTAGCCGAGGTCGCGCCCGAACTCGACCTCGAACCCGGACAACGCCTGGTTGAGCCTGGCGAACGACAACTTCATGCCCGACCCCTCGGGCCCCGGCTGCCCGGCGGCCAGCTGCTCGCGCAGCCGCGCCCCCGACAGCCTGGTCACCTCCGCCTCCACCCACAGCGACAGCAGCCGCTGGTGCAGGTCGTGCGTACGCAGTTCGGGCCGCTCCCGCCAGGCCGCGAGCGCGGAGGCCACCATGCCGCCGCCGCGCCGGGCCGGCGCGCCGCCGATGGCCACCCGCTCGTTCATGAGGGTCGTCTGCGCGACCCGCCACCCGTCGCCGACCGCGCCCAGCCGCAGGTCGTCCGGCAGCCGCACCCCGGTCAGGAACACCTCGTTGAACTCGGCCTCGCCGGTGATCTGCCGCAGCGGCCGCACCTCGACCCCGGGCGCGTGCATGTCGCAGATGAAGTACGTGATGCCGCGGTGCTTGGGAACGTCCGGATCGGTGCGGGCGACGAGAATGGCCCAGCGCGCGTGGTGCGCGCCGGACGTCCACACCTTCTGCCCGTCCACCACCCACTCGTCGCCGTCCCTGACCGCCCGCGTCCCGAGCGTGGCCAGGTCGGAACCGGCGCCCGGCTCGCTGAAGAGCTGGCACCAGATCTCCTCGCCGGTCCACAGCGGCCGCAGGAACCGCCGCTTCTGCTCCTCGGTGCCGAACGCCAGGATCGTCGGCGCCGCCATGCCGAGCCCGATGCCCTGGAGGCCGCCGTTGATCTGCGGCGTCCCGGCCAGCTCCCGCTCGACGACCTGCTGCAGCTCCCTGGCCGCTCCCAGCCCGCCGAGCCCTTCGGGGAACCACACCCACGCCAGCCCGGCGTCGAACCGGGCCCGCAGGAACCCCAGCCGGTCCCCGACGGGGTCGTGCCCGGCCAGGAACGCCCGGACGCGCTCCTTGATCTGCGCCTCGTTCACATCCACCTCTTCAGCTCGCGGTAGGCCAGCGATCGTTTGTGCACCTCGTCGGGGCCGTCGGCGAGACGCAGCGAGCGCGCGCCCGCCCAGAGGCCGGCCAGCGGGAAGTCCTGGGAGACGCCGCCAGCGCCGTGGACCTGGACGGCCTTGTCGAGGATCCACTCCACCGTGACCGGGGTGGAGATCTTGATGGCCTGGATCTCGGTGTGGGCGCCCTGGTTGCCGACGGTGTCCATGAGCCAGGCCGTCTTGAGCACGAGCAGGCGCAACTGCTCGATCCTGATGCGGGACTCGGCGATCCAGTCCTGGACGACCCCCTGCTGCGCGACGGGCTTGCCGAACGTGGTGCGGGCCAGGGCGCGCCGGCACATCAGCTCGACCGCCCGCTCGGCCATGCCGATCAGGCGCATGCAATGGTGGATGCGGCCGGGGCCGAGCCGGGCCTGGGCGATGGCGAAGCCGCCGCCCTCCTCGCCGACGAGGTTGGCCGCGGGGACGCGGACGTCCTCGAACACGATCTCGGCGTGGCCGCCGTGGTCGGCGTCGGTGTAGCCGAAGACGTGCATGCCGCGCTTGATGCGCACGCCGGGGGTGTCGCGGGGCACGAGGATCATGCTCTGCTGACGGTGCTTGGGCGCGTCGGGGTTCGTCTTGCCCATGACGATGAAGATCTTGCAATTGGGGTTCATGGCGCCGGAGATGAACCACTTGCGGCCGTTGACGACGTACTCGTCGCTGTCGCGGACGATCGAGGTGCTGATGTTCGTGGCGTCGGAGGAGGCGACGTCCGGCTCGGTCATCGCGAACGCGGAGCGGATCTCGCCGTCCAGCAGCGGGCGCAGCCACTCCTCGCGCTGCCACTCGCTGCCGAACATCGACAGCACCTCCATGTTGCCCGTGTCGGGGGCGGCGCAGTTGGTGGCCGCGGGGGCGATCGAAGGGCTTCGTCCCATGATCTCGGCGAGCGGGGCGTACTGGAGGTTCGTGAGCCCGGCGCCGTCCTCGCCCGGCAGGAACAGGTTCCACAGGCCGCGTTTCCTGGCCTCGTCCTTCAGGTCCTCCATCAGCGGCGGCGGGCTCCAGCCGCTGGTCGCCGCCTGTTCCTCGAAGGCGGGCTCGGCGGGGTAGACGCACTCGTCCATGAAGCGCAGCAGTCGCTCGCGCAGGTCCTCGGTGACCTTGTCAAAGGCGAAGTCCATGACGTGAGCCTACCGACCGGCCGGTATGACTGTCGACAGGTGGTTCCCCACAAAACCGCCAGGTCGCCACCATCCGGATGTCGCCTGACGGCGCGGACGGGTCCCGCTCGTCGGCCACACTGGACCTATGCAATACGTGCGCCGTGTGCCCGCGCCGCCGCTCGACCGGTTCATCGACGACATCTACTACCTGACCGGGACGCCCCGCCACCGCCGGGTGAACGTTCCGCCGCTGCCGTCGGCACACCTGTTCGTCAACCTGGGCGGACCTGTCGGCCTGCGGGACTCCGACCCCTCGGTGCCCCCTGCGCTGTTCGCCGACGGGTGGTTCATGGGCGTGTGGACCAGGCGCTTCCTCTTCGCGTACCCCCCATCGGTGCGGCTGGTCGGAGTGCACTTCAAGCCCTGGGGGATATCGCCGTTCGTCGACGTGCCGGCGACCGAGTTGCGGAACCGGTGGCTGCCGGTCGACGCCGTCTGGCGGCGTTCTTCGGACCGGATTCGCAACCAGGTCGGCGACAGCGTGTCGGCCGCCGCGGCACTGCGGGCGGTGGAGGAGGAACTGCGATCGCGACTCGCCGAGACGTCCTCGCCCGGTCTCGACGTGGTCCGACACACAGGCGAGCGCCTGCAGACCTCCCACGGCGCGGTCACGGTCAGCGCGCTGACCGACGCCGCCGGGGTGAGTGGCAATCACCTGGCCACGCTGTTCAAGAGTCATGTCGGGATCACCCCGAAGCCGGTGGCACGAATCTACCGCTTCGCGCGGCTGATCCTGGCCGTCGACGCCCCGCGCCCGGTCGACTGGACGGGGCTCGCGCACACGGCGGGCTACTACGACCAGGCCCACTTCAGCAGGGAGTTCAAGGACTTCACCGGCCACACCCCGACGGAATACCTGGCGCTGCGGCGCCGGTTCCCCGCCGAACAGGGGTTCCCGCCCGACAACGGTCCGATCCCCGCCGATTGATTTTCTACAAGCCGTTCCCCCGGAGAATGACAGGATTGGAGGGGGAATGCCCGGAACGACCTGAGGAGGACCCTGTGGGCACAGTGATCATGCACAACGTGGTGTCGGTGGACGGCTTCATCGCCGACAAGAACGACGACGTCGGGCCACTCCACGACTGGTACTTCAACGGGGACACCCCGATCACCGAAGGCGGCGACCAGGGGTACGACCACTCCGGAGTCGGACGTGGCTTCAAGGTCTCACGAGCGTCGGCGGCGTATGTCCGGGGAATGTGGGAGGCGATCGGCGTGAGCGTGATGGGCCGCCACCTGTTCGACCTGGTGAACGGCTGGGAAGGCCACCCTCCCGCGGGCGACCACGTGGTCGTGGTGTCCCACCGGCCCAAGCCTGAGGGCTGGCACCCCGAGGCGTCGTACCACTTCGTCTCCGACGTGACGGCTGCGATCGACAAGGCCCAGGAGCTCGCCGAGGAGCGGACCGTCATCGTCAACGCCGGCGAGGTGGGCGGCCAGATCCTCGCGGCCGGCCTCGTGGACGAGGTGGCGATGGACGTGGTGCCGGTGGTGTTCGGATCGGGCAAACGCTACTTCGGCAGCATCGACGGGCAGCATCTGCTGGCGGATCCCCACCTGGTCATCCAGGGTGACGGGGTGCTGCACCTGAGGTTCAAGGTGCGCCGCTAGGGCCTCGGTCGCAGCCGATCGGAGCGATGCCGGGCGAGCCGGCCGGCGTCGGTGTCAGTAGCGGAGATCCGCCAGAACGCCGTAGTGGTCAGACGCCACCATTCCGCCCACGGGCTCGTCGCCGATCACCTCGCAACGCACCGGATGGCCCGCGCCGCCCCGGCGCGGCCAGGCGGACAGCACGTAGTCGATCCTGCGGTCCGGCCACAGGGCCGGCGCCGCCCACGGGTTGCCCCCCGCCCAGGTGTGCCCGCCACCCTGGCCGTTGCCGGCGGCCGTCCAGGCGTCATAGAACACCAGGCCCGGCGCGGCCGGGACGGACTTACCGGTCAGCATGCGCAGTTCGTCGCTGTCGGGGTCGGCGTTGAAGTCGCCGCACAGCACCGTCGGGTGGCGGCGCCGCTGCGTCTCCGCGATGAAGGCGGCCACCTCGCGCACCTG
>DASUCK010000693.1:0-8011 GCA_036276095.1 Nonomuraea sp. | reverse complement strand
GTCTATCGCCCGCTGGTCTGCTCCCTGCCCTGGGAGAGGCTGGACGGCAAGCCGCGCACGCACAACCTCCTGTTCCGCTGGACCGACGACCGCCACATCAGGTCCCGGACCTACAGCGAGACCGTCTGGAAGCCCGCCCTCGTCGCCGCGGGCGTGATCCCGCCACCGGACAAAGACCCACGCCAGCGAAGGCGCTACACCACCTCCCGCAAGGAGGGGCTGCACCAGCTCCGCCACTACTACGCGAGCGTCATGCTGGCCGGGGGCGTCTCTGTCAGGGAACTCGCGGAGTACCTCGGCCACGCCGATCCTGGGTTCACCCTCCGCGTCTACGCCCACCTGATGCCTGGCTCCCATGACCGCGCCCGCAAGGCGATCGACGACCGCCTGTTCCGTCCACGCGAGGTCTCTCACGGAACAGGGACGGAACAGTGATCATCTAGAGCCGAATCCCCACACAAAGAACCCCGCCTCCCAGCACAAGGAAGCGGGGTTTCCGCATGTCAGGGGCTACTTGGCCAACTCGCGGCTGATCACCAGCCGCTGGATCTGGTTCGTGCCCTCGAAGATCTGCATGATCTTGGCTTCGCGCATGTAGCGCTCCACCCGGAACTCGCGGGTGTAGCCGTAGCCGCCGAAGACCTGGACCGCGTCCGTGGTGACCTTCATGGCGGCGTCCGTGGCGATCAGTTTGGCGATGCTGGCCTGGCGGCTGTACGGGAGGCCGGCGTCGCGGCGGCGGGCGGCGTCCAGGTACGTGGCCCGCGCGCTTTCCACGGCGGCGGCCATGTCGGCCAGCAGGAAGCCGAGGCCCTGGTGGTCGATGATGCGTTTGCCGAACTGGCGGCGTTCCTTGGCGTAGGCGACGGCCTCGTCGAGGGCGGCCTGGGCGAGGCCGGTGGCGCAGGCGGCGATGCCGAGGCGGCCGGAGTCGAGCGCGCTGAACGCGATCTGCAGGCCCTGCCCTTCGGCGCCGATGAGGCGGTCGGCTGCCAGCACCGCGCCGTCCCAGTGGGCGCTGGTGGTCGGGATGGCGTGCAGGCCCATCTTCTGCTCGGGGCGGCCGAAGGTGAGCCCGTCGGCGGCGCCCGGCGCGAGGAAGCAGGACACGCCGCGCGAGCCTTCCCCGGTGCGGGCGAACAGCGCGTAGAAGTCGGCGATGCCGCCGTGCGTGATCCACGCCTTGGCGCCGGTGACGCGGTAGCCGTCGGCGACCCGCTCGGCCTTGCAGGACAGCGCCCCCGCGTCGGAGCCGGCCTGCGCCTCGGACAGGCTGTAGCCGCCGATCAGGCGCCCGGCCAGCATGTCGGGCAGCCAGCGGGTGCGCTGCTCCTCGGTGCCGTAGGCGAAGACCGGGAAGCAGGCGAGGGTGTGCACGCTGGCGGCGACGGCGACGGCCGCCCACCGCATCGCCAGCTCCTCGATGACCTGCAGATACACCTCGTACGGCTGCCCGCCCCCGCCGTACTCCTCCGGGTAGGCCAGCCCGAGCAGCCCGGCCTCGCCCAGGGTGGCGAACAACCCGTCCGGGTACGTCTCGGCCCGCTCGTGCTCGTCGACCCGCCTGGCGAGTTCCTTGTCGGCGATGTCGCGGGTCAGCGTGATGAGGTCTTCGGCGTCCTGGCCGGGCAGCAGGCGGTCGACGGTCACGTTTCCTCCATGAGCTCGCTGAGCGCGGTCCTGGCGCGGGCGCGGAACTCGGCGACGCGGGCGAGCTTGATGTCCTCGTACCCGCGGATCAGCTCGGGCAGGCCGGCCAGGCCGGCGACGGCGTCGGCGTTCTCCGGGGTGAGCCGGTCGAGGGCGGTGCGGACGAGGTCGCGGTACTCGCCGATCAGCTCCCGCTCGACGCGCCGCACCCGGGCCATGCCGAACACGTCGAACGCGGTGCCGCGCAGCACCTTGGCGGCCCGCAGCCCGCGGAACAGCACGCCGGCCGACCGGCCCAGTTTGATCTTGCGCTTCATTCCCATCGCGCGCAGTGCCGGCGGGTGCAGCAGCACGGTGACCTTCGCGTCCGCGCCGAACTCGTGCTCGCGCCTGGCCCGCTCGGCGGGGTCGAGGTGGAGGCGGGCGACCTCGTACTCGTCCTTGTAGGCCATGAGCTTGTGCAGGCCGCGGGCGTAGGCGAGGGCGATCTCGGCGCCGGCCTCCTCGCCGGCGCGGTCGACGGCGAGTTCGGTGACGCGGCGCACGTCCTCGGCGTACGTGCGGGCGTAGGCGGCGTTCTGGTAACCGGTCAGGTCGGCGACGCGGATGGCGACGACCTCGTCGAGCTTCTCGGCCGGCTCGTCGGCGGCGGGCAGGGCGGCCCTGTGCACGGCCTCGGGGTCGGCGACGACGGCGCGGCCCCAGCGGAAGGCGGCGAGGTTCTGCTCGACGGCGGCCCGGTTGAGGGCGATCGCCTGCTCGACGGCCGCGGCCGACACCGGCAGGAGCCCGTGCTGGTAGGCGGCGCCGAGGAGCAGCAGGTTGGCCGGCATGTGGTCGCCGAACAGGGCCTCGGCCAGCGCGTGGGCGTCCAGGCGGACGGTGCGGAGGGTGGCCGACTCCACGCGGGCGACGGCGGCGGCGTGCCCCGGCACCGGCACGCGGCCGGTCACCATGGCGGCGGTCGGCACGATGGCGGTGTTGAGGACGGCCACGGTGCGGTCGGCCGCGGCCACGGCCAGGTTCGCGTCGGAGGCCGCGCCCAGCACGTCGAACCCGATGAGCACGTCCGCCTGCCCGTGCGAGGCGCGTACGGAGCCCTCGACCGGCCGCGGCGAGATCCGCACGTCGCTCACCACGGGACCGCCCTTCTGGGCCAGCCCGGTCTGCTCCAGGCCGGCGGCGTGCAGCCCGTCGAGGTGGGCGGCCATCTGGAGGATCTGCGAGGCGGTGACCACGCCGGTGCCGCCGATGCCGGGCATCCTGATCAGGACGTCGCGGGCGTGGCGGGCGTCGCCGGGCGGCTCGGGCAGCTGCACGGGCGGGGCCGGGACGGCGGGCGCGGCCTTCGTGCCCGGCTCGACCAGCAGGAACGACGGGCAGTCGCCCTTGAGGCAGCTCAAGTCGGAGTTGCAGGAGGGCTGGTGGATGCGGGTCTTGCGGCCGTACTCGGTCTCGACCGGCTGCACCGACAGGCATGTCGAGACGTCGCCGCAGTCGCCGCAGCCCTCGCAGACGCGCTCGTTCACCACGACCTTCCGCACGGGGGTGGGAAGTTTGCCGCGCTTGCGGAGCCGGCGTTCCTCGGCCGCGCACCGGTCGTCGTGGATGAGCACGGTCACGCCGTCGAGCGCGGCCAGCTCCTTCTCGGCGTCGGCGAGGTCGTCGCGGTGCCGTACGGACGCGATGGAGGCCAGCCGCACCCCCCGGTACGTCTCCGGCTCCGGCGTCGTGACCACGATCCGCCGCACGCCCTCCAGCTCCAGCTCGTGCGTGAGCGCCGGCACGTCAAGCCGGCCCTCGGCGCGCTGCCCGCCGGTCATGGCGACGGCGTCGTTGTAGAGCAGCTTGTACGTCATCGTCACTCCCGCCGCCACCGCGGCCCTGATCGCCAGGGAGCCGGAGTGGTGGAATGTGCCGTCACCGAGGTTCTGCACGAAATGCCGGTCGTCGGTGAACGGCGCCAGCCCGATCCACTGCGCGCCCTCGCCGCCCATCTGGGTGATGCCGACCTGGGTGCCGCGGCCGTGCCCGTCCAGCGCGATCATGGCGTGGCAGCCGATGCCGACGCCGACCAGCGTGCCGTCGGAGGTGCGGGTGGAGGTGTTGTGCGGGCAGCCCGAGCAGAAGTATGGGGTGCGGGCGGCGACCACCGGCAGGCTCATCCGGACCCGCTCGCGCGGCCTCGCCTCCAGGCCCAGGCAGGTGGCGACGGCCCTGGCGACGTCCTCGGCGACGAGCGTGCCGCGCGCGGTCAGCAGCTCCCTGCCGACCACCGCAGGGACCCGTTCGCGCCCGTAGAGCGCCTGCTTGACCTGGCTCTCCAGGAACGGCACCTTGTCCTCGACCACCAGCACCCGCTCCAGGTCGGCGGTCATGCCGGCCAGGTGCTCGGCGTCCAGCGGGAACGGCATGGCCAGCCTGATCAGGCGGAGCCCGAGGTCGTCCAGCTCGGCCTCGCCGAGGCCGAGGTCGGCCAGGGCGCGCAGCACCACCGCGTACGTGGTGCCGGAGGCCACGATGCCGAACGCGGTGTTGCGCTGCCCGGACATGACCCGGTTGAGTCCGTGCTCGCGGGCGTAGGCGCGGGCCAGGTCGAGGCGGCGGGTGAACATGTCGTGCTCGGCGTCCAGCGAGGCCGCGCCGAGCAGGAGGGGCACGGGTGGGGCCGGCACCCGGGCCGGCTCGGGGATGCCCGCGCGCAGCGGGGCGAGGTCGACGGTGGCGGAGGCGTCGGCGATGTCCGCGACGATCTTCAGCCCGGTCCACAGGCCGCTCGCGCGGGACATGGCCACCGCGTGCAGCCCGAACTCGATGATCTCCGCGACCGAGCCGGGCGCCAGCAGCGGCATCGACAGGCTCTGGCACATCGGCTCGCACGAGCTGGGCAGCGTGGAGGACTTGCAGCCGGGGTCGTCGCCGATCCAGGCCACGGCGCCGCCGAGCGGGGTGGCGCCGGCCACGTTGGCGTGCCTGAGCGCGTCGGCGGCGCGGTCGAGGCCCGGGTTCTTGCCGTACCAGAAGCCGGTGACGCCCTCGTGGCGGCGGCCGGGGACCTGGGCGAGCAGCTGGGTGCCGGCCACCGCCGTGGCGGCGAGCTCCTCGTTGAGCCCGGCCTGGAACACCACGCCGGCCTCGTCCAGGAACCTGGCCGCCCGGCCCATCTCCAGGTCCACGCCGGCCAGCGGCGAGCCCTGGTAGCCGGAGACGAACGCCCGGGTGTCCAGGCCGCGTTCGCGGTCCAGGCGGCGCTGCTCCAGGGTCAGCCGGACCAGGGCCTGGACGCCCGAGATGAGAACTCTGCCGTCGGCCGACGCGTACTTGTCGTCGAGCGACACGGGGGCGGGAGTCGCGCTCGCGCTCACGCGTACCTCCTCCTGGCTTGATACGTGGTGGTTCCAGCACAGCAACGCGAGCAGGATTTTCGCAAGTATTAGATGAGAAAGTGGCCCGAAGACGCAAACAATAAGAAGGTTCGGGGTTAGTGGAAGATGTTCATTGCGCCTGAGGGAGGGATCTGGCATGCCTGAGGTGGACGAGATCGATCACCATGTGCTGCGGCTGCTGCGGGAGGACGGGCGCAGGACGTTCTCGGAGATGGCCGAACTGGTCGGCCTGTCGGTGGCCGCGGTCAAGCGGCGGGTCGACCGGCTCCGCGACGTCGGGGTGATCAAGGGCTTCACCGTGCAGATCGACTACGGCAAGCTCGGGTGGGGCATCGAAGCGTTCACCGAGCTGCGATACCCCGGCACGACGCCGGTCAGCGAGATCGTCCGGACCGCGACCGAGGTGCCCGAGGTGCAGGCGGTGTTCACGATCGCCGGCGATCCGGACGCGCTGATCCACGTACGCGTGCGCGACCTCGGCCACCTCCAGCAGGTCATCGACCGGCTGCGCAGGGCCGGGGACGTCACCGGCACCAAGACGCTGCTCGTGCTCGGCTCGTGGACGCGGGAGGCGCTCGGCACCGGCTGACCTCCGGTGACGGCTCAAGGGCCGTCTCAGAGAGCGCCTCGGGGAGCGCCTCACGAGGCGGCTCAGGGAGCGGCTCAGGGAGCGCCTCAGGGGGCGCCGCCGGAGGGGACGCCGGGGCCTTCGCGGCGGCCGAAGTAGCGGACGAGCAGGCCGATCGCGACGAGCACCGGCACGCCGAGCCCGACCAGCCACAGCGACACGCCGGTCATGGGCAGCGGTTCCCGCGCGCTCGCCGGGGCCGGCGGGCCGCCGTTCACCGGGCTGGGCTCGTGCGGCGCGGGCACCTCCGGCTCCGGTACGACACCGGCGTGGGCACCGGCGTGCGCCGCGCGCTCGTCGGCGGCCGGGGTGGGGCTCGGTTCGGTCGTGCCGCGCCTGGGGCGGGGCGGCTCGGCGGCGGGGGCCGCGACCGGGGTGGGCGGGTCCTCGATGGGGGCGGGGGTGAAGCTCGGCTGGGTCCGGTCGGGTCTGACGGTGGTGGTGGCGCAGGAGCGGTTGTTCGCGGTGTTCGCGTCGTGGCCGGCCGCGGAGACGCCGGCGCAGTGGTCGAAGGGACCCGCCGCGGCCGGGGCGACGGTGAAGGTGAGGATCCTGCTCTGGTGCGGGGCCAGCGCGCCGAGCGGGCAGGTGAGGGCGGTCCGGCCGGCTCCGGGGCACTCCCGGGGGCGGCCGGTGACCGTCGCGCCGACCATCGGGTCCCGTACGGTGACGTCCGCCGCCCGCGACGGGCCGTTGTTGGTGACGGTCAGCGTGTACGTGACCTCGGCGCCCTCGCGGGCGGCCCGCGGCCCGGAGGCGACGATCTCCACGTCGGCCGCCGTCCTGGTCCTGGTGATGAGCTGGGCCGAGGCTTCGGCGGTGTGCGGGGCGGCGACGTCGGCGCGGGCGGTGACGGTCGTGCCCTCGGGGAGCGACGGGTCCAGGACGACGGGGATCTCGTACGTCACGCTCCGCCCGGCCGGGATCGTGAGGTTCGCGCCGCCGCAGGAGATGGTCTGGCCGGCGACGGTACAGGCGGCGGGAAGGTCGGCCGGCGTCGCGCCGGGCCCGACGACACCGCTGACCGTCACGCCGGCGGCGTCCTGCCCGCCCGCGTTGGAGACGGTCACGGCGTAGACCGACCGCCCCCCGATGACCATGGGATCCGGCGTGACGGCCCCCGAGATCCGCAACCTGGCGGCACCTCGCGGGACCGGCACGACCGCCGAAGCCCGCCCGCTCCGCTCCCCGCCGGGCGGGAGGGGGCCCGCCACGGCGACAAGCCGGACGCCTCCCGCCGGTGCGGGCCCGCGATCGAGGGCCGAAGCGGGCCCGCGCAGAACAGTGGAAGCGGAGCCGGAGCCGGCCGGCGCGTGTCCCGCTTGTCCGGTCCAGGCGTAGCCACCGACGCCCAGTGCCGCGAGCGCGACGATCGCCGCGATCCCCGGCATGGTCATGTCGTTCCCCCCGCGAACGTGCCGTACCTGCTCGACTCCGGGGTGATCCTCCTATCGCCGGCCCCGCCGCCAGCCCCGACAACACCGGAACCATGCGCCGCCTTGCCGGACTCTTTGCCGGACGACCGTTCCGCGCCCGTCACCCGCGCGGGAGGGATCAGGAGGCGAGCGGCGACGGGTCGTACGGCGGCAGGTTGAAGCGGGTGCGGATGTCCCGCTGGACCGTGACCTTGTCGGCGCGGGCGTCGACCGTCATGACGTACTCCTTGCGCCGAAAGAGCTCAAGCACCGGGTCGATCTTGCTGTGGTGGTCACGCAGCCGCCGGGCCAGGGCGTCCGGGGTGTCGTCGGCGCGGGTGACCAGGTCGCCGCCGCACACGTCGCACCGGCCCTCGACCTCCGGCCGGTGGGCGATCAGGTTGTAGTCCATGCCGCAGCGGGAGCACAGGCGGCGGGCGAGGACGCGGCGGCGTACCTCGTCGTCGGGCAGGTCGAGGTGGATGACGCCGTCGATGTCGTAGCTCTCCAGGAAGAACTCGGCCTGCCGGCGGTTGCGGGGGAAGCCGTCGATGACGAAGCCGTAGTTCCAGTCGTGGAGCTGGAGGCGGTCTCTCACGACGTCCTCGACCAGGTCGTCGCCGACGAGTTTCCCGGCCGCGACCAGGCGGCGGACCTGGGCGCCGAGCTTGGTGTGGTTCTTGACGTGCCAGCGGAAGATGTCGCCGACGCTGATGTGCACGAGGTCCAGGTCGCCGGCGAGCAACTGGCTCTGCGTGCCCTTGCCGCTGCCCTGCACTCCCATGATCACGTATTTCCGCATATGTCATCACTTCCGTGGTCGGCTCGTCCTCCGAACATCGCCACCCTCCCATCCGGACCATCCCATCCGGGATCCAAACCCCGCGGAAGGGCGCGTGATGTGGCGGCCCCCTCGACGGCCGGCGCCAGGG
>DASUCK010000692.1:0-35279 GCA_036276095.1 Nonomuraea sp. | reverse complement strand
CACTCGTCCTGACCCGGCACCACTCCACCACGAACGTTCTGCGCTGGTCAGACTGGCGCCGCCGACACCAAGCCAGAGCCCGACACTGCCACTACCAGCGCAGATCCGAACCATGATCGCGAAGTGTCACTGGAGTACTAGCGCGTCGGAGGCCAGGACGTCGGCGGGCCCGCGGTCCCACAGGTAGGTGAGGAGGGCGCGCATGCGGTGCTCGGCGCCCGCGACCGCCTTGGCCCAGGCTTGTGGTGGGCTGGCGATGGCCACCTGGTCGAGGCCATGGATGAGCTGGTGTGCGCCGCTGGGATGGCGCGCGAGGGGCACGCTGGCCAGCTCTGGCAGGCCGTCGGGGCGTAGACGCAGCAGATGGATGTTCGGCCTCCTCCACCGAGTCGAAGGCTCGGTGCCGTGGCCGGCGTCTGCGGCCGGGGTAGAGGGAAGGGCGAGCGCCGGTGTCGGTGAGGTGGTCACACAGACTCCTGATAAGGGCAATGACGAGTTGGAAGCGCGCAAGTGTCCGATGTGGGTGGCGGCGGTCTCCAGCGCCAGACCCCCGCCGAGACGGATCATGTGACGCCCAGCGCGCTGGCGATTCCCCGGGCCAAGGTCTCGATGATGTTGGGCACGTAGAAGATCACCCCGATGACGACGGCGATCGCCAGGAACTGTACGAAACGGGTGATCTCCCTGGTGAACAGGAAGAAGAGTGCCACCACCGACACGGTCACCAGAAACAGCGGACCGAAGAAGCCACGGAGAAAGTCGGCCAGGCCCTGGGTGTCCAACTCGGTGGGAGGGCTGGACGGAGTAGGCAGGAGCAGTAGCTGCGTCACTTGGATCGCGCCGTGGGCCATCATCACATCGCGGGGCCGCCCGGGCCGCGGCGCTAATGGGCCTGAGGCGCGCACAGACATAGCGGCCCCAGGAGTCGGGTCGCGTTGCAGGGCGTCATGCGGCTCCCTCCCGCAGGTCAGTGGCGGCACGGCAGCTTGGTCTGATGCGGAGACGGCGCTGCCGACTTCCCGCCAACGACGAACACGTTCACGCTGATGGTCATTTATGGGGCCTTACCTTGACCGCCGCTAGGGGCCCCTGTCAATCCTTCAACTGCATTCATGGGAATGATGGCGGAGGTTGTAGCCTAAAAGCGCGAGGTCTATACATGCGGGAAGATCGCATACTGCGTTTATGTCGAGCACTGACGGCGGCGGCGCTGAAGGTCGTCTTCCGCTTTTGTGGGAAATGGGATACCGTCCTTGCTGACCCGTCCACTCACTGCCGACCTTAGGGAGATGAGCAGGTGTCCGCACCGCCGCCCGCAGCGCCTCCACCGAGCCTGGCTCGGCGCCTGGAATGGCTGATCTACAACCTCCCTGACCCGCAGACAGGACGGCCGTTCAGCAAGTCGTCACTGGCCCAACGCACCGGAGGTCGGGTGAGTGACAGCACTATCGGCAGGATCGCCGACGGCTCCATCGACAATCCGCGGATCGACACGCTGTACGCGATCGCCGACGCCTACCAGTTGCCACGCACGATTCTGCTGGACGATCCACAGGTGACCGCGATCTTCGAGCTGGCGCTCGCCGGGGACCCGAGAGGCCGAGAGATGATCCTGGAGATGCGCGCCCTGCAAGCCGCGAGCGATCGCGGCGTGTACGACTTCGCGCTCCGGGCCAGCAGCGTGGCAAGATCCAACGCCCATGCAGCCCGCTCTCTTGACGCCTTCCTGCGACTCTTAGAGGAGAACAAGCATCTGATCTCTCCGCCTGACGACGACTGATCGCGGCTCTTCCATGTCCGCCCTCCCATCGCCAACACGAGACCTTGGGAACAACGCGTCAACAGAGGAGGATCGCGTGCCTGTCCCGTTCGAAGCCTTACGCGAAGATCACGCGGAGATCCTCGCCCTCGTGGACGAACAGCCTGCCAGCTTCGACTTCGCCGTCTTTGCTCGTGCCGTGGCCCGCAAGCTGGGCCGGCATCTGGTCGTGATGCCCTACGATCCGGCGGTGCTGGACGACGGCGTCGACCTGGCCGCGGAGTCGGCGCGCTCATCTGGGGGATGCAGCCCCTTCACCGGGTTTTACTCCCGCGTTGAGGACCCTCACAGACCTGGGTTGATCCGTGACGTCATCGGCTACGCCTCGCACGAGAGCATCCCTCGGACGGTGCAGGACAGTTACATGGCCCATGAACTCGGCCACATGGTGCTACATCACGCCCGGCATCCAAATGAGCAGGACGAGCAAGAGCGGCTTGCTCAGGTGTTCGCCCCGACACTGCTGGCATGGGGTGGCCGCGACGCCATCCGACACATCATGGGCCGATCGGCGTTGCGCACTGACGAGGAGGAGCGCGCTGAAGGGATCGCCCTCCTGGTTCGTGAGCGCCTGGCGACCAGGCCGACGCGGCAGACGCAGGATGGGTTGCTGGCCAACATCGCCCAGCCCCTGTCCGATCCCGGCTGGCACCGCAGAGGGTCCGCCAAGCGCCGATCGGGAGGAATAGGGCCGTCCATGCTCGATGCCTTCCGGCGGCGCAGAGGTGGCTGATGTCCTGGTCGTCCTGTGCCTGACGATCGTCGAATTGGTCGCGCTCTCGCGGTTACCGGGCGCTGGGCGCTCTTTTGACCGGACGATGATCATGGTGGCGCTTCTGTCCGGCAGTGTCTGCATCCTGTTGGAACAGACGCCGGTGGAGGACACGCTAGCCGGCGTGGGCATCAGCAGGACGCTGTGTTTCATCGTCCAATGCAACGCGGGACTGCTCGCGGGGGCATGCGTGCTGACGTGGACCTTGTACTCATGGCGTGCACTCGGTCGATCAGCGTGGTGGGCACGACTGTACTACCCGATTGCGGCGATTGCCGTGCCGGTCGTGACACTTTCGGCTATCGCGATCTCGTACAACCTGGACGCGGACAACACCTACGCCGCCGTGGGTGAGCAGCGCGCCACCTGGCCGGAGCTGACGGTCCTGGCCGCGTTTGAGACCGGCATCGCTGTCATGTTCTCGCTCATCGCGATCATGTGGGTGCGGCTGGGACGCCGCACTCAGCCGGGCTGGTTGCGCCTGAGCCTCAACGTGATGATGTGCAGCTCCGCCGGTGTCGTTGCGCGACCCGTGTACACGATGGCCTACCTACTGCCCCAGATCATCGACATACCCGCACCCCCCGTCGCCTGGTCGGCGACCCTGAGCACGCGGATCGACCTGCCGTCCTACACGCTCGGATTCATCGGAATCTCCTTACCGGCGATCGAGCAGATCCAGCGATGGGTCAGGCCGCGCCGGGCAGTGCGCCTTGTTGGACCGTTGTGGAAGGACCTCAGCGTCGCCTTCCCCGACCTGGTGCGCATGCGGTCGGCGGACACACCAGTCGCGGAACTGCAAGCTCGAGACCTCATGATCAATGAGGGGTTACTGCAGTTGCGTGAGTACAGCTCGCCGCAGGCTCTGGCCGAGGCGCGCAGCTGGGCGGCCGCAGCCGGGTGGCCGGCCAAGCACCAGGAGGCAGCCGCGATCGCCCGCTGGGTCATGACCACCCTCAACGAGTTGGACAGTCAGCCGCGTCGCCCTCAGGCCCGCTGGTCGGCCCGCTGGTCGTTGGGGCCCCGCGCGGGCGACCCCGAGTGGCTGCTGGAAGTCGCTCGCGCCTACAACCACCTGCGGCGCCGCCCACGTCCGCATCGACTCCAGGAGGGCACCTCCTCATGGCAGCAGGATCGCAACAGCAGTTCCTCACAGTGACACGCCAGCCTCGCTCTCCGGCGGACAGCGGCTGGATGCGGTTGGCACGTGCCACATCCGCCGTCGTGCGCCCCGAACTCCTGGCAATCGCCACTCCCGTAGTGGCCGGAGTGCACGCCGCTGGAGTGAGAGGGGCGGCCTGGGCGCTGGTGGTCAGCGTGAGCGCCGGAGTGATCCCGTACGTCGATGCCCGGCGGCGTCCCATCCAGCCCGGCGCGAAAAGCCCGCAGCAAGTCGGAGTCGCGCTCATCTCCATCCTCGGCGGGCTGACGATCACCGGCGTGGCCGTGCTGACCCGCGCGGCCCCCCAGGAGGTGCTGGCGACCCACATGGCGCTGCTAGCCGTAGCGATCGCCATTGCCCTGATCAGCGGATGGCGCAAGTGGGACATCAGTATCCATTCCGCAACCACCGCCACCTGTGCCGTGATCGTCTTCCAGGAGTTCGGCTCCCCCCTCGTCCTGGCCCCTGCCCTGGCCCTGCTGGTCACCACGACGGCGTGGTCACGCATCCACCAAGGGCATCACCGCGCGTCTGAATGCCTGGCGGGACTCACGCTGGGCGGCACAACGTCCTGGATGATCTACCACCTCATCACCTGACGGCCCGTCACACCTAGGAGGCAGGATGACCACTGAGTCCCCAGCGTGGCCGTGGGTGGATCTGCCACCCGGCCCGGATGCCACCCCCTCGCCCGCCGCAGCCCACCGCTACATCTCGGCACCAACAGCCCCCACCACCCTGCCGAGCGGTCATGAGGTACCGCTGCTCGCCCGCTACGACGACGTTCGCACCGCTCTGGCCTGCCCAGCCGCCAGCCGCATCTTCGGCCCCGACGATCCGCCCATGGTGGCCGGCGTGAACATCGACAGCATCCCCCACGTGCTGCTCAACATGGACCCTCCCGAACACACCCGTCTGCGCCGGATTGTGAGCGGCCCCTTCGCCCCCCGCCAGGTCGAACGCTGGCGCCCGGCCATCGCCTCCATCGCCGGCGACCTCCTCGACCGGGTCGACGGCAGCTTCGACCTGGTGGCGGACTACGCGCTGCCGCTGTCCACCCGGGCCATCTGCGGGGTCCTCGGCGTCCCCGCCGACGACCAGGACCGCTTCCGGGAATGGACGGCAGCGCTGTTGTCCACCAGCCCCGACGATGAGCAGGCGCGCGGCAAGGCATTCGTCTCGCTGCTGGACTATGCCACCTGCTTGGTGGCCCAGCACCGCGCGCACCCGGAAGAGGATCTCATCGACCTGCTCATCAACGCCCGCGACCAACACGACCGGCTGACCGAGGACGAACTGATCAGCATGGTGCTCACCCTCGTAGTGGCCGGCCACGAGACGCTGGTGGTGATGATCTCGCGAGCCGTCTACCGGCTGCTGCACACCGGCAGCTACGCGCAGCTGGCGGCCGACCCGTCGCTCATCCCCTCTGCGGTGGAGGAGGTGTTGCGTTACGACGCTCCTGGAAACTACGGTCTCCTGCGCCGCATCACCGAGGACACGCTCCTGCCGTCCGGCGCGAAGATTCCCGCGGGCACCGTCGTGCTGCCAAGCACCTACCTGGCCGATCACGACCCAGCCGCGTTCCCCGATCCGGACCGCTTCGACATCGCCCGACACCCCAACCGGCACCTGGGATTCGGCCACGGCGCCCACCTCTGCCTAGGGGCACACCTAGCCAGGATGGAGCTGCAGGAAGCCCTGCGCGCCCTGACCGTCCGCCTCCCACGGCTGGCACCGGAAGCCGCGCTGGCCACGCTGCCCTGGACGGAGGACGGCCTCAACTACCGGCCCCGGCACCTGCCCGTAACCACCCGCTGATCTCCTGCCCCGTCCTGTGCGCCGCAGGTCGGCTCGGCGGCCGCCGAGCCGACCTGCGGCCATGCCCGTGCAGGCGCTCTCCGCTAGGCCTTCACCTACCAGCCATCCCACGCACCCGCAAACCGGATTTCCAGTAACAGGTCCGGCAGGGCGGGAATCAGCCTGATCAATGTCATCCGGCTCACTGAGGCCGCCAGCCGGCCAGCGAGCCGGGCTCCAGCTCGGCCACCCAACGCCAACGCGATGGCCTGCAACGCCCTCGCCGCCCGGACGCTGCGGCGACCGTAGCGGACGGTCAGGCCCGGGACCTGCTCGGTGAATGTCGCCTTCGCACACTGGAAGCGCGGCAGAAGAACCGGTGCGACCCCCAGATGGATGAGCACCTCCCTGGCCCCCGACCGCCGTATCGGACAGCCGCCGTTCATAGTGGCTGTGCACCCGCTGCGACGGTGTTCCACAGGCCGGGCAGGCGGCCTCCACAGTTCCGGTCCTGGCCCGGATCCTGCAGATGGTTGCGATCAGATGCACGGCTACCGGCTGGAACGCCCGAACCGTAATCTACTCAGCGCGTCCGATCACGAAAATGTTGCCTGATCCCATTTTCAGACGTCGTTGAGACCCGAGGAGAGTGGCGCCTGCTGGCCGCCTGCACAACAACCTTCCGCAAGGTCTTCCGGCACATCGGCACTACCGGACTGGCCGTAGCGATCGCCTGACCGACCGGGTAATAAGATCGAGCCGGTTGAGCAAGATGTACATGCTGGACTCCCTGTGCATAGTGTACGGATTTAGTAGTCTGGATATACACCTGCCACCCCGATAGAGCGACCGGGATCCCCACAGGAGAACTTGCATGACCACCACGCACGACGCACTGGGCATTGCCGAAGCCCGAAGCCAGCTCGGCACGCTGGTAGCGCGAGCCGTTCACGGCCACCAGCCCACCACCATCCGCCGCTCCACCACGGAGCGCGCCGTTCTCATCTCCGAAGCCGACTACGAAGAGCTACTGCGAGCCCGCCGGGAACTGGAGGCCGGCCAAGTGACAGAAGCGATCACCGCCCACGCCCGCGGCGAGCGCGAAATGATGACCTACGACAGCAAGGAAGCCCTGTATGCCGACCTTGGCCTACCGACCCCCCAGTGAGCGCTCTTGAAACGGCTCCTCCACATCGACCTCGCGGTCCGCGACATCCTGCGCCAGGCGGCGCCTGGCCTGCGGACCGCCATCGCGAACACCTTCCTCGACCTGATCGAGGACCCTGAACCGCTCCAGGCCGTCCCGTACGGCGGCATCCCGGACGCGTTCGAGATTCGTACCGACACCTTTCGCCTGGTCTACACCCGCGGCTCGGACCACGTCTCGGTCTGGGTCCTGGAGATCAACACCTAACCAGGACGAGAGAAACGTGCTGAGAGCGTCCAGGAGTCCCCGCACCGCTCCTGGATCTCCCTACCACTCGGCGGCCCGAGTTCGCTCGCCAGCGTGCGCGCTACGGGCCATGGCGGGCGCGGCGCTCACGCCGCGCCTCGCCCGCCGCGCGGGCTTAACCCGCGTCCTCTGGATGTCCCTTGCCGTCACGGGCCCCACCGGGCTGCTCGATCCCCTGGCGCAGCCTGGCTGGGCGGTGGCGCTGCTCGTGGCCGGCACGGCGGGCGAGCTCGGCCAGACCGTGTACGCCGTCACCAACGTCAGCCTGCGCCAGCGCCTGTTGCCCCGAGCGCATGCTCGGCCGGTCAACGCCACCATGCGCTTCCTCATGATGGGCCTGTTTCATCCTGGGCGGGCTGCTCGGGAGGTGGCCGGGCCACGGCAGGCACTCTGGGCGGCCACCGTCGTCATCGTGCTGTCACCGCTGCCCGTGTACGCGGCGCTGCGCGGGATCCGCGACGTCGAGGACGTCTCACCCGGGGACGGGCCCTGAGCGCTATCCTCGTCAGGTTCGATGATGCAGAGGCGCGAATGCCCGGCATCGATAGTCCACCCTACGCCGAGATTTCCGCCGTCATCGTCATGTCATGACATATGTGCGCGCACGGTCCGCCGGCCGGGGTGCCTCCAGCGATCAGGGGCGTTGGCCGGCCTCGTTCACAATGCCCGCGGCAAGCTCGGCGGTGGCGTAGACATCGCCCGCACGGAACGAGGACTGCTTTCGCTCCTTCACGCTGGTCTCCCCTTGTGAATCGCGCAGCCACTCCACACGCGTGCCCAGGTAACGGTAGGTTTCCGGCTGGAAGATCAGGTACTGCTGATAGTCGGGCGCGCCACCCTCCGGGGTGCGGTACACCCCGATCCCCCGCCGGCCGGCCGCATCGGCGACGTCATGCTTGATCTCCACCCCGGGGATCTTCGCGAGAGCACGGTACATTGCCGCTTCCAGATTCGCCGGCATGAACGCCTGTTGCTGGAGGTATGTGAAAATACCCCGGAAAGCGCGGTCATCGGCATCGTCCTTGGCGGCGCCTTTCTCCCCCGCCGGCAGTTCGATCCAGTGACTGTCCTCGCGAATGTGTGCCAGCAACGACTCGGGATCGGTGGGCAGCTCGCGCAGCCGCTCGTCATACTCCTGCGGTGAGAGGTCGTCATCCCCGGGGTCGGCTGACACGGCGGTGATCCGCACGTTGCCGGTCTCGTCGAGGCCCGCGACCTCCCGGCCGTCGTACCTGGTCCAGTGCTCGCCCGAGCCCGCTCCCCCAGCGCCGACGAACCCGGCACCGCTGCTGACGGACTTACGGTACTGCCATTGTGCGGGCCCGGGTACGGGGGTCAGGGGTCGTGACTCGGCAACCAGGGCCGCGTCCTCCAGCACCTTCGCCGCCTCGGAGGTCATGACATGCTGCACCGTCGGCGTCTGGTCCGCGGGGTCGAAAACGTAGCCCGCCATCAGCGTGACCGTGGCGGCCACTCCGAGCACTCCGCTGAGCAGGGCCTTCCGGCTGAGAGCGGGCACCTGGAAGCGCCTTGTCCGTGCCAGCGGGCAGCGTTCGGTCTGCGCCACGTCCTGCTGGTCTGTGCCGGGTGGGGTGAGCAAGGCCATGGAGCTTTCGGACGGGTAGCGGCGGTCGGCGACCTGCAAATCGTCATGGGCTCCGACCAGGACGGCGCCGGCCAGGCGCAGCAGGGCCTCGGGGTTGGGGAAGACGCCGACCACGTCGGTGCGGCGTTTGATCTCTTTGCTCAGATAGCGGGTTGGCCGACCAGATCTTCTTCCAGTGCGTGGGGCGGGAACGCCGTGAACGCGAGGATGTCGTCGACGGCCTCGTGCAACATGGCCTCGACCTTGGGGAGTTGGCGGCCGAGCATGCCGGCGATCACGACGAGCTGGTCGCGCACCACGTTCGGGGTGGGCTGGCTGGATCACATGGCCGCGCCATGGCGAAGGCGAGCCGGCTGCCCCAGCACGGCCCTCTCGCCGCCACGCACCGTGACGGTGTGAATTTCCTGCACCTTCCCCGCCACGTCACCCAAGCCACCTACCATCTCCCCATTTACGGGAAGTACTGATTTCTATTCACAGCCCTTTCCGTGCGCGGTTGCCATGGTGAAGAAGGTGCCAGTTGACACATCTGCCGTCAACTGAGCAGTATCTATCCGCGAGGATCATGCGATTTTCGGCGCATAGGTCCACCGTTGAGGCACACGCGAGACAGGCGCTCCGCCCGGGAGGTCCCTCCGGAGATGAACCATCGAGTTCGACATTTACGGGAAGATCGTGATGGGTTGGCCAGCGGCCCGGCGTCGACGGCGCGAGCACAGGACGTCATTGTCCGGATCTGCGCCCGGCAGGTGCCGACGGAGGTCGGGATCGGCGTCGCGCAGCTGGCACCCGACGGTGTGCAGGTGTGGACAGACATCGCTGATGTCGCCGGGCAGGGGCTGGCCTGGGTGCTGCACCAGCGCATGGCCCGCAGCTTGACGCGGGTGGGCTGGCACGTCGTGGCCGACGAGGAGCAGGTCCTGGTTCTGGGCTGGAGCACGCGCTGCCTGAGCCACCGGGCCCGCCTGCTGCGCGGCGCCCTGCAGGGCCGGCTGGCCGACTTCTGGGCCACAGCGCAGCACGCCGTCGCCTGCACCGCGCAGGTGCACGGCGCCCGTGAGCGTCCGGCGCACGCCGATATCGTCACCGCCGCCTGCGCCGAGGTCACCCAGCAGCTGGGCTGGCCGCAACGGCTGGCCGACCTGGACGGCTGGCAGCGCACCTCCGCCGTGGCCGACCAGCAGCTGCTGCTGGCCCAGGTGGTCGGGTTGGAGGCCAAGGTGCGTCGGGCGTGCCAGGAGCATCTGGTGATCGCTCGGCTGGTGGCCGACACGGCGTGCCGGCAGTTCGCCCGCACCGGCCCCGGGCGATCGGCTCGGCGGCAGGTGCTGGAGGCGGCCCGGCCATGGCTGCGAGCCCGGCAGATTCTGGCGGCCAGCGCGGACCTGGTCGGGAACCCGCTGCCCACGGTGGCCGGGGGTCCGGCTGCCAGCTTGACCGACCGGGTGATCGCCGCCAGCGTCGCCATCGGGCGCGGCTCAGCAGCCGGATCGGGCCTGCCATGGTCGTAGCGGCGAGGGAGCAGGAGGCGCCTACACGGAAGCGGCGGCGCATACAGGTCGCCGGGGCGCAGGTGGCGGGGCACCGCCGTCCTTCGTCGGGGGCGGCCAAGACGATCGCAGCCACCGTGACTGCCCTGGTCATGGCCGACACCATGGCCATCACCCTGGCCCTGCCCTCGCTCAGTCATGATCCGATCACGCGTACTCTCCCCGTCACCGTGGTCAGCATGCTGACCACGGTGAATCTCGCGGCCGTCGCTGCGTTGCTGGCCACCGCTGGCCGCCTGGCCGACCTGCTGGGGCGGCGGGCCGTTCTCGCCGCCGGCCTGACGTTGTTCGCGGCGGGCGCCGCGGCGCTGGTGGTTGGCCCGCTCTGGCCAGTGGTGCTGGCCGGGCGGCTGGTCCAGGGCGTGGGTGCGGCGCTGATGCTGCCATCGGCGCTGGGGCTACTGCTGGGCCACGTCCGGGACGGACATCGGCGGGCTGCGGTGGCGTTGTGGGGGTCGGCCACCGGCATCGGCGGGCTGGCCATGCACGGCCTGGGCGGGCTGGTGCTGGATGAGCACGGCTGGCGGGCGCTGTTCGTGCCGATCGGGGTGTCGGCGATCGCGCTGCTGCTGCTCGTCGGGGTGCTGCCCCCGTCACCGGCGGCGCAGCGGGTGCTGCCCGACCTGCTCGGGATGCTCGCCCTGGTGGCGGCCATCGCGGCGCTGATGCTGATCATCTTCTACAACGGCACCTGGGGGTGGAGCTCGCCCGCCACTCTGGCCGCAGCAGCCGTGACGGTCGGCGGGTTCTGGCTGGCCGTGGCCCGCTCCCGATCGCACCCCGGGGGCGCCGTCGATCCGGCGCTGTGGCGCTGCCCGGGATTCATCTGGGGGCTGCTGACCTCGCTGCTGTATGGCGTGTTGGCGTTCCCGGGCCTGTTGCTGGCGCCGCTGGTGCTGCATGAGAGGGGGATGAGCGTTGCCGAGGCCGGCCTGGCGCTGGCGCCCCTGTCGGCCACGCTCATTGTGAGCAGCCTGTTGGCGTCCCGGCTGACCCGCCGGATCGGCACGTCCGGATCGATGTACGCCGGCGCCTACCTCAGCGCGGCCGGCTTCCTGGTGGTGTTCGCGACGCCGCACGCGCCCTGGGGGAGCCTGGCGGGTCTGTTCGTCCTGGGTGCCGGGTTGGGCCTGGTGTCGACCACGGCCTCGATCGCGGGCACGGTCAAGGTCGACCCCGCCCGATACGCGGCCGCGGTGGGCGCCATCACCACCGGGCGCATGCTCGGCGGCGCGGTCGGGCCCGCCATCGCCATGGCCTATCTGTCCAGCACGGCCCAACGCCCGGACGCCGGGTATCGCGACATCCTGGTCGGGTGCGTCGCGCTGACGCTGCTACTGGCCGCCTGCGCCCTGGTGCGGGGACTGCGCCACCGAGCCGGCACCCGGCTGGGAGCATCGCCAGCCGCGGCAACCCCGACGGCCGGATCTGCGACGGCGTCGGCCGAGGATGTGGCACGGCTACGCGAGGTGCTGCAGCGCCAGCGTGCCCGCCTGGAGGCGATCGCGCAGGCCGCCGAGGACGAACTGGCCGCGCTGACCCGCCCCGCCCCGGTCCGCACCCCCGCCCGCGCGACCTATCCCACTCTGTCCGCCCCCGTCTCACCCCGCGAAGGATCCGTATGACGGTCACCCACGCACCTATCGACGCCCACGCATCGGCCCGCTCCCACTACCTCATGCCCTACCCCGATCGGAGCGGCCGCGCTCACGCCACCCCCATCGTCGGCACCGCCTACGACGGCGGGGCGTGGGACGGCCGCGTCGACACCCTGCCACTGCTGCGCACCACCGACATCCGCTCCATGGACCGGCTTCGCACCATCCACGCCTACGCCCGCCGAGGCATCGCCGAGATCGACGCCGCCCTCGACGCGCTGGGCCAGAAAGGCGCGGCGCAATGACTCTGCACGACCACGCCGCCGCGGCGGTGGGAGCGGCGGTGGCGGCGGCCCTGGCCGACCTCGGCGTGCGGACCGTGTTCGGCATCGGCATCAGCGACAGCGGCCCCCTGGCTGACGCACTCGACCGCCACCGGGTGCGCCTCATCACCGCCACGCGCGCCGACAGCATCGCCGCCATGACCATCGCGCACGCCCACGTCAGCGGCCACGTCAGCGGCGCCGCCGACGGCAGCGTTGACAGCAATGTCACGATCCTGCTCGCCTCAGACAGCGCGGTGGCCACCGCGCTGCCCAGCATCGTCACGGCCGTCACCAGCCGTACCCCGCTGCTGGTACTCGCTCCCCTGACGGGCGCCCATACCGCCAACACCGCGCTGGCGCAGACCGCCCTGCTGCGCCAGGCCGGCGCCCTGATCCGCGACCTGACCGATCTGCGACAGGCACGCACCGTCCTGACCAAGGCCGCCCGCACGGCACAGACGCATCACCGGCCGGTGCTGCTGCGCATCGCGACGAGCCAGTACCCCACCCTGCCCGCGCCGACTAGCACCACCACAGGCACCAGCAGCAGGGAGGTGCCTGCGCTGGACCTGCTGGCCGTGCCCGCAGCCGAACCCGCCGCCGTGGAAGAGCTCGCGGCGCTGCTCGGCCGCGCGCTCCGGCCGGTGTTCATCGTCGGACGCGGCGCCACCCACGCGGCCGCAACCATCGAAAGCCTCGCCGATCAGGCGGGAGCGCTGCTGGCCACCAGCGTCGGCGCGCACGGTGTGTTTGTCGGCAACCCCTGGCACATCGGCATCGCCGGCGTGCTGGCCACTCCCGACATGGCCGACCTGCTGGCAGCGGCAGATGCGGTCGTCAGCTGGGGCTGCACCCTGGATGATTGGGTCACCGGGCACGGCAGCCTGATCGCGGCAGAGGCCGAACTGGCGCAGATCGACATCAACCCGGCCGCGCTCGGCCTGCACCGCTCGATCCATCTCGGCGTGGCCGGCGACGCCGGACGCACCGCCCAGGCGCTGCAGCAGGTGCTGGCTGGCCACCACACCAGGTACCGCACCGAGCCGGTACGGGAGCGGATCGCCGCGCAGGCCAGCTGGCATGACGTCGGCTACCAGCCGACGCTGGAAACGGCCGACCGGATCGACCCGCGGACCGTCACCCTGGTGCTGGACACGATCCTGCCGACCGAGCGCACGCTCATCGTGGAGCCCAACACGATCCTGGGCTACCCGATCAGCTATCTACGGGTCCCCGACGCCGACAGCTTCTGGCTCGCCCCGCCCGGGCTTGGTCTGGCCAGCGGCATCGGCGCGGCGCTGGCCAGACCAGACCGGTCTGCCGTGGTCGCTCTCGATACCGACACGGCCTTGGCGTCGGCCGCCGACCTGGAGGCCGCGGCCCGGCTGCGCCTGCCGCTGCTGGTCATCGTCTACGACGAAGACGACCCGGTCGACGCCGATACCCATGAGCCAGAGGCGGCCGGCCTGGCGGTCAGGCTCGCCCGGTTCGCCACCGCAGGGCACGGCTGCCGCAGCGCCGTCATCCGCCGCCCAGCCGACCTGACCGAGGTCACCTCCTGGGCGGCCAGACCAGATTCGCAGCCGCTCCTGCTGCACGTCCACGTCACACGCAACGCCTGGTTGCTCGCCGAGCAGGCCGGCACTCCCCTGCCGGGGCAGGCGTGTTGATGAGCCGGCACCTTGCGCGGCCAGCCCCGCCGCCCCTGCCGACCCGTGATTCCAGCAGAATCACCGCCCGGCAGCCCGTGGTGGCACCCGCCCTGACCGTGCTGGGACCTCCAGGACCGTGCTGCGACCTCCAGCCCGGCTCGCCCGGGATCAGGCGGTGAACCGATGACCGCAAAAGCACCACCGCTCACATGGTCGGACGGCCCGCCGCACCTGCCTGTCGAGGGCCTGAGCGGACGAACCGCGCTGGTGACCGGCGCCGCGGGCGGCATCGGCCAAGCGGTGGTCTGGGCGCTGGCCCAGGCCGGTGCCGCCGTCACCGCCCTGGATGCCGACGGCGAGCGCGCCGACCAGGTGGCCGCCCATGCCCGGGCCGCCGGATATGCGGTTACCGCGCGCCAGCTGGACGTCACCGCCCCCGCGCAGGTGGAGGCGGTGCTGGCCGCGGCGCAGGCCGAGTACGGCCCGCCCGGCATCCTGGTCAACGTGGCGGGCGTGCTGCACCACGGCCCGGTCACAGAGTTGCCGACCGAGACATGGCGGTGGCTGTTCGCCGTCAACACCGACGGCGTGTTCCATCTGTGCCGGGAAGCCGCCTGGCCGATGATCCAGCGCCGGGCGGGGGTCATCGTCACGGTCACGTCCAATGCCGCCACCGTGCCGCGCACCCAGCTGGCCGGTTATGCCGCCTCCAAGGCCGCGGCGGCGATGTTCACCCGCTGCCTCGGCTTGGAGCTGGCCGGCTACGGGATCCGCTGCAACATCGTCGCCCCCGGCTCCACCGACACGCCGATGCTGCGCCAGGCCGGCCAGAGCCCGGCCAGCGCCATCGAAGGTGTGCCGCAGGATTTCCGGCTGGGCATCCCGCTGGGCCGCATCGCCGCCCCGGCTGATGTGGCTGATGCGGTGCTGTTCTTGTGCTCGGAGCAATCCCGGCACATCACGATGCAGACCCTGCACGTCGACGGCGGCGCCGCCCTGGCGACCTAAGCACATCCCTCCCGGCCCTGTCCCCACTGGCTCCGCCCACCCTGCTCCAAGGACACGACATGATCGACCTGTTCCCGCCGAAAGCCCCGCCGCTGCGCGACTACATGGCGGCGCCGATCCGCCGCTACCGCCGCGGCGATGTGCTGTTCTCCGCGCCCGACTACACCCTGCTGGCTCACGGCGGCCAAACGTTGACCGGACTCGCTCTGCCCGAGCTGCCCGCGGCTATCGCCGCCCACCAGGCGCGCCACGGTGGCCCGATGGTCATCGGCGCCATCAGCTTCGACGGCCAGTCCTGCCGCCTGAAGGTGCCCTCACAGCTCACCTGGTACGAGCCGCTCCCTGCCCAGCAGTGTTTCCGGTGCGGCTATCCGGACTGGACTCTGACCGCGATGCCCAGCGAGGAGGAGTACGCCAAGATGGTGGCCCGCGCCCGCGACCGCATCGCCGCCGGCGAGCTGGACAAGGTGGTGCTGGCCCGCACCGTGATCGCGACCAGCCCGCATCCGGTCCGGCTGACCGGCCTACTGACACATCTGGGCGGGCGGGGACGGCACACCTTCGCCGTGCCGGTCGGCCACCGCCGGACCCTGGTGGGTGCAAGCCCCGAACTGCTGATCTCCCGGCGCGGCCGCACCATCACCACGATCCCGCTGGCCGGCTCCATCCCGCGACACCCCGATAAGCCTCGCGCCGACCGGCAGGCCGCCCAGCACCTCCTGGCCTCCGCCAAGGACCTGCACGAGCACCGCCTGGTCGTGCAGGCGGTCACCGCCGCGCTGGCCCCCTTCTGCGATGAGCTGCAGGTGCCCGATCGTCCGCAGGCGCACGCCACCCCCACCGTGTGGCACCTGGCCAGCCCCATCACCGGCACCCTGGCCGACCCGGCCACCACCGCCCTGCATCTGGCCGCCGCGCTGCATCCCACCCCGGCCGTGTGCGGCACCCCCACCGCAGCCGCCCGCGCGCTCATCACCGAGCTGGAAGGAGGGCGCGGCATTGACCGCGGCTGGTATGCCGGGCTGGTCGGCTGGCAGGACAGCGCCGGCGACGGGGAATGGGCGCTGGCGCTGCGCTGCGCGGTGCGGGAAGGAGATCGCCGGCTGCGCCTGTGGGTCGGCGCCGGCATCGTCGCCGACTCCGATCCCGCCCTGGAGCTGGCTGAGACCACCGCCAAGGCCGAGCTCATGCTGCGGGCTCTGGACGCCGTCCCTCGCTGACCTACGTTTTCCCGCCCTCTTCCCAAGGAGCTCATGATGAGTCTGCCTTCCATCGCCCCCTACGCCATGCCGGATCCGCCCGCGTACCCGGCCACACTCCACCTCCCAGCGCCCGAGCGGTCCGCGCTGCTCATCCATGACATGCAGGGCTACTTCCTGCGGCCCTTTACCCTCGACGCTCCCCCGCTGGCCGACCTGCTGGCCAATGTGCTGGCGCTGCGCCAGACCTGTGCCGAGGCCGGCATCCCGGTGCTGTACTCGGTGCAACCGGGTCAGCAGAGCCCCGCCGAACGCGGCCTGCTGATGGAGCTGTGGGGGCCCGGGCCTAGCGCTGATCCTGCCGACACCGACCTGCCGGCCGCGCTCATCCCCGCCCCGGGCGATCAGGTGATCGTCAAGCGCCGCTACAGCGCCTTTCACCGCACCCCGCTCGCCCACACCCTGGCCGAGCTGGGCCGCGACCAGCTCCTCATCTGCGGGGTGTATGCGCACATCGGCATCCTGGCCACCGCGCTGGAGGCGTTCATGCTCGACATCCAGCCCTTCGTCGTGGCCGACGCGGTCGCCGACTTCTCCGCCGACGACCATCACACCGCGCTGGGCTACATCTCCCGGCGGTGCGGCCGGACGCCGGCCACCAGCCAGGTCATCGCCGCACTGCGCACCGCCCGGCAACTGGCGCCCACGACCCGATCGTGACGCCTGATCGGGACCAGCCATGTGGCATACCTTGCCCAGCGCCGCTCAGGCGGCCATCGACACGCTGCGCCGCACCTACGGGGCCGCGCTGTTCGACTACTGCAGCACCGCCCTGTCTCCCGCGGACGCGGAACTGGCCACCTGCGGCGCGCTGCTGAGCGCCTACACGCATGCCGGCCGCCTGGTCGAGGAGGAGCAACTGCGGGCCTGGCTGTATGCCGTGGCCCGGGCGCACCGCACCGTGGCCGCGGCCGCCCGACCGGCCAGCACCGGCTCCTGGCAGCGGCCCGGCGCCGATGAGCTGCTGCCGCAGGCGTTGGCCGCGCTGAAGCAGCCCCAGCGGGAGGTGCTGGACCTGGCCTTCCGGCACGGCCTGTCGCCGCTGGAGATCGCCCAAGTCTTCGACGTCGGCGCCGTGGAGACCGAACGGCTGGTAGCCGAGGCTGGTGACCTGCTGCAGCAGTGGGTTTCGGCGGTACGCGCGGCCCAGCAGGGCGGCGGATGCCCTGAGGTGGCTGTCCTGGTGGCCGCCGGGAGCAGCACAGTCAGCCGCCGCACCCGGACCTATATCACGCGGCACATCCAGCGATGCCCAGCCTGCCAGGCTCTGGACCCGTCGGCCTCCGCCGCCGAACTGCTCGGGCAGATGCCGCTCGCCGCGCCGCCCACCACCCTGGCTCACCAGCTGGTGCGCGCCCGCCCACTGGGAGAGGAGACGCGCTGGCGCATCGACGGCTTCCCGGAACAGGCCCACGCCTTGCATGACGTGCTCGCCGGCACCGCCGATCCTTCCACCCGTGCCCTTTCCCGTCACCGCCCGGCGACCGCCGGCCACGACGACAACAACAAGCATGAGGACCGGCAGGCGGCGCCGTCCCCGAGCACACCGGATGGGCCGGAGTTCCGGGCCTGGGAACGGCGCAGTGAGGTGAGCGCGGAATTCTGGGCGCGACGCGATGACGAGGCCGATCCTGAAGCGCGCCTGACGCTGCGGCCACTGCTGCCTGTGGTGCGGGTCGGCGCGGTCATCACGGCCGTGGTGGGCAGCGTGATCGCCGCCGGAGCAGCCTGGTCCTCCTTGCACGCCCCACCTTCGCAGAGCATCGCACCTGCGGCCGCTCCGGCCACCATCACACTGCTGCCCGAACCTCCGCCCAACCCCGTGCCGGAGGATCCTCCCGCCGCCGCCCTGCCCTCGACGTCGTCCTCTTCGCGGCCTGCCGCGACCGCCTCGGAGAAGCCCAGCCCGGCCCGGCCCAGCCGCCGCGACACTCCCCGCCGCAACCCCAGCACCACCACGAAACCGGCATCGCCGCGGCGTGAGGCACCGCTCCTGGACACCGGTCCCCAGGATCCGCCGGCCGGGTCCACCCCGCGCCCGTCCATCTCCTCCGCGCCACGACAGCGGCAGCGCCTTTCCCTGCCGCCCCCGCCCATCGCGAAGCTGTCGCCGGGGGCGCTCCACCTGGGCCCCAGCCGGACCGGCTCGATCGCACTTGCCTGCACCGGCACCTGCCATATCGCCTCCGCCTCCGGCACCTCGGGGGTGTCCCTGACCGGGACCCGCATCACCGTGGACGCGCCCTCGTCACATCCCGGCTGCACCGACAGCATCGAATCCGGGACGCTCACCGTCACCTGGCGCGGCACCACAACCGGCGACGGCCGCACCACCGCCGGCACCACGACCGCCGGCGGAACCCTGACCGCGCAGGTCACCTGGACGATCCGGGCCGACCGGGGAACTCCACTGCTCACCAGTGATGACCGCATCTACTGGGCCAACTGCCCCAACGGCTGAGGAGCGCAGATGAGACATCTGTTCCACATGACGCGGCGCGAGCTGCAGTGCGCCGCCGCCGGCATTGTGATCACCTTGCTGATCGGCGTCCCGGTGGTGGCCGTGGCCTCTCCCGGGGCCATCCCCGGATCCGGCCCCGGCGACCGGGTCGACCCCGGCGCCGAGCAGGCTGTCGCGGCCAGCCGGGGGGATTCCTGCCGGAACCTGCTGCCCGCCGACACCCCCGACTTCGTGGTCTGCCGGTGGCTGACCCCACCTCAGGACGCCGCCGAGGTGGCCGCGTTCTGGGGCGCCGACGGCGGCGCCAACCTGGAAGCCGCCCGGCCGCTCCCGGCCCAGTACGTGCGCTGCAACCAGAAAACCGATCTGTCCAAGGTATCGGCCTGCAAGGGCGGGGAGACCTTGTGCAAGGAGCTGACCGGCGGCTGGTATGAGTGCAAGAACCTGGCCACCGGCCAGATCACCTACGAGCGGTACCAGGGCGGCAAGAAGGTGGTCTCCACGACCCCTCCCCCCGTCCCCGACGCCTCCCCCTCTACGGCGCGGCCGGCATCGGCCTCACCGACCGCGGCCGCGGCGATGCCGACCCTGGACGCCAACGACGCGCCCGGCACCGGCGAGGAGGGCGAACTCCCACCCGAGGGCAACCCGTCCGAGACGGCCCCGACATCCGCCCCAACTCCCGGACTGACGCCCTCGGCGGCATCTACAGTGACCGGCGAGCCGACCCAGGCCCCCGGCAAGGCCCCGACCAGCGAGCCGGCCACGCCGTCACCAGGCGGCGGGGCGGTCGCCCAAGCCATCGCCGCCGCCCAGGCCGCGCGCCTGCGCATCTGGATCGAAAGCGACCTGGCCGACGACTACCAGGCCGGTGACGCCCAGTTCCAGGCCGCCCTCCAGGCCCTCATCACCGCCGCCCAGCAGCCCGGCGTGCTCGGCGTGAAGTTCGCCGACAACCTCGGCTACAGCGGCTTCACCTCCGCACGCGAGGTCACCACCTTCCTGTCCCGAGCCACGAGCGCTCTGCGCACCGCGCTGCCGGGCAAGCGCCTGGCGATCGGGGTGGTGGTGCCCGAGCTCGGCTGCGGCTCCTCCACCACCTGTGTCCAGGCGATGCGCGGCAAGGCGCCACTGGTCACCAAGCAGCTCGTCGACCGCTATCTCAAGGCCGCCGGCGTGGACCGGGTGGAGATCTCCACCGGGCTGTTCGGCCACGCCCTGGCCCAGCACCAGGTGACCGACCCGGCAACGCGCAAGCCGGCCGCGATCACACCGGCGCTGGCCACGCGGGCGCAGTGGCTGAGCATCAAGGCGCTCGGCTGGGACACCCTTACACAGCTCAGCTCTCGCGAGTACGGCCTGACCCACGAGGGCGGCACGGCCGGCTGGGACAAGCGCACCGCGACCGCGCAGATCAACGCCCGCGTCGGCACGGTGATCGGGCTCGGCGTGCCCACCGTCACGCTGTGGGGCCACCAGGCCGACGACGGCGACCGGACCTACCGGCTCCTGGATCCGGGCCTGGCCGCCAACCCCGTGTGGACCGCACTGACCGGCCTGCGCGCCCGGCTGGCGGTGATGTTCGACCCGCGCTCGGTCGACGTGGGGGTCTGGCAGGACATCGCCGCACTCGCCAAGGGCGTGAGCGAAATCTTCATCCTCGCCTGACCGGACGCTGTGGAGGTGAGCGGATGCGCAACGACCCGCCGGACCTGCCCGACGAGCCCTACGACGGCTACGACGGCCCTCGCGGCTTCGCCGACGTCGATGGCGGCTACCCGATCGAGGACGACAGCCCCGGCCTCCCTCCGAGATCAGGTCCTGACCGGCAGCCCGCGGACGTGAACTCGCCCGCCTCGCCGGTGGCCGGGCGGCGCCTGCACAACCCGCTGCCGCCCGCCATCCCCGCCACCGATCATGATGACGAGTGGTACGGCCCGGAGCCGGACCGCGCCCGATGGAAGGTCATCGTGCCGATCGCCGTGCTGGCCGCCTGCGTCGGGCTCGGCGTGTGGCTGGCCCTGCCCCCCTCCCAGCAGGCCGCCCCACCCAGCGTCCAGCCCGGCCCGGCCTCACCCACCGCTGAGCGGATGCTGTCCCGGCGCCCCGTGCAGGACCAGGCCACCCGGCGCCCTACCCCCACCGCGCGAACCGAGACGCCACCTGCTGTCCGGACACCAGCCCCGAGCAGAACGCCGACTCCCACCTCCACTCGTCCGTCCTCCACGGCTCCGTCGGCCATGTCCACCGTCCGCCCCTCCACCACGCCCCCGGCACAGCCGCGGCGGCAGCCGCAGCCCACGGCTACCTTCACCCAACGGGTGACCATCACCGTCACGCCCACCGTCACACCTACTGGCACGCGCACCGGCACCCCACCCGTCGGCAGCGGGCCCGAAGAACCACCCCGCACCACCACACGCCCGTCCACCGGCACCCGGCCCTCTCCCACGTGCGTGACGTGGGGGGACTGTCACGACGATCCTCCGAAGGGCTGACCCGTGCCGCACCCGCAGGGGCACATGGCGATGGTGGCAGCCCTGCCGCCGGCGGTCTCGGTGGTCATTCTCGCCGTGGCCGCGTTGCTCGTGTTTCTGATCGTGGAGCGGTTGCGTGACCCGCGCCGCCGCCACGGGCTCGCCCTGCGCTGGCGGCTGCTGTGGCGGATATATCCCGGCCGCGGGTACGCCCGACGCTTGGAGCTGTATCGCCACTACGGGCTGCCCGCCGCCCGCACGGTCGCCCGCCAGGCCCGCCCCTGCCTGCGCAGCTGGTGGGCGCGCCGCACCGTGCGCCCTCGGGAGATCGCCGTCTTCCTCGGCTGGGCGCAGGGCTGGATCGTGCGCTTCCGCGTCTACGCCACCTTCGAGGACAACCTGCTCGCGCTCGCCCCGCAAAAGGAGGGCAAGACCGCGCACCTGGCTGGCCGCGTCATCGACGCCCCCGGCGCGGTGATCGTCACCAGCATCCGCGACGACATCGTGGAACAGACGGCCGGACTGCGGCGCGGCCGCGTGCACCTGTTCAACCCCGAGCAGGTCGGCGACTGGCGCTCCACCGTACGCTGGTCGCCGGTGGACGGCTGCCAGGACCCGGCCGCCGCCATCCGGCGGGCCGCCCACATGGTCGCCGCCACCGACACCAGCGGCCTGTCCGACCAGGGGTTTTGGACCAACCAGGCGGCCATGGTGCTGGCCGCCCTCCTGCACGCCGCCGCGCTGGAGGGCCTGAGCATGGCCGAGGTGGACGCCTGGGCGCTGGATGAGGACCCCACCCCGCTGAGCATCCTCAGCCGCCGCCGGCCCGGCCTCAACACCGATCGCGCCGCCGCCCAGGTGCGCCGCTACCACGCCCTGCACGTGCGCACCCGAGACTCGATCTTCCTGACCCTGCGCCAGGTGCTGCAGTGCATGGACGACCCGGGCACCGCCTGGACCCTGTGCCCCGCCCCCGGCGAGGGCCTGGACCTGGCCGACCTGCTGCGCCGCGGCGACACCCTCTACCTGATCTCCGGGGACAGCCTCAGCCCGGCCACCCCCATCCTGTTCAGCACCCTGGTGGCCGAACTCCACCACACCGCCCGCCGGCTCGCCGCCCGCCGACCCGGCCGCCGCCTGGACCCGCCCGCCACCTTCATCCTGGACGAGGCCCCGGCGATCTGCCCCATCCCCCAGCTGCCCACCTGGCTGGCCACCGCCGCCGGATCCGGGCTGCTCTTCCTGGTCGGCGGCCAGTCCTGGTCACAGTTCCAGCACCGGTGGGGACCGCAAGGGGCGAAGACGATCTGGAACAACACCAAGGCCAAGATGCTGTTCGGCGCGACCTCCGACGTCGAGGACCTGAAGGTCATGTCGGAGCTGTGCGGCCAGATCGCGCTGCCGTACTGGGAGACCTCCGTCGACGGCTCCGGCAAGCGCATGCGCACCCGCCGCTGGGAGATGGTGCCGGTGCTGCCGCCGGAGGAGGCCCGGACGCTGCCCACCGGCCGGGCCCTGGTCATCCGCCGCAACGCCCTGCCCACCATCGTCCGCATCGAACAGGTGTGGAAGCGGGCGGACTACAAACGCTGGCGCGCCAAGGACGGCCACCTCCCGCTGCAGCGCCACACCGCGCCCCCCACGCTTGACGAGTCCGGCGGCGGGGTCGGCCAGGAGCCGGCCGGTGGTGGCCAGCGACCGGGTGGAGCGGGCGGCCGGCCGGCGGGTCCGGCCCGGCCGTGGCACAGCACCTCCGCCGAGCCGGGCGGCGACCCGTGACCAGCACCCCCCATCCCAGCGGCGGAGACGACAGCAGGGACGGCAGCGGCCGCGACGATTCCAACAGCGAGATCATCGCTGACCTCGCCACCCAGCTGGAACAGCTGGCCACCGTCGTGACCGGCCTGACCGCCGCCCCGCCCCGGCGCCCGCTCGCACGCGCCGAGCCGCCCCGGCCGTGGTCGTGGCTGCGCATGCCCCACACCGAGAAGGCCGACCGCCTCGCCGAGCTCGGCGACTGGCTGACACAGGTGCTGTTCGCCTGGCCCGCCGCCCAGCGCGCCATCCTGCCGTGCTGGATGCGCCACTGGGACGTCATCGAGGAACTGTCCATGCTGTACTGCTGCTGGAAGACCGCCTACCTGTGGGAGGAGGCCACCGCGAGCGACGCCGCCGAATTCCTGGACCGTCTGCCGAACGCCATCACCCGGATCGAGGTCCGGCTACGCCCCTGCGGCCAGGGCCACCACCCCGACGGGCCACGCCGCGACGACACCTCCGTCCTCGCGCTGGTCCTGGACGAGCTGCGCGGGCTGTGACTGAGCCGCAGAACCACCCGTGTTTGTCGGGGGCAGCGCGTACCGTTACGGCTCCGACACGGATGTCGTCCGAGGCGAGGTGCGCAGTGACCATCCCACGACCCGACAGCCGATCCGCCGCCGGCGCCTCCGCGCAGGCCACCTACCGGGCAGACTTGCAGGCTAAGCGGGCACGCCGCTGGGCCGCCCGCGTCGCGCTGTCCCTCCTGGCCGGCGTCGTGGTGTGGTGGCTGCTTGGCTGGCAGGCGGCGATCATCGCCGCCGTTGTGGCCGCGGCCGCGGACCTGGTCTACCGTCGGCGCCGCCACTCCTCGACCACGGCCTGGCGCAAGGGCGCGGCCGGCGAGCGGGCCACCGCCCGCCGACTCCGCTCGCTGGAACTCGCCGGATTTGTCGTGCTGCACGACCGCGCGGTGCCGTACAGCCGCGCCAACATCGACCACCTGGTGATCGGCCCGACCGGCGTGTTCGTCGTCGACTCCAAGAAGTGGGACCGCCGGACCACGATCCGGCCGGGCGGCGGCACGCTGTGGGTCGGCCGCACCCCAATCGACAAGATCGTGAGGTCGGTGGTGTTCGAGGCGCGAGCCGCCGGCGAGGCGTTGCGCCGGGCGACCGGGCAGCCGGTCGACGTGGTCGCGGTTGTCGCCGTGCACGGCGGCCGTCTGCCGCGCTGGGGAGCGATCAACGCAGGCGGGACCACGATCCTGCGCGCGTCCCGCTTGTACGGGTGGATCACCCGCCGCTGCCCACGCCGGTACACCGCCGCCCAGGTCGCGACCCTGGCAGCGGTCGCATCGGAGGCGCTACCTGCATACACGACGGCGTAGGAACGACCCGAGCGCCAGGCCATGGAGGTGTCCAGTACCTCTCGGTGGCGGGAGCGACCGGAAGCCGGGCCTGGCACTGAAGGCGAGCACCAAGACCGCCCCGAACACTGCAGTCGTACGTGAGGACAACTCAGCCGTTCCCGCCAGCGTCGCCTGGATCGGAGATGATGTCGGGCCCCTCGGTGTTGCCCCCGTTCCTCCTGCGCCGATGCTGGCCGGACAGGCTGTGTGCACCCTGGCCCCGAGTTGCGCCGCCGAAGACGTCATCGCCGGGCTGGCCGAAGTCGCGACGGGCTCCGGCACCCGCGCACCGGGTGGCGTCGGGACCTCCTGCCACCCCGCCAGCCTCGGTGCACTGGCCACCGCCGGCCGCCCTGCGCGCTGCGCTAGCGGATCGCTCCTGCTCGGGCAGTGCGGGTTCGATAGGCAGGGTGAGATCAGGATCGGGCGATCTATGGACCTCGATCAGAGGGTCCACCACGCTGGCCCGTTGCTGCAACTGGGTCCGCAGTTTGCGGCGGCGGGCATCGCGGGCCCGGTGATGTCCTTGAGGCTGATCGTGCGGTGGGCCAACTCCGGGCAGATCGCTCGGCACAGGGAGCGGCCGTCGTGGTAGATGCGGATCTCGGCCATGTTGAGGGGTCGTAGCGGATGGCGACGTCTTCGCCGACGTGGGCGGTCAGTACCGAGTCCAGGTAGCGCTGCGCCTGGAAGTGGATGCCGTCGGGGTGGATTCTGCTTCATCCCTTTGCGTTGGCCGCCAGTGCCTCTGCCAGGTCTTCCAGGCGGCCGTCGGAGCCCGGCGCGTTGGATGGTGGGCCGATGGTGAACAGCCGGATGCCCGCCATCCGCGCTGCCTGCGAACCCACGGTGATCATGTTGCGGTGACACAGCATCACGACGGCACGGCTGTCCACGAGCAGTCGCATGATCTCGTCAACCGACATCAATGGGCTCACCTGCACGACCTCCGCTCCTGCGGCGAGGATGGCGTGGCGGACGTGGTGAGCCCTCGTCACGCCAGGACACAGGAGGGCGATCCGGTCGCCGCGACCTGGGCTGATCTTTCTCACGGCCGCGGCCAGCGCGCGCACCCGGCGACGGGCTCCAGGGGTCATGGTCTCGCCCGGCGGAGTCAGTCGTGCTGGATGAGGACGGCCACACCCTGCCCCGTGCCGACGCACATGGTCGCCAGGCCCTTTCTGGCGTCCGTGCGGTTCATGCGGTACAGCAGGGTCGTGAGGATGCGTGCGCCCGAGCAGCCGAGTGGGTGGCCCAGTGCGATGGCGCCGCCGTCGGGGTTGACCTGGTCGGGGTCGAGGTGCAGGTCCTGGAGGCAAGCGAGGGCCTGGGCGGCGAACGCCTCGTTGATTTCGGCCGTGTCGAGGTCGTCGATCGCCCAGCCGGCCCGGGTCAACGCCTTGCGGGTGGCCGGGATCGGGCCGAGGCCCATGACGTCGGGGTGCACGCCGGCCGCCGCCCCGGCGACGTAGCGGCCCAGCGGTTCGAGGTCGAGATCGGCGAGTGCCTGCTCACTCACCAGCAGGAGCGCGGCGGCGCCGTCGTTCATGGGGGAGGCGTTGCCTGCGGTGACGGTGCCGTCCGCGCGGAAGACGGGTTTGAGCGAGGCCAGGCGTTGGGGGCTGGTGTTCTCGCGGATGCATTCGTCTGCCGTCACCGTGAGGCCGTCGGCGCGTTCGACTGGCAGGATTTCGGCGTCGAAAGTGCCGGCACGGTGGGCGGCGGCGGCGCGCCGGTGGCTACGAAGGGCGAAGGCGTCCTGCTGGTCACGGGTGATGTTGTGCCGCGTGGCGACCTCTTCGGCGGTCTCCCCCATGGATAGGACGCCGTGCAGGTCGGCCATCCGGGGGTTGGTGAGGCGCCAGCCGAGGCGTGTGTCGTGGGTCTGGAGGGTTCGCGGGAAGGGTTCGTCGGGACGGGGCAGCACGAAGGGGGCGCGGCTCATGGATTCGGAACCGCCGGCGACGACCACGTCCGCCTCGCCGGCGGCGATGGTGCGGGCGGCGGTGATCACTGCTTCCATCCCTGAGCCGCACAACCGGTTGACCGTGGCTCCGGGGACGGTGTCCGGGATGCCGGCGAGCAGGACGCTCATCCGGGCGACGTTGCGGTTGTCCTCTCCGGACTGGTTGGCGGCGCCCCAGTAGACGTCGTCGATCCGGGCTGGGTCGAGTGCCTGCACGTCGGCGAGCAGGCCGCGCAGTACTGTGGCCGCCAGGTCGTCCGGACGGACGTTCGACAGCGAGCCGTGCAGTTTGCCGATGGGAGTCCGGCGGGCAGCGGCGAAGTAGACGGGACGCATCAGGAGTTTCCTTTCACTGGCTCAGGTGAAGGCGGCGACGCCCGTCAGGGCCCGGCCGATCAGCAATTTGTGGACCTGGCTGGTGCCTTCGTAGAGGGTCATCACGCGGGCGTCTCGCAGGTACTTGGCGACGGGGTATTCGTCGATGTAGCCGTAGCCGCCGAAGACCTGAAGAGCGTCGTTGGCGGCGCGCACGGCCGCCTCGCTGGCGTACAGCTTCGCCATCGAGGATTCCGTGGCGAACGGCAGGCCGCGGTCGATGTGGTCGGCGACCCGCCACACCAGCAGCCGGGCCGCGTCGACGTCCAGGGCGATGCCCGCGATCAGGTCTTGCACCAGTTGGTGGGCGGCGATGGGCTTGCCGAACTGCTCGCGTTCCTTGGCGTACGCGACGGCCGCGTCCAGGCATGCCTGTGCCAGGCCAACGCATCCGGCGGCGACGGACATGCGGCCCTTGGCCAGCGCTGCCATGGCGATCGAGAACCCCTTGCCCTCCTGGCCCAGGACGGCCTGCGCCGGTACCCGCACGGTGTCGAAGATCAGCTCGGCGGTGGGTTGCCCGCGCAGGCCCAGCTTGCCGTGCAGTTCCCGGCGTTCGAGGCCGGGGGTGTCGGTGGGGACGAGGAAGGCGGTGATGCCCCGGTGGCCGGGTTCCCCGGTGCGGGCGAAGACCAGAGCGACGTCCGCCCAGGTGCCGTTGGTGATGAACATCTTGGAGCCGTTGATCACCCAGTGCGTGCCGTCGCGCTCGGCTCTGGTGGTGAGCGCGGCGGCGTCGGATCCGCTGCCGGGCTCGGTCAGTGCGAAGCATCCCAGTGCCTGGCCGGTGGTGAGGGCGGGCAACCATCGGTTCTTCTGGTTCTCGTCACCGTAGGTGTTGATCGACTTGGCGACGAGCCCCAGGGAGACGGACACGATTCCGCGGACGGCGGAGTCGCCTCGCCCGAGTTCTTCCAGCACCAGGGCATAGGAGAGGTGATCGCCCCCTGAGCCGCCGTACTCCTCGGGGATCGTCAGGCCGAGAAATCCGAGGTCGCCGAGCCGGCCCACGATCGCCGGATCGACGGATTCCGCGCGGTCCCAGTCGCCGGCACGGGGAGCGATGTCGCGGGCGACGAATTCGGCGGCGAGTTGCCGTACGGCGATCTGTTCCTCGGACAGTTCGAGGTTCATGCTGACCGACTCCAAAACTAGCAGTGCAAGTTTTAACTGCATCGTAACCCCGCTAAACTAGCGGTGCAAGTTTTAGGGGGAAGCATTCAGTCGCAGGGGGATGTCGTGGCGCGACCTCGTCAGCCGTTGTTGAGCCGGGAGCGGATCGTGACCGTGGCTCTCGCCCTGGTCGACGCCGAAGGGCTCGACGCGGTGTCCACGCGGCGGTTGGCCGCCGAACTGGGGGTCAGCGGGCCGTCGCTCTACAACCACGTGTCCACCAAGGAAGAGCTGGTCGATGCCGTGGTGGACGCGGTACTCAGCGAAGTCGACACGTCGATGTTCGCTCGGCTCGGCGGCGGTGACCGCGACTGGCGAGCGGCCTTGGCGGCCTGGGCGCGGTCCTACCGGGCCACGCTGGCCGAGCATCCCAACATCGTCCCGGTGGTGGCCAAGGGGCCCGGACGGCGTCCTCATGCGCTGCAGATCGCCGACGCCGTCTTCGGGGGCATGCTCGCGGCCGGGTGGCCTCGTCGTGAAGCCACCCGGGTGGGAGCGCTCATGCGATATTTCGTCACGGGTTCGGCGCTCGGCTCCTTCGCCGGCGGCTTTCCGGACGACGCGACCGTGTACGAGGGAACCTATGCGCACCTGGGGCAGGCGCATCTCCTCGCCGAGCGGCAGCAGGACATCAACGAGAGCGCCTTCGCGGTCGGTCTTGAATGCCTTCTCGACGGGCTTGAACTGAGGTACCGGGCACTGGGAGCAGGCGGTGACTCAGGTGACCCGCTGGAACGGGTCACCTGAGTCACCTCCCCACCCACACCGGCGCCCGTTTCTCGGCGAAGGCGCGAGCGCCCTCCTGTGCGTCGTCCGACGTGAAGATCGGGGCGATCAGCTCCCGCTGCCGGCCGAAGGCGGCCTCCGCCGGCCACCCCCGCGACTCGACGAGCACCTGCTTGGTGACGCGTACCGCCAGCGGACCGTTCGCGGCGATCGCGGCGGCGAGCCGCCAGGCCTCCGCCAGTGCTTCTCCCGGCGCCGTCAGCCGGTTGACGAGGCCGAGCGCGTAAGCCCGTTCCGCGGTGAGGAAGTCGCCGGTCAGCGCCAGTTCCATGGCGACCTGGTACGGGATGCGTTGGGGCAGGCGTAGCAGGCCGCCCCCGGCGGCGACCAGCCCTCGGCGGACCTCGGGGAGGCCGAACCGGGCGTTCTGGGCGGCCACCACGAGATCGCTCGCCAGCACCAGCTCGCATCCGCCCGCCACGGCGTAGCCTTCGACGGCGGCGATGAGCGGCTTGCGCGGAGGCGCCTCGACCAGACCCGCGAACCCACGTCCTGGCACATAGGGGCGTTCGCCGCGCAGGAACGCCTTGAGGTCCATGCCGGCGCAGAAGACGTCACCCGCGCCGGTGATGATGCCGACCTTCAGATCCTGACGACCGTCGAGCTCGTCCATCGCCGCGGCGATGCCTTCGGCGACAGAGCTGTTGATGGCGTTGCGTGCCTTGGGACGATTGATGGTGATGACGGCGAAGCCGTCGGCGTACTCGGTGAGCACTTCATCGCACATGAGTTTCCCCTTCGGTTGGCTGCGAGTCAGGGCTGCCGGCTGCGAGGCTCGTCCAGGGGTAGAAGCCCTGTCCCGTTTTGCGGCCCAGCAGGCCGGCGGCGACCTTCTCGCGCAGGAGCCGTGGTGGGGTGAACCGGTCACCCAGCTCACCTGACAGGTGTTCGGCGATGGCGAGCCGGACGTCGAGCCCCACCAGGTCCGTCAGGCGTAGCGGGCCGATGGGGTGCCGGTAGCCCAGGACCATGGCGGTGTCGATGTCCTGCGGCTCCGCGACGCCCTCCTCCACCATGCGGATCGCCTCCAGGCCGAGCAGGACCCCGAGGCGGCTGGTGGCGAACCCGGGACTGTCGCGAACGACGATGGGATGGCGTTGCCAGGTCTGGCTCCAGCTTTTCGCCAGCTTTACGGTCCGCGAGCTTGTCCGCTCACCGATGACGATCTCGACCAGGGCCGACTTCGCCACCGGATTGAAGAAGTGCAGCCCGAGAAACCTGGCCGGGTCATGGACGGCCGGTGCGAGCCTGCCGATGGCGATGGAACTGGTGTTGGTGGCGAGGATCGCATGGGGGGCCGCCGCACCGGCGGCGGCGAGCACGTCCGCCTTCAGCTTCGCGTCCTCCGCCACGGCCTCGATGACTAGGTCGGTTTCCGGAGAGGTGCGCGAGAGGTCCGTGGCCGTTTCGAGCCGGGCGAGCGCACCGGCGTCGACCCTCCACTCCCGGCGGACCCGTTCGGCCACCCGGCCGGCGGCCGCCTGGTCGATCTCGACCACGGTCACGGTGCTGCCTGTGGTGACCATGAGGCCGGCGATGCCGCACCCCATGGTGCCACCGCCGATGATGGTCACGTGACGCGGGTGATTCGTCATGTCTCCTTCAGGTGTTTGACTCAGACCGCTGCTCACTGCGGATCCTCGGTCGTGAGGACGGGCGTGGGCCGGAGCAGGCGCCGGACGAGGTAGATCACCGCGATCCCGGCGGGCGCGACCAGCCCGAGCCCGAGCTGGCCACGCGATTCGGGCAGGACGACCATGCTGACGGCGACCGCTACCAGCAGCCCGAGCGTGAACCAGCTCAGATGGGGATGACCCCACATCCTGACCGGCAGGTCTCCGCCCTCCTGGTCGACGAGCCGGCGCAGCCGTAGCTGAGAGATGGCGATCATGGCGTAGATGACCAGGGCGACACTGCCTGCGGCGTTGAGCAGGAACGCGAACACCGCCTCGGGGGCGAGGTAGGCCACCGCGACCGCCAGCCAGCCGGCCAGGGTGCTGAGCACAATTGCGCGGATCGGCGTGCCGCGAGCCGTGGTCCTGGTCAGTGAACGCGGCGCCTCCCCCTGAGCGGTGAGGGCGAACAGCATGCGGGACGCGGTGTAGATGCCGGCGTTGAGCACCGACAGCACAGCCGTCAGCACGACGAACTGCATGGCGACCGCCGCCCCTGGAACGCCGACCCGCTCGAGGAGGGCGACGAACGGGCTTTCTCCTGGCTGGATCTCGGCATGCGGGATCAGCAACACGATGAGGCTGATCGAACCGACGTAGAAGATGATGACCCGCCACACCACGGTGCTGGCCGCCCTGGCAACCGCCCTGACGGGGTCGGTGGCCTCCCCGGCGGCGATGGTGACGATCTCCGCGCCGAAGTAGGAGAAGACCACCACGGTGATGGCGCTCAACACCCCGGCGGCGCCGGCCGGGGCGAGCGGGCCGTCGCCGATGGCCAGACCGGGTGCCGGCTGTCCGGGCAGCACGCCGAACAGCGCGGCGACCGCGATCGCCAGGAAGGCCACGATCGCCGCCACCTTGACGGCGGCGAACCAGAACTCGGCCTCCCCGAATCCGCGCACGGACAACAGGTTGACCGCGCTCATCACACCCATGACGACGGCGGAGATGGCCCAGAGTGGAATGTGTGGAAGGAACTCGCCGATGATCTCTGCTCCGGCCACGGCTTCGAAGGCCACGACGACGACCCAGAAGTACCAGTACGTCCAGCCGATGATGAACCCTGCCCCGTTCCCCAGAGCAAGGCGGGCGTAGTCCGAGAACGAGCCGACCGAGGGCCGCGCGGCGGCCATCTCGGCGAGCATGCGCATCACCAGGAGCAGGATCACTCCGCCCATGGCGTAGGCGAGCGGGGCCAGCACGCCCGCCGTATGGATGACGGCGCCGGAGCCGACGAACAGCCCCGCCCCGATGACGCCCCCTAGCGCGATCATGGACAGATGTCGGGGTCGCAAGGATCGTCGCAACGCCTGTGGGCGATTCGTGTCGATGTGGTATGGCAAGGGCTCGCCTCCAGTACGGCGCCGGCAGGTGGGAACGCGCAGCCTAATTGATTCGATCGATCGATACAATAGGGACTGTGTGCGAGCGACGATGACGCTCGATACGTGCCCCTTGCGGCCGCTGATCACCCTGCATTTGGACTCTCCGTCGTGATGTCACCCTCTTCTCAATGTTTCGAACGATCGATACAATACGGAGGCTAAGATCCGGATAGAGGAGCGTGTTCATGGCCGTCCCCAACTCCGTGGAATTGACCCGCTGCGTCGAACAGATCGATCGCGACAGACTGACGAAGACCCTCTGCGAGCTCATCGAACAACCGAGCGTGAACCCCTTCGGCCAAGCGCCGCGCGAAGGGGAGGAGGGGGAACAGCGAGCAGCGGCCTACCTACGCGATCGCCTCGCCGAACTTGGCTGGACGTGCGACATCGACGAGTACGCTCCCGGCCGCTACAACACGCTGGCGCGGCTGCCCGGCGATGCGGCGGGCAGATCGCTGATGTTCGCCGGCCACCTGGACACGGTGGAGACGACGGGCTATCCGCAGGCGCTCACCGCCGTCGTCCGCGACGGCAGGGTTCACGGCCGGGGCGCGTGCGACATGAAGGCCGCCCTCGCCTGCTACCTGGAGGTCGCCGAGGTCCTTGCCGAGCGGTCGATCAGTCTCGCCGGAGACCTGCTGATCGCGGGCGTGGGCGATGAGGAATACCGACAGGAAGGCGCCAAGGCGCTCGGCGCGACCGGGCCCAAGGCTGACGCGGTGGTCATCGGGGAGCCGACGGAGCTGACGCTCTGCCTGGCCACCAAGGGGCTCGCGGCCTACGACCTGCAGGTGACGGGGCTGGCCACGCACGGGAGTGTCCCCCAGCACGGGGCCAACGCCATCCTCACGACGGCCCGACTGCTGGGAAGCTTCGACGACTACCAGCGCACGCTCGACCGGCGACGGCATCCGTTGCTCGGACCCGCGACGGTGAACGTCGGCGTCATCGAGGGCGGGACGAAGCCGAACATCGTGCCCTCCGAATGCCGCGTCCAGTTCAGCCGTCGCCTGCTGCCGGGTGAGAACCCCGGCGACGTACGCGCCGAGTTGTCCGCGATCCTTGAGCCGGGAACGTGGTCGATCGGCGACGCGTGGTGGACGGTCGACGCCTACGAACTGCCCGATGGCCACTGGCTGGCCGACACGCTGCACACGGCGGCCTCGCTCAGCGGCGTCCCCGACTGCGAGCCGCACGGGTTCCCGGCCAGTTCCGACGCGGCGTACTTCGGCTCGCCGGTGGCGTTGTTCGGCCCCGGCTCGCTGGCCCAGGCGCACAGCCGCGATGAGTGGGTGTCCGTCGACGACATGGTCACAGCTACGGCCGTCTACCTCCATACCGCCTTTCTGACCGCTGGATGAGGAGAGAACCATGTGGTTGCGTTTCATCCTGGCCGCGGTGCCGTCCGTGCTCATCCTGGGTGTCGTCCCATGGGCCAACCGCGTCGAGCCGTACGTTCTCGGGCTGCCGTTCCTGCTGTTCTGGCTGAGCCTGTCCATCGTCGTCACCTCGGTCTGTATGGCGGCGGTCTACCGGCTCGACCCGGCCAACCGGCAGGAGGCCGACCGGTGATCGTTTCACTCGCCCTGATGGCACTGACCTTGGCCGTGGCCGTCTACCTCGGCATACGCGCCCGCGGGCGCAGGGCCATGAGCCTGGAGAGATGGGCTGTCGGCGACCGCTCACTCGGCGGCGTCTTCGTCTTCCTCCTGATGGCCGGAGAGATCTACACGACAACGACGTTTCTGGGCATCAGCGGTTTCGTCTACGCCAACGGGGGCGCGGCCTACTACATCCTCGCGTACGTGACCCTCGCCTACGTGATCTCGTACTGGCTGCTGCCAGCGCTGTGGCGGTACGCCAAGGAGCACAGCCTGGTGTCGCAGGCCGACTTCTTCATCAACAAGTACGACAGCCGGCGCCTCGGCGTCGTCGTCACAGTCATCGGCGTGGCCGGCATGGTGCCGTTCCTCGTGCTGCAGCTGAAAGGGCTCGGGATCATCGTTGCCGAGGCATCGTACGGAGCAGTGTCGTCCTCGGCGGCGATCGTGATCGGCGGTGTCCTGCTCACCGGCTACGTGACGCTGTCCGGGCTCTTCGCCGCGGCCTGGACTTCGGTCGTCAAGGACATCCTGATCGTGGTCGTGGTCGGGTTCCTCGGCATCTACCTGCCGCTGCGCTACTTCGGCAGCGTTGGCGACCTGTTCGCTGCCGTCGAGGCGGCGCGTCCTCGATTCGCCACCCTGCACACGGACGACCTGGGCGTCCCCTGGTACATCTCCACGGTGGTGATCTCCACCCTCGGCTTCTACATGTGGCCGCACCTGTTCGCCGCCACGTTCTCGGCGCGCGAGGAGTCGACGTTCAAGAAAAACGCCATCGTCTTCCCGGGCCGTTCTTGAGACGGCTGGACTGAAGTTGACGGGATCCCGTCTGATCACCGAGATCAGGCGGGATCTTGTCGTTTCAGGAGTTTCCAAATCGGGTTCGTCCCGGTTTGGGAGCCGCGGAGCAGGTGTCCTGGAAGGCCCGGGTGGTGTCAGGGCGCTGGTGGAGGTCGGAGTTCGCGTCGCTGAGCATGGCGATGCCGGCGCCGGGCTGGGTGGTGCGACAAGGTGATCTGAAGTGCGGGTTATGGGACGGGCGGTGGCCTGCTCCGGCCCGTGAGCGGTGTGCGGTCGAGGCGCTCTGCTGGGATCTGGAGGATGTCGGCGGGTGTGTCGGGCTCGTCTGGGGGCCGGTGGGTGTGGCGCCACTGGTCGAGGAAGTGGTCGTTGGCGACGGCGACGAGCAACGCGACCAGGATGGTCTGGGCGACGCGGCCGTGGGCGAGCCGGTTCTTCGGATCAGCCAGGTCGAGGTCGTGGCCCTTGAGGCGGCCGTTCAGCCCCTCCGTCATGGCCCTGACGGGGGAGTACGTCCCTCGCCACGAGGGGCTGAGGTAGGGCAGATCCTGGCGGAACTTGTCGAGGTGGCCGAGGTCGTCCTTGCGGACGGTGATGGTGTGCTGGTGGCAGATCCTCGGCAGTTCGCCGGTCTTGTGGTCGGGCTGTGGGGGAAGAATGCGAGGTTTGGCCGCGGGGTGGGCGGCTCGTTGCCGGGTGTCGGTGAGGTTGACCGCGGTGGGCGGGTTGGGTCCGCGCTGGTGGAGGCGGTCGAGGCGGGGGCAGGTCAGCGATGGGGAGGTGCCTGCTGCCGGGCATTGGAAGCGGACGGTGCCGTCGGTGTTCGGGCTCTGTTTGAGGCGCAGCAAGTACGGCTCTCGGGCGCTGATGAGCGCGGTGAGTTCTTCCGATGGGGTGCGGATGGCGGCGTCGTTGAGGCCGGTGGTGGCCTGGGCGAGCCGGTCGGGCATCAGCGGGCAGGCCAGGGAGCCGTCGATGAGCAGGGCGCCGTGGGCGCTGCCCTGCACCCCTCGTTGATCCACTTTGTAGTCGAGTGCAAGTCGGTAGCCGAGTTCGCGTGCGGGTTGGGCGAAGTGGCCGGGCTGCTGGTCGGTGTAGGCGCGGTCGACGACGGCGAATGCTGCGGGCAAGCCGAGGGTGGGCAGGGGTTTGAGGGTGGTGATGGCGTTTGCGCCGATGCGTTTGCCTGGCGTGTCCAGGACCAGGCCGAGCGCCAGTTGCGGAGAAGACCCGGAAACAGAGCGGGTGCGGGCGGCGACGGTAAGGGTGGCGCTGTAGCCGTACTCGGGTGGGCCGTTTCCGGCCGAGTGGTGCCAGCCTGCGGTGATCTCGGTGGAGGCGATCAGTTCCCCGGTGGAGCGGCGGGCGCGGGGTGGGCGGGCGAAGACCGGGGCGGCGGTG
>DASUCK010000691.1:0-9272 GCA_036276095.1 Nonomuraea sp. | reverse complement strand
ATCCAGCCGTCAGGGTCTACGCTGTGGCTCGCGGCCACCGCACGATCTTTTGTTGTCTTCACAAACCACGAATGATCACGCGGTGGCCGTCGCCATGTGACCCCGACCCCTCAAGATCGCGAAGTGTCACTGGAGTACTAGGCGCCGGCCCGGCCGACGGGCCGGGCAGGCTGAGGCCCGCGCCGGCAAGCCTGCGCCGCCTCGGGAACTTTCTTCTTTACTCATCCTTTATCCGGATATAGTCCGTCAGGACATCAACACGGGGGATGGGCACACCGAGGCGTGATGGCCGAGTTCGCAGACACCGCGCTGAGCTTTCCGACTGTCGTTTTCACTTTCCTTCTCGTGGTGGTCGCCGGTTATTGGCTGGCCGTCGTCACCGGCCTCGTCGAGCTGGACGACGACGCGCCCTGGCTGGGCCTCGGGGGAGTCCCGGCCGGCATCACGCTCTCCCTGCTGATCGCGCTCGCCTGGCTGCTGAGCCTCATCGGCAGCCAGCTCGTGAGCGGGGGCCCTGCTGTTCGCCGTTCCCTTCGCCGCCGCGGGCGGGGCCTGGCTGGCCATCCGCGGCCTGGCGGCCCCGCTGCGCAGGCTGTTCCCCGAGGGAAACCGGGCCTCCCGCGGCGACTTCGTCGGCCAGATGTGCGTCATCCGCACCGGCACCGCCACCCGCGACTTCGGCCAGGCCGAGGTCACCGCCGCCGACGGCTCGTCCGCGGTCGTGCACGTGCGCACCACAGGCCAGGACCGCCTCGCTCGCGGCGACAAAGCACTCATCTTCGAATACGACGCAGACGGCGAATTCTTCTGGGTCATGCCCTACGAAAGCGAGCTTTGATGGACGTCATCTCCACCGGCTTCGGCGTTTTCCTCGCCGTCGTCCTGATCATCGTGATCGGCCTCGTCATCGTCATCGGCCGCCTTTTCCGCAAGGTCGAACAGGGCAAGGCGCTGATCGTGTCGAAGGTCAACAAGGTCGACGTGACGTTCACCGGCGCCGTGGTGCTGCCCGTCGTCCACAAGGCCGAGATCATGGACATCTCGGTGAAGACCATCGAGATCGAGCGGACCGGCCGCGAGGGCCTGATCTGCCGGGACAACATCAGGGCCGACATCAAGATCACGTTCTTCGTCCGGGTGAACAAGACCGCGGAAGACGTCATCAAGGTCGCCCAGGCCATCGGCACCGCCCGCGCCAGCGACGAGGCCACGCTGCAGGCGCTGTTCAACGCGAAGTTCTCCGAGGCGCTCAAGACCGCCGGCAAGCAGCTCGACTTCGTCGACCTCTACACCAAGCGGGACGAGTTCCGCGACGAGATCGTCCGGCTCATCGGCACCGACCTCAACGGCTACAGCCTGGAGGACGCCGCCATCGACTACCTGGAGCAGACCGGGCTCCACCAGCTGGACCGGAACAACATCCTCGACGCGCAGGGCATCCGTAAGATCACCGAGCTGACGGCCATCGAGCACGTGCGCACCAACGAGTTCCAGCGCAACGAGGAGAAGGAGATCACCCGCCAGAACGTGGACGCCCGCGAGGCCATCCTCGAACTGGAGCGCCGCCAGGCCGACGCCGAGCTGAAGCAGCGCCGCGAGATCGAGACCGTCAAGGCCCGCGAGGAGGCGGAGGTCGCCCGCGTGCAGGCCGAGGAGCGGCTGCGCGCCCAGACCGCGCACATCAGGACCGACGAGCAGATCGGCGTCCAGACCCAGAACAAGGACCGCGAGATCGCGGTGGCCGAGAAGAACCGCGAGCGCGTGATCGCGATCGAGTCCGAGCGCATCGAGAAGGACCGCGTCCTGGAGGTCATCTCGCGCGAGCGGGAGACCGAGCTGTCGCGCATCGCCAAGGACAAGGAGGTCGAGACCGAGAAGCGGGCGATCGCGGAGGTCATCCGCGAGCGCATCGCGGTCGACAAGACCGTGGCCGAGCAGGAGGAGGCCATCAAGCGGCTGCGCGTGGTCGAGGAGGCCGAGCGCACCCGCCAGCAGGTCGTCATCGCCGCCGAGGCCGAGGCGCAGGAGAACCTGGTCAAGGACATCAAGGCGGCCGAGGCCGCCGAGGCCGCCTCGAAGTTCCGGGCCCGCGAGGAGCTGGTGCTCGCCGAGGCCCGGCAGCAGGCCGCGGAACTGGAGACGCGGGCCAAGATCCGGCTGGCCGAGGGTGTCCAGGCCGAGACCGCCGCGTCGGGTCTGGCGCAGGTCCAGATCAAGGAGCGGGACGCCGACGCCATCGAGAAGGTCGGCCGCGCCGAGGCCGTCGCGCTGAAGGAGAAGCTGGCCGCCGAGGCCGAGGGGCTCACCGAGAAGGCCGCCGCGCTCGCGGCGCTGGACGAGGCCAGCCGGGCGCACGAGGAGTACCGCCTGCGCCTGGAGGCCGACAAGGAGGTCCGGCTCAAGCACATCGACGTGTCCGGGCAGGTGGCCGAGTCGCAGGCGAGTGTGCTGGCCGCCGGCCTGGCCAAGGCCAACATCGACATCGTGGGCGGCGACACGATGTTCTTCGACAAGGTCGTCGGCTCGATCACCGCCGGCAAGGCCGTGGACGGGTTCGTCGAGCACTCGCACGTCGCCGGCGCGCTCGCGGGCCCGTACGTGAACGGCGAGGCCAGCCTGGCGGTCGACCTGGCGAGGGTGCTCGGCGGGGTGCGTACGGAGGACGTCAAGAACCTCACCGTGTCCGCGCTGCTCATGAAGCTCATCCAGGACGGCGGCCCGCAGTCGTCGGCGCTGGGCGAGCTGCTGGAGACCGCCCGCCGCCTGGGCGTGGCGGACTCGCCGGTGGCGGCGCTGGCCGCGGCCAGATGAGCCGGGGTGACATGAGCACCACCATCGAACCGGGAATCGAACCGGGATTGGAGGCGGGCACCTACGAGGTGCTCAGGAACCGCCTCCAGGCCCAGGCCAAGGCCCTCGCGGCGGCGGCCGGGACGCTGAACGGCGCGCGGCTGAAGGTCTTCGGCGGCACGGAGCTGCGCCTGCTGGGCACCGAGCGCATCCGCACGGAGAACAACTGCGTCCCCAGGGACATCGTCTCCCTGGGCGACGTGATGCTGTTCGGCTACAACGTCTTCATCGGCCTCAGGCCGGAGACGGCGGTGTCCGACGTGTTCGCGGTGCACCGGTTCTCCAGGGACGGCGACGCCTTCCGGTTCGACGCCGACCGGCTGGCCGCGCTCGACGACCCGGCCTTCGGCAAGGACTTCGCCGAGCTGTACCGGTACTACAAGGAGACCCGGCTGCAGCAGCTCAGGCGCGTGGACGGCAAGCTGCTGGCGGTGTTCAGGACCGGGCCGGGCGACATCCGGGTGCTGCGGTGGGCGGTCGGCACCGACGGAGTCCCGAAATATCTTGACAATCGCGGCGAGCGTGACCACGTCTTCCCGCCCTCCCACGACTTCGAGTGGACGCCGACCACCCGCGACGACCACGTCCTCGGCCGCCACCCGCACATCTCCGTCCAGGGCGAGGTCTTCGTCGAGACGGTCGGCGGCGACCTCACCATCAAGATCGAGGACAACACGGAGACCGGCGCCGGCATCTACTCCGAGCCGGTCACCGAGCAGCTGCAGAGCCTGGCCGACGCCGACGTCGAGTACGCCAGGGTCGGCCCGCTGATCCTCATGCGGATCCGGCCCTACAAGGAGACGGAGTGGCGGCACCTGGTCTTCAACACCCGCACCAAGGCCGTGATCAGGCTCGACGGCATCGGCCAGGCCTGCCGGCGCCTGCCCGAGGACCAGGGGCTGATCTTCCCGGGCGGCTACTACCTGGCGACCGGGGTCAGCAAGACGTTCGACACGGACGTGACCGACCTGGAGTACGAGCGGGTGGTCCGCGCCCCCAACGGCGAGGACGTCCTGTACGTGTTCCACGCCCGCGGGGACGGTCGGTCGCTGCTGCTGCCGTACAACGTGATCAGGAAGGAGGTGGCCACGCCCGTCGTCTGCCACGGGTACTCGCTGTTCGACGACGGCACGATGGTGGTGTTCCGCGCCACCTCCGAGGAGCCCACGCGGGTCCACCCGATGCAGGTCTGGCAGACGCCGTACGTCTCCGACACGTACGCGGCCGCCCAGCCCGCCGGCACCGGACCGCTGGAGCGCATCGGCAACGCCGAGCTGGTGCGCGGCATCTCCGACTGCCTGTCCGTGGCGCGGATGGTGGCCGAGATGGCTCCGTCGGCGGGCACGTTCGAGGCCCTGATCGCGGCCTGCACGCGCACGTTCGACTCCTACCACTGGCTCGGCGAGCACGGCCTGCTCGGGCCCCTCACCGACGTGCGCGCCACCGCCGAGCAGGTCCTCGACGAGTACGAGAACGTCGAGCAGCTCACCCGCCAGGCCGCCGGGGCCCTCGCCGAGGCCACCGAGCGGACCACCGCGCTGGTGCGCCAGGCGCGGGCCGGCAGCCCGGTCACCGCCGACGCCTGGGTGACCACGCTGGCCACGCTGCGCCGCGCCCAGGGCCACCTGGTGACGTTGCGCGAAACGCGGTACATCGACCTGGCCGCCCTCGACGCGCTGTCGACCTCCGTCGCCGACGAGCTGGCCGCGGCCGGGAGGCGGGCGGTCGCGTTCCTGTCCGGCGCGGACGCCTTCGCCTCCTACCACGCGGCCGTCGAGCGCCTGGCCGCCGACGCCGCCGCCATCGCCACGGCGGCCGCGGCCGGGCCGGTCGACGAGCGGCTGTCGGAGCAGGCCGAGGGCCTGGAGGTGGTGACGGAGGTCGTCGGGTCGCTCGACATCGCCGACGCGACCGTGCGCACCTCCGTCCTGGGCCGCATCGCCGAGGTGCTCGGCGGGGTGAACCGGGCGCGGGCCGTGCTGGAGGGGCGGCGGCGGGAGCTGCTGGGCGCGGAGGGGCGGGCCGCGTTCGCCGCCGAGTTCGCGCTGCTGGGGCAGACCGTCACCGGGGCGCTGGCGGTGGCCGGCACCCCCGGCAAGTGCGACGAGCAGCTCGGCCGGCTCATGCTCCAGCTGGAGAACCTGGAGTCGCGCTTCGGCGAGTTCGACGACTTCGCCGCCCAGCTCGCCGCCAAGCGGGACGACGTGTACGAGGCGTTCTCCGCCCGCAAGCAGACCCAGCTGGACGAGCTGGCCCGGCGCGCGGACCGGATCTTCGCCTCCGCCGAGCGCGTCCTGGGCGGCATCACCCGCCGGCTCGGCACGCTGACCTCGATCGACGAGGTCAACACGTACTTCGCGACCGACCCGATGGTGGCCAGGGCCCGCTCGGCGGCCGGCGAGCTGCGCGCGCTCGGCGACGCCGTACGGGCCGAGGAGCTGGACGGCCGGGTCAAGGCCGCCCAGCAGGAGGCCGCGCGGGCCCTCCGCGACCGCCTCGACCTCTTCTCCGACGGCGGCGAGACGCTGCGCCTCGGCCATCACCGCTTCGCCGTCAACACCCAGCCCGTCGACCTGACGCTCGTGCCCCACGACGGCGCCATGTCCTTCGCCATCACCGGCACCGACTACCGCGCCCCGGTGCCCGGCGACTTCGCCGACACCCGGCCCTTCTGGGACCAGCTCCTGGTGTCGGAGACCGCGGACGTCTACCGCGCCGAACACCTCGCCGCCTCCCTCCTGGAGGCAGTCACCCCGGGTGCCCCGCCGGCCGACCTCGTCCGCCAGGCCGCCGAGGCCCGCTACGACGAGGGCTACGAGCGCGGCGTCCACGACCACGACGCCACCCTGATCCTGGACGCCCTGGTACGCCTCCACGAGGGCGCCGGCCTGCTCCGCTACCCGCCCGAGGTCCGCGCCATGGCCCAGCTCTTCTGGACGTACGGCGTGGACGAGGTTTCACGTAAAACATTCGCCACCCGCGCCGGGTCCCTGCTCCGCGCCCGGTCGGTCCTCGGCCCCACGCCCGCCCTGACCGCCCTGTCCACCGAACTCGGGACTTTGATCGCCCGCTTCGCGACCGGCCTCACCGCGGCCGGCCCGCTTCCCGCGGACGCCCCCGAGGACGGCGGGGCGGCGGGACGGGACGCGGCGGGGGTCGGCGACATGGGGGCGGCGGTCCTGGCCGGGGAGTACCTCGTCGAGGAGCTGGGAAGCACGCCGGCCGGGTTCGTGACCAGCAAGGCGGCTCGGGACGTGCTCGAAGGGTTCCGGCTGACGGTCGGGCCGGTCAAGGCCCGGGAGTTCGAGGAGGATCTCAAGGCGGTCCCGCCGGCCGAACGGTTGCAGCTCGCGCGGGCCTGGCTGGGCGCGTACCACCAGGGGCCGGAGACGGAGGAGGCCGTCGCCGTGCAGCTGTGCGGCGACCTGCCCCGCCACGACTCCAGCGCCGCCACCACCGCGACCGTGGACGGCCTCCTCGGCACCCACCCGCGCGTCAAGGACCGCAGGCTCCACGTCCGGCTCAACGAGCTCCTCACCAGGACCCGCCGGTTCCGCGCGGAGCGCGTCCCGGCCTTCCGCGCCTACCAGCGCCGCAGGAACGAGCTGGTCGAGGCGGAACGCCGCCGCCTGCGCCTGGACGAGTACAAGCCCAAGGTGATGTCCGCGTTCGTCCGCAACCGCCTGCTCGACGAGGTCTACCTGCCGCTGATCGGCGACAACCTGGCCAAGCAGCTCGGCGCGGCCGGCGCCGGCAAACGCACCGACCAGATGGGCCTCCTGCTGCTCATCTCCCCGCCCGGCTACGGCAAGACCACCCTGATGGAGTACGTGGCCAGCCGCCTCGGCCTGGTCTTCGTCAAGGTGAACGGCCCCGCCCTCGGCCACGAGGTCACCTCCCTCGACCCCGCCGACGCGCCGGACGCGACCGCCCGGCAGGAGGTGGAGAAGATCTCCTTCGCCCTGGAGACGGGCAACAACACCCTGCTCTACCTGGACGACATCCAGCACACCTCGCCGGAGCTGCTGCAGAAGTTCATCTCGCTGTGCGACGCCCAGCGCCGCATCGAGGGCGTGTGGAACGGCCGCACCCGCACCTACGACCTGCGCGGCAAGCGCTTCGCGGTCTGCATGGCCGGGAACCCGTACACCGAGTCGGGGCGGCGGTTCCGTATCCCCGACATGCTGGCCAACCGGGCCGACGTGTGGAACCTGGGCGACGTCCTGTCCGGCAAGGAAGACCTGTTCGCGCTCAGCTACATCGACAACGCCCTCACTTCCAACCCGGTCCTCGCGCCTCTGTCCGGCCGCGACCGGGGCGACGTGGAGCTCCTCGTCCGTCTGGCCGGGGGCGACCCCACGGTCCGCGCCGACCAGCTGCGGCACCCGTACCCGCGGACGGAGCTGGACCAGATCCTCGGCGTGCTGGCCAAGCTTGTGCGGGTGCGGGAGGTCGTGCTGGCCAACAACCAGGCGTACATCGCCTCGGCGGCCCAGTCGGACGCGGCCAGGACCGAGCCTCCGTACCGGCTGCAGGGGTCGTACCGGAACATGAACAAACTGGCCGAGCGCATCGTGCCGGCCATGAACGACGCCGAGCTGGAGGCGGTGATCGACGACCACTACGCCGGCGAGGCGCAGACCCTCACCTCCGACGCCGAGGCGAACCTGCTCAAGCTGGCCGAGCTGCGCGGCCGCCTGACGCCGGCCCAGGCCGAGCGCTGGGCGGAGGTCAAGCGCGCGTACCTCAAGGCCAAGGCGCTCGGCGGCGCGGCGGACGACCCGATGACGCGGGCCGTCGGCGCGATCGGCCTGCTGGCCGACCGGGTGAGCGAGGTCGGCACCGCCATCAGGGAGCGCTGACCCGCCATCAGGCAACGCCGACCGCCATCAGGCCGCTGCTGGAGCGTACCGGGCGGACGGTGACGCCGGTTCCGGCCGGGTGTCACGAGGCGCGGGTCACGCCGGCGGTCGTGAGCGGCGCGGCGATGTCCTCCAGGCCCTTGCGCTCGGCCTTCACCCCGAGAAAGACCTCGACCAGCCCGGCGGCGATCATCACCAGCCCGCCGACGGCGAAGGCCAGCGCCGTGTCCCCCGGCACCCCGGTCTCCACCAGCGAGGAGAAGACGAGCGGCCCGGCGATGCCGCCGGCCGCCGTGCCGATCGCGAAGAAGAACGCGATCGCCATCGCCCTGGTCTCCATCGGGAAGATCTCGCTGACCGTCAGGTACGCGGAACTCGCCCCCGCCGACGCCACGAACAGCACCGCCGACCAGCACGCCGTCAGCGTGACCTCGTTGAGCAGCCCCTCGTTGAACAACCACGCGGTCCCGAGCAGCAGCAGCCCCGACCCGATGTACGTGGCCGAGATCATCGGGATCCGCCCCACGGTGTCGAAGAGGTGCCCGAGCAGCAGCGGCCCGAGGAAGTTGCCGACCGCGATGACCGCGAAGTAGTAGCCGGTGTGCGTGTCGATCTGGAAGAACGTGGACAGGATCTGCGCGTACCCGAACGTGATCGCGTTGTAGAGGAACGCCTGCCCGACGAAGAGCGAGAACCCCAGCACGGTCCGTTTCGGGTAGAGCGCCACCATCGTGTGCGCGATCCTGACGAATCCGATCGACGTGCGCTGGTGCACGGTCATGGACGTCTCCGGCTCCGGCAGGTCCCCGCCGACCTGCCGTTCGATGTCGTCCACGAGTTCCTCGGCCTCCCGCTCCCGGCCGTGGATGAACATCCAGCGCGGGCTCTCGGGGACGTGCCGCCGGACGAGCAGGATCGCCAGGCCGAGCACCACGCCGAGCCCGAAGGCGACCCGCCAGCCCAGGTTGACCGGGAGGTCGTTCAGCAGCGGCACGGTCAGCAGCGCACCGCCGGCCGCGCCGAGCCAGTAGCTGCCGTTGATGATGATGTCGATGCGCCCCCGGTGCCGGCTCGGGATCAGCTCGTCGATGGCCGAGTTGATGGCCGCGTACTCGCCGCCAATGCCGAATCCGGTCATGAACCTGAACAGGAAGAACCACCACGCGCTGAACGAGAACGCGGTCATCAGCGTCGCCACGAGGTAGACCAGCAGCGTGACGATGAACAGCTTCTTGCGTCCGAACCGGTCGGTCAGCCAGCCGAAGAACAGCGCGCCGGAGCACGCGCCGGCGACGTAGAGCGCCGCGGCCGTGCCCGCGACCTGCGCCTGGGTGATGTCCACGCCGCTGCCGGGCTTGGCCAGCTGCGCGGACAGGTTGCCGACGATGGTCACTTCCAGCCCGTCGAGGATCCAGACGGTGCCGAGGCCGATGACGATCATCCAGTGCCACCGAGCCCAGGGCAGTCGGTCGAGCCGAGCCGGGATGTCGGTGGTGATGCGACCTGTCTCCACGCTCATGACCGCGGCGGTACCCCTGAGAAGATCCGTCCATGAGTCCT
>DASUCK010000690.1:0-15078 GCA_036276095.1 Nonomuraea sp. | reverse complement strand
CTTCACCGTCCGCACGTATGGGGACACGGCCTACAGCGTAGAGACGCCCCCGATTTAGTGCGCACTTTTCGTCATCCTCAACGGAGAGTCCCAAGGTCAGCGACGTACGCCTCGAATTTGATCTTGAACGTGAGCCAAGTCAGGTCTTTGACCGACTATTGCCAGAACCTGTTGATGGTCGCGGCGGACGTCCTCCTGGGGTGCGTCGCTGGGTGAACCTCGCGGATGTTGGTGATCTCGTCGCTGTTCCGCGCGACCTATCCGACCGTTTCGCCGGCGTTGAACAAGGTTCTCCGGTCTCCATCGCCACGCTCGACTTTCATCGGGCGAAGAACTACCTTTCCTGTCACGCAATTGCGGAGTTGCTCAACGGGCACGGTAAGCGATGATTTCTCGCTCGGTCGCCACGACAAGGTACCCATCTGGCGTGCCTTGCTGATAGAGGATCGGGTCCCCGACGTGGAGACTTCTTGTCTCATCGCCAGAGGCTTGGAAGGCGAGTGATGCGGGCGGCACACGACTAAGAGCAAGATCCTGCCTCTCCCCAGAGGCTATGTTTATGGCGACCATGCCGTCGGAGCTGTTGGTGGCCACATACCACTCCCCATCGCGCTGGAAAACGTCCACATAGCCTCGGCGACCATCCTCAAGAGCCCATATCCTGGCAGTGGCGTCGTCACTCCCAGTTACCGCCACATGGTCGTTTCCTAGCTGAGCGATAGCAGTGGCTCGGATCCAGTGCCGGTGACCGGCGATCGGTTTGCCTATGGCTGTTCCGGTAGCCAGATCCCATAGTCTCGCTGTGCGATCCTGCCCGCCGGACAAAATGACGTCTCGATCGGCCAGTCGGCTCACTGAAAGTCCGTAGATATGTCCTTCGTGTCCCGCGATGGGGCTGCAACGACTCTGACCGGTGGCGAGGTCCGTGACAGAGATAACCCCGTCATCCCCGGCGGCGACCAGTGTAGTTCCCCTATCCGCGATGGCGACCGCTCGAGTCCACCCGGTCCGGGAGATGAGTATCTCTCGGACCAGAGATTGCGTCGCTAGGTCCCAGATCTGAGCAGCATTACCCCCTCCTGCCACTACGACCGCCGGCTCCTCGGCCAGTGCGACCGTGGCGCTGGCGAAGCCGATCTCCGAGCAGGTTAGTTCGCCCAGGAGCCGGTTGCTGCCGAGTTCCCACGTGCGTAGCAGTCGGCCTTCGCCGACCACTGCCAGTGTTCGTCCATCAGTTTGCGCGATCGATACAGTGTGAGTACTACCCCCGTTGTGGGCGAGTTCCACGCCTGCAACCGTCTCATCGGTCAGATTCCAGATGAGCGGAGGCCCGGCGTGGTAGCCGCAGAGAGCCAGCAATTCACCGTCCACGACAGTCACTGCGACCGAAGTGATCGCGTCCGCCTTCGCACGCCGTTCACTTAGAAGGTTTCCGGACGCCATGTCCCAAATTCGCAGAGTTGAGTCTTTGCTGCCCGTGACGACCACTGGCTGCCCGTACAACTCAGCGATAGCGACAGCGTAGACGGGCCCCGCCTGCATTTCGAGCGGATCTCCGATAGGGGAGGCGCTCACAAGTCTGCTGCCGGGTTTTGGACGCTGGAAGATCCAGATGGGTTGCCAACGAAGAGAGGGCCGTGAAGGCAGCGTGGCAATTAGTTCTGCTCCCGTGGAATCCCTTGTGCGAAGACATGCCAAGGCGAGGGCGCTCTGGCGAACAGTTAGGAACTGACCAGCAGAACCGGTCAGCGCTTCGGCCTCGGCGCTTCTATCCCACGCATGCAGATGCACAGCGACTGCCGCAGCCGGAGCGTGCAAGAGGAACTCCGGGTCGTCGAGCAGGTCTCGGATGCGCCCGGCATCTGCGGCATGCTCTAGTCCATGACGCAATATGTATGGCTCCGCAGCCGCCCAGTCGCATTCACCTGGCGCTCCCAACGGAGCCAGCAACTCCGTGAATAGCGCTGCATTGATGTCACCCATAGCTACTGAGGCCTGCACACGCAAGTGGTCAGCGAGCCCTTGGTGATATAGGCGGTATAGCAGGACGCCATCCACGTCCACCGTCTGTCTGATGTAAAATCTGCTCTCTTCAAGCGCTTGCCGCATTTCGAGAGCTGTAGGTACGTCATGTTCGGCGGTGAAGATTGAGACAAGACGGGTTAGCAGCGACTCTGGCATCCCCTGACCTCTAGCATGTGCCAGCGTCATCAACACCGGGCGAAGCCAATGCTGATTCTCACGCAAGGCAAGATCAAGTTCAAGGACCTCCGACAATTCGCAGGGTATCGATTCTCCGAGATCCTTCGCTCGTATCAGGTCATCGATCGGTGACCCCGTGTGAGCTCGCACGACGTGTCGCGCATACAAGCCTGCGATAAGGAACTCGCCCCCTTTCCGGACCTCTCCTGCCGGCCGATTCTGGGCGAGCCTGAAAGCAGCTCTTCCAGCAAACTCGCCCAGCACCCCATGCCGGCTCCGATACTCCGGAGTCGCTCTGAGAAGGTCGCTAATGTAACGATGGAGGTCGTCCTCGAGCACGTCGGCCGATATAGCGTCCAGATCGATTATGAATCCATCCTCATGTGCCTGCTGGAAGAGCTGCGAATATTCAGTGTAGTTGCGGGCACCAATGAGTAAGCGAGCGTACCCTGACCGAGCGAGGGGCAATATGAGGTCGTTCACTAATCTCGGAGCATCCAACGCCTCGTCCAAGCCATCGATCACAATTACCGCGCGCCCTGGCAAAGAAGGAAGCACGTCCAGAAGCCCATTCGAGCCCTCGGCCGACAATCCGAGTTGGCGAGCGAGCGACGCAGCGACCTCCTGTACTGTGCGCTGGCGTGCATGTACTGCGGCGAAGGCGTCCTGGATTAGATGCGGGGGCGCTGCACAACGAATCCATATTGGCTTGGTAGGCTCCCGCAGTACTGGGTGCGCCGCGCAAACAAGCACCCCTAGCACCGCTGACTTGCCAGACCCCGGCCCTCCAGTCACCACAGCCAACGAACCCTCTGCCCAGCCGTTCAGCCAGGAGGACAGACGCATAATTTCGGATTTCCGGCCAGTGAAACAGCCCGCCATGTTATCGGTCAAACGCACACCTCCGGCCCGGTCAAGGAAGTGGCGCACATCCAAACCTTCGTCCAGATCATCGAAAAACGGAATAAGCGTGGCATCCAGATTTCTGCGCAGCAAAGCGCGCTGGTTCCCGTCGTATCGGGGATTAGGGAAGAAGTCCACGTTCACGTCAGCGCTCAAGTCAATAAGGCTTGCGGTGAGTGTTTGCCGAAAGCCATCGGCAGATAGCCTAGCGAGTTCCTGCCGAATCTCCCGGGCAACCGTCGTTAGCGGAATATATGGCAACGCGGGATCGATGTCCAGATTTCCGTCAGCAATACTACGCAAGACGTTTACCACAGCTTGGGTGAAGCGGCCGTCATATGCAGCATGATCTGCCTCACAGGCGGCCAACACCCAGCTACGAGCTGCGCCGTCCGAACCTGCCATCTGCCAAGGAAACCGAGCCGCCCTGCCAGCCCCACACAAATCCAGAAGGAATAGAACCCTGGGTTGGCCCGGAACATGCTCAAGGCGGACAAGCCAATTACCTACCTCGGCCGGCCCTTGACGTCCGTCGCTGCCAAGCACAAAGAGAGCTGCGCCGCTAGGGGGCGCCACACCATGGCTTAGCACGTGGATAACAACCAGGTCACCGCAATCTTCGGCCAGCGCACCCTCAATCGCCTGGGCGATCTCTGCGCTACCCAGCTTCTCGGACCCGTGCGGCAAACAATTATAGCCAAGCCTCTCCAACTCAGTTGTCAGCATGTCAGATAGTTCTGGTGCGAACACAAGTGGATCGAGCTCCTCTGTGTCAAAAGAACTCACACTGATGCTTAGCGCCCGCCTTACCTGAGGTTTAGCCGTGTCAGACAGCAGTGAAGGCGCAACCTCAGCCCATCTCGCCGACCGTGCTTCCGCAGCTTCGGGAATAGACGGCACGGCGCCTATATCCCCAGAACGAGTGTGGCGACGTCTTTCCTGCTCGCCTCCTCCTCGTATGTCTAGCCCTTGCTGCTTCAATCGCATGAGCAGAGCTTTCCGATCGAGTGACGCACGCTCCGCCGCCAAACGGCTAGATTCCAGCTCTAACACGTTCCAGATGGCTTGGGTATCTCGTGGATCCGCAGCGACGTCCCTGATTAATCCATGGGCGGCGGCGAGCTGGTCGCCTCCTTCGTTCAAATTTAGAGCCCGCACGTCAAGAACTCGGCCAAGCCCACGAAGATCTTCCTCGCGCATCTCTGTACCATGATGGTCGACCCACCACCTTCTGAGCTGGGACTCAAGCACGTGGAAGGCTTTCCCTTCGTCTTTGTTGTGATGCACCTCGACGAGAGGGATTTCGACTGGCAGGTTTCGCAAGCGGTCTAGCACCGTTGCCAAACTCGGCCGTAGCGCCTTCTCAAGGGAGCCGTCGACTAGCACTAGGACCCTGTCCCTGGTCGGATCCAGCCGACGGAAATTGTGCGAATGCGGCGGACTGTCAGGCACGCCTCTGGCTGCCAGACGCACCAACTGCCTAAGCGTCCGAGAGAGCTGCGACGACGGGGCCTGAACCAGGTCCAGACGCCTCGTCATCTCAATCACCACCCAGCCAGCCGCATCGGTGTACAACGCCAGATCCTCAATCGCCAGGGTTGTTTCCGCTCCGAGGGAAAGCACCCTTGCACCACAAGCCCAAGGCGGCAGGGGGGCCTCGGCAAGCATGTGTGCCGCCGCCCATGCCATACATCGAGCCTGGTGCGCCATCCCGGCGGCAACCGCGGCACCGCCTACCGATCGTGCCGACACTTGGCCTCCCTGTATCGAACAACTCTGCTATGCATTCTGCCGGTAGTCACGGGGAGGCAGTCCAAACTCTGGGAGGTGGACCGTACGAACGAAGGATGCGCCTCTAAAGGAGTGACATTACGTCTACATCGCATTGCCGACGCTCACGGGCCGGGTTACCTTCGAGCCGTGTGACCTGTAGGTTCAGCCAGATCGGCGAGGTGCGGAGTGGCACGAGGTTCTGGTTCGTCAGGGTCCTACCGAGAGTGGGCGGCCGAGCGGCGTCGGCAAGAACGCGCTGCCGAGCAAGCCCGGCAGAAACGCGAACGAGAACGCAAGACGCAAGAGCAACAACGCCTGCAGGCTGAGGCGGTCGCTCGAGATGCCGAAGCCGCCGATGGCACTCGCCGCATTGAGGCGCGTGTCGAGGAACTGGAGACCATCCTGCGCTCCTCTCTGCGCCGGGACCCACGGATTCGTCTCACTTCACTTCGCCGGCGCGCGGACATCCCGCCATTGGATCTGGGCCCCCACACCCATCCCGAGGCTGCGCCCTCGTGGCAGACGTTCGCGCCCGCAACTCCTGGATGGCTGCAGCGTACGTTCGGCGGTTCCCAGCGATACGAGACAGCATTGCGCCAGGCCGAAGCCGACTTCGCCCAAGCCCAAGCCGATCATCAACATCGCGAGACCCAGCGGCAGAAGGAAGTCACCCAGCGCCGCCGCGCTCATCAACAGCAGGTCGCTGAAGCCGAACGAGCCGCCACCGAGCACAACGCTCGCATGGCGGCCATGGAGGTCGGGCTGCGATCCGGCGACCGGCACGCGGTGAGCGACTACATGAACCTGGTCTTGCAGGCATCTCCGTACCCGAAAGGTTTCCCCACTGAGCGCAGAACGGGTTACGTTCCCGAATCCTCGCTACTGGCGGTCGAGTGGTACCTGCCACCACCGGAGGTCGTCCCCGAATACAAGCTCTACAAGCACGTTAAGACCCGTAAGGCCGTCGAACCCACTGCCAGGTCCATACCGGAATTGCGCCAAATCTACCAACGCGTGATCGCGCAGACCGCCCTGCGCACCCTGCGCGAGGTATTCGACGCCGACCCCGGCCAACTGATCACCACCATCGTGTTCAACGGCCTGGTTCGAACCGTCGATCCCGTGACGGGCCAGCAGATCGAGCCCTATCTGATCACGATGCGAGCGACCAGGGAGCAGTTCGCCGCGCTGGTGCTAGACGAACCCAGATTCAAACCCGTCGAATGCATCCGGCGACACTTTCACGCCGATGTCTCTCCACACCCGGACGAACTGGAGGCCGTCGAGCCGATCATGCCGTTCAGCATGGCCGACCCTCGCATCGTCGACCCCGTAGACATCATCTCCGACATCGACAAGCGCCCCAACCTGCTCGACCTACACCACAAAGAGTTCGAGGCCTTCATCCAAAACCTGTTCACCAAGATGGGCTTCGACACCAAGCTCTACCAGGCCAGCGGTGACGGCGGCGTGGACTGCGTGGCCTACGACACACGACCCATCGCGAGCGCCAAAATCATCGTCCAGGCCAAGCTCTACACCAAGACGGTCCAGCCCACACATGTTCGCGACCTGTACGGAACCGTGCAGCACGAGGGCGCCAGCAAAGGCATCATGATCACAACATCCGGCTACGGACCCGACAGCTACAAGTTCGCCAGCGGCAAACCGCTAGAACTGATCGACGGAGCAGGCCTGCTCTCCTTGTGTCACGAATACAACATCCCCGCCCGCATCCTCAACCGAGGCAAGAAGAAGCCCTGAGCGTCTCTTCCCATCTCGACACGTCGCCCGCCGAAGCTACATCCGTACACGTCAAGCAGGTTGCGCTCCACTTTGGGAATTGCCTGTTACCCTGGCTTACGAACGTAAATCACCGGCCGTCGGCTGCTCATTGGTTGCTCGTTTTCGTTCGATCTGCCATGAGGTATGAGCCTTATCGCGAAATTCTGGCCCTCCACGACCGCTGACATAGGGAACAAAAGGCCTATAATGACTATGGTCAAAAACGCGTGGTTGCTCGGCGGTTGCTCGCGTGCACGCGATACAGCGCGATACACATAGGCACAGGCCGACACTCCGACAGAGAGAATCCCGCTCACAACGATACAAAACAGCACTCTACGACACTGGCCGACACCAAAGGAACCGACTCATAATCCGTGGGTCGTGGGTTCAAGTCCCACCCGCCCTACTCACCAATACCGCGTTCGACCTGGGGTTTCTCGGTTCTCGCCGGCCTCGGATCGCAGTGTTGATCATGTCTGGTTGCTCGGTGGTCGCTCTTGTGTACGGACCACGTATCGCGGTAGATCATTTAGGCCGCCACCGTCAGTTCAGACCCCAGAGATCACCACCCGAAGATCAAGCCGGAAGGTCTGCCCAGCACCTGGTCAACGGCCTCTCATGCACGGTCAAGCCTTATCCAAGTCGGCTCGTCCTGCCAACCAGGCCGCTGGTGACCAGCAGATAAAAGATCCGCTGCTTCTCGCAGCGATCCGCCTGGCCCCCTCACAGCGCGGGACAGGGGTCCATCAGCTGCACCGTCTGCACGATGGCGGCTGAGGACAAGGCCGCAACCCTGCCGGCAGATCGGCGAGCCTGCCCGGCGTGACAAGCCGTGCACCTCCAGAGGCGCGATGGCCATGCCCCAAGCTGAGATGCGCACCATCCGTGTCACGTTGCGCCCGAAACCGGCCCGCCCCCGGCCTGGCCTCGACCTGCGAACCCCTTCGGGTCGCGCGCTACCGTACTGACGCGTGACGTGACGCCCGCTTCCGGCCTTCCTCTCGTCGGTGACGTACCGGGCGGTTCACTCGTGAGCCGCGGCGGAATCGCCGGACGTCAAGCTCATGGACTGGCACCTCACGGCCGTTGAGGAGACCGTGGGAGCGCGGCAGGCCGGACTCGTGGCCGCACCCGAGGAGACACGCTGTCGATGCGGCTACAGCCAGGCGAGACCTAGGCCACCGGCTCGCGGGTGGTTCCCGTCCTCGACGCCGTCCGGCAGCTGCGCGACGCGTCACTCGGCGACACCGGACGTCCTCGGGTATTCGCGATCGACGGCCGGGGCGGCGCCGGCAAGACGACCCTGGCTGAGCGGCTGTGCAAGGCGGAGCCCGGCTCAGCCGTCGTGCACACCGACGACATGGCGTGGAACCACGCCTGCTTCGATGGGGGCGCCGTGCTCGTCGAGAACTTCTGCGTCCCCTGCACCGGGGTGAGGCGGTGGACTTCCGCCCTGACGCCTGGATCGCCCACGGCCGGCCCGGATCGATCGCCATCCCCGTCGGCGCCGACGTCGTCTGGGTCGAGGGCACCGGCATCGTCCACGCAGAGCTCGCCGCGTGGCTGGACGCCTCGGTGTGGATGCGGGGTGACCTCGATGAGCAGGAGCGCTTGCTGGCCGTCCGCGACGGTGACTCCTCCGAGCAGCTGGAGTACGTGGCGAACTGGCTGCGGGAGGAGCTGCCGTTCGAGAGGCGGCAACGGCCGTGGGCCCGAACCACCTTGATCGTCGCCGGCCCTCCGTAGATCGATCACAACACGGACACCGAGTTGGTCGTCGCCCCGCCGGCCGGTCCTGACACCCCCGCTCGATCCGCGAACCATGTAGGCGGCGCGGAATGGAACTCGGCTCACGTAGATGGACAGGTCTGATGGCCCGCCCCTCCCAGGGCTCACCCTCACCGTACATGCCGGCGCCCACCACCGGTCTGCCGGAGGTGGGCGCGGGACGGTTCGCGCTACTTCAGCCAGGCGTTGCGCTGGACGACGGGCAGGTTGCCCAGCCCGAGCGTGGTGCCGGCGCCGGCGAGGGCGAGGCCGATGAGGACGATCGAGTAGACGATGTGGTCGTCCATGAAGGGGTTGTTGGCCAGGGGCAGCTCGGCCGCCCACATCAGGACCAGCATCGCGGTGCCGGCGCCGGCGGCGATGCGGGTGCCGATGCCCAGCACGAGCGCCAGGCCGATGCCGAGCAGGCCGGCCATGAACAGCCAGTCCACCCACCCCTGACCCGCCAGGCCGGTGAAGAAGCCGCCGAGGGCGTTCTCGCCGGTGCCCTTGAGGAAGCCGGTAGTCGGGCTGCCTCCGTTGATCCAGGCCTTGGCCGCCGGGGTGGCGAAGCCCCAACCGAAGGTCTTGTCCAGGAACGCCCACAGGAAGATCCAGCCGATCGAGATCCGGGCGGTGGCCCAGACGTAGTCGACGGGACGGCGGGCTTGCGCGGCACCGGTCTCCATGACGGGCCTGCTGATGGTGGCGGCCATGATGGCCCCCTTTCGAGGGGTGATTCGCCGTTTCTGTGTCATCTCCAGCACATCGCTTGCGCGGCTCGGGCAGCAGTGCCGGAGGGCCTGCGGCGCAGGGACCTTCGTCCCCTGCCGCTCAGGATTCGTCGTTGCGGGGCCGGACCACCGCGACCGGGCAGGCCACGTGATGCAGGACGCCGTGGCCGACCGAGCCCAGGACCGCCGAGGCGAAGCCGCCCCGACCACGCGAGCCGACGACCACGAGGTCGGCCGTCGCGCCGGCCCTGGCCAGGACGCCCACTGGGTGCCCGGACAGCGTCTCGTGGGTGATGTCGACGTCGGGGTTCTTCTCGCGCCACCGCGTCAGGCTCTCCGCGATCGCCCGGGACTCCTCCTGGTAGACCTCCACCATGAGGCTGTTCCAGGCGGTCAGGTACGGCGAGAAGACCGGCGTCTGCCAGGCGTGGAGCACGTGCAGGCGCGCCCCGTGGGCCCGGGCGTGCTCGACGGCGTACTGCATGGCGGCCTCGGCGTGCTCGGAGTTGTCGTAGCCGACGACCACGCGGCCGTGCCGGGCACTGCCGGGGCCGCGCACGATCACGACCGGGCTCGTGGCGTGCCCCGCCACCGGCTGGGAAGCCGCTGGCGGTGCATCATGCTGCCACGGGTGCGTGGTAGACGACAAAGGAGTGCGGAGCCATCTCGGCGGAGGCGACGATGATCAATCGCAACGTGACGGTTCCGAGCTGGGGGTGATTGAACCGCCGGCTTCGGGTGTGATGTTCGCGGACGTCGTGGGTGTCCCACCAGGTGGCAAACTGCGGACTGATCTCCTTGTATACGGCGACCTGGCCTTGCAGGCGCTCACGCTCTGGCTCTGTGATCGAAGCGCTGAGCCGCCGCCACCGGGCGACGATATCCCGAACATCGACCTCCCAGTCGGGCAATCGCTCCTTCGCCTGACTACTGCTTATCAGCCACAACATCATGTTTTGCCTGTCTGCGGGCAGCTGGGAGAAGTCTGCGTAGTAGCTGGTCGTTGCCGGGTTCCAGGCAATCAGGTCACAGTAGACGTTCGCCGCGTAGACCGGGTACGGGATCTCCTCGCCGAGGTGCACGAGTTGGCGGGCCAGTTCGGCCGGTGACAGGTCGGCGTCAATGGTGGCATCCACTGCTTGGTCGGCAAGCCGGTGCAGATACCGGGTCTCGGCGTCGTCTAGGCGGAGCACGCGCGCCAGACTGTCCAGCACCTGACGGGACGGGTTCACGCCCCGCCGTCCCTGCTCGAGGTAGGTGTACCAGGTGGAGCTCACGCCCGCGAGCAGGGCGACCTCCTCTCGCCGCAGGCCAGCCAACCGCCGCCGATGTCCACGAGGCAGCCCTGCATCCTCCGGCCGGATGCGGGCCCTCCTGGATCTCAGGAATCCGGCCAGCTCCTTGCGATGCGACATGTTCACCCGGCTGCTCCTCACGCGCCAGCTGCGCGCGTTTTACCTGCGCCGTGACCGGCCCTGCGACAACGGTACTGGATCACGGAGCATGAGCGCGGCGGAGAGCAAGGCTGGTGCTGGCAGTGCCAATACCACCATCAGCGCCCGCTACCCTCGGCCGGCATCGATAGAACACCTTTGGAGAAGCGAACCGCAGTCCCGCCCAGGAAGGACTTGGCCAATGGACAACACGCTCTACGACCATAGCCCGATCATCAGCCGACAACCGATACATTGGCCCGGCGACGCCAGAGTCGCCTTCTACATCGGCCTGAACATCGAACACTTCCACGTCGATCGGCCGTCGACGAGCCTCAATGAAGCTACCGCATCTCTGGTACCGGACGCACTGAACTACGGCTGGCGCGACTACGGACCACGAGTCGGCATATGGCGACTGATCGAGATCCTCGATCGGCACGGAATCCGCGCCAGCGCCTTGGTGAACTCCGAGGTCCCCGAACGATACCCGGAGATCATCGAGGCCGGTGCGGCGCGCGACTGGGCCTGGCTCGCCCACGGCAAGACCAACTCGATCCTGCACACCGACATGAGTGTCGACGACGAGCGCGCCGTGCTCGCGGACATCGTCGAGACGATCGCGAAGGCCACCGGTCAGCGACCCCGCGGCTGGATGGGGCCTGCGCTGACCGAGACCTTCCACACCCCCGCGCTGCTGGCCGAGCTCGGGCTCAGCTACGTGCTGGACTGGACCAACGACGACCAGCCCTATCCGCTGAACGTACCCGGCATGCTGAGCGTGCCGTACACGGTGGAGCTGAACGACCTGGGCATCTTCACCGCGCACGGCCGAACCGGCGCGGAGTTCGTGCAGATGTTCACCGACCACTTCGACCAGCTCTACGCCGACTCCGTCGACAGCGGCAGGGTCATGTCGCTTGCGCTGCACCCGTTCGTAATCGGCCAGCCGTCTAGAGCCAAATACCTCGACCAGGCGCTCGAGTACGTCACGAGACACCCCGGCGTCTGGCTCACGACAAGCGACGAGATCGCCGAGCACTATGAAGCGCTCTCACCCGGCGCTTCCGACCCGGAGGCATAGCCATGCGATACGTAGCACTGCTACGAGGCATCAACGTGGGCGGCAACAACACCGTGCCGATGGCCGGCCTGAGGAAGGTATTCGAGGACGCCGGCCACACCGATGTGCGCACCTACATCAACAGCGGCAACGTCGTCTTCGACGCACCGCAGGCCCGGCCCGCCGTCTTGGCACGACACCTCGAGGAGGCCGTCCGTCGGGAGTTCGCGGTCCGGACCCGGATACTCGTGCTCGGCGGGGACAGGGTTAGACGGATCGCGGCCGGCCTGCCCGACGACTGGGAACGCAATGAGCAGTGGTCGTGCAACGTGCTCTACCTGTTCCCCGAGCAGGCCTCACCTCGCGCGCTTGCAGCGTTCGGTGCCGACCCCCAACGCGAGGAAGCCCGCTACTGCGCCGGCGCTATCCTCCATCGAGTGGGTCGCGCCAACGTGGGACGCAGCGCGCTGTATCGCCTCCACGACGCCCTCAACGACGCCGTCACGATCCGCACCTGCCGCACCGCCCGCAAGCTGGCCACCCTGGTGGCCGAGAACGGCTGGAGGCAGGCATGAACGAGCAGCCGCCCGAGTACGCCGTGTCTCTCGACGGCACACGGATAGCCTTCCAGCGCTTCGGGTCCGGACGGCCGGTGGTGATCGTGAGTGGTGCCCTCTCGACGGCAGCAGCGAGCGGCCCACTGGCCACCTCGCTCGCCGAGGCAGGGCTGCAGGGCATTGCATACGACCGTCGCGGCAGGGGCGCCAGCGGCGACACCGCACCGTATGCGCCCGAGCGGGAGATCGAGGACCTGCGCGCGGTCGTCGACGCGATCGGTAGCCCTGTCGCCGTCCTCGGGCACTCGGCGGGCGCCGCGCTCTCGCTGTTCGCGGCGGCGGTTGGCGTACCGATGGCGCACCTGTTCCTGTCCGAACCGCCTCTGCGATTCGGACACGACGAGCCACCTGCGGACCTTGCCGATCGGCTGTGGACGCTCGCCGAGGAGGGCCGGGGCGAGGAGGCAGTGCTGTGTTTCCTGCGCGAGAACGTTGGTGTGCCCGAGCAAGCGATCGGTCAGCTTCGAGCCTCCGAGGCGTTCGGCGAACTCGTCCGACTCGCACGCACGACAAGCTACGACACCCGGCTCGTCGCGGCGGTCTCGACGCCGACCCCGAAAATGTTCGCGACCGACGTGCCCACCACCATCCTGCGCGGCGCCCGCACCACCCCCCTCATCATCACCGCCACAGAGCACCTAGCGGACGCCATTCCGGGAGCGGAACTCGTCGTCGTGCCGGAGTCGCACGATCACCTTGTCGACCCACACGGAACCACGAGGGAGATCTCCACCCGCCTCGACCCCTATCACGTTCCGTCACCACCGAAAGTGGGCCAGAGCCCAGCGGGGAGCTCCCCCTGACCATGGCATGCTGTCCATGCTTGTGGGCGACGACAGACGGGAAGGCTTAGGGAGCCGATCCCTATCGTGGGGATGGTCGCGCCCGATCCATCGTTACCGAACTGAAAGCGCCCTAGCCCGCTATTGGGCTTGCCCGCGCCGTTCGGGCCGAGCAGGGCGAAGACCTCCCCGCGCTCGACGGTGAAGCTCACCGCGTCGCCAGCCTTCACCGTGCCGTACTGTTTGCGCAGTCCTTCGACGATCACCGCTGATATGCCCACACTCCTTTCCCAGGTTTCCAGCGTCGTGCGGTGCGGCCGGGCCGGGTCAGGGCCGAAAGGCCCTTCTACGGGGCCGTGAGGCGGAACACGGGGATCTGAGCGGCGATCTTCTGGAAGTCCTCGAGCGGCGCGTGCCGGTCCACCGGGATGTGCGGTCGCGCGCCCGGCGCGAGGGCCAGGTAGCGGCGCAGGATCGGGGCACGCTCGGCGGGCTCGACCTCGACGAGCTGGACGCTCCTGCGCCGGCCGTGCCGCAGCACCGCCCGGTCACCGTTCGCGCGCAGGTTGAGCACCCAGTTGGTGTGCTGTCCCAGCATCGCCACCAGGTATCGCTCTCCTCGGTGGCCGGCCATCACCATGGGGAGGGAGATGATCCGTCCCGTCCGGCGTCCGGGCACCTCCGCCTCGGGCGATCATACGGGCGATGACCTCCTGCTCAGGCAGGTGACCGGGAACGGACCCGGTGCTGAGCTCGCCGCCGAGCAGGTAGCCGAGGGCCATGCGGGCGGGCGTGCGCACGGCCGCCTCGCCGCCGGGCATGGGGGCGCGGGAGAAGCGGCCGAGCCGCCGGTAGCCGCGGTAGGAGGCCAGCAGCAGCTCGCCGCCCCAGAACGTGCCGTCGTCGCCCAGGCCGAGCCCGTCGTAGGCCACGCCGAGGAACGGCGGCCGCAGCCCGTGCTCGGCGGCGACGGCGGCGACGTGGGCGTGGTGGTGCTGAACGGCGACGCGGCTCGGCCAACGCCGTGCCAGGCGGGTCGACAGGTAGCCGGGGTGCAGGTCGTGCGCGGCGTGCAGCGGCTCGATGCCGTGCAGCCGGCTGAGGTGGCCGAGCGCCTCGTCGTAGGCTTCGAGCGTCTCGGCGTCGGACAGGTCGCCGATGTGCGACCCGAGCACCGCCTGCTCGCCGTCGGCGAGGGTGAAGGTGCTCTTCAGCTGGGCCCCCACGGCCACCAGGGGCGGCGAGGCGGCAGGCAGGCGCAGCAGTGCGGGGGCGAGCCCGCGGCCGCGCCGGATCGTGATCGAGCTGTGCCCGAACGAGCGGATCACCGAGTCGTCGTAGCGGGCCACGATGGGCCGGTCGTGGGTCAGGACGCCGTCCACGGCGAGCCCGGAGATCTCACCGGTCGGCATGGGGCTGCCGGCGTGGTTGGCGCTGGTCACCACGAGCGGGCGACGCAGCGCGTCCAGGAACAGGTGGTGCAGGGGCGTGTACGGCAGGAACAGCCCGAGGTCCGGCATGCCGCGGCAGACGCCGGGCGACAGGACGCCGTGCCGTCGCGGAGCCAGCACGATGGGTGCGGACGGCGCGGAGAGCAGGGCGCGGTCGGCGTCCGACAGGTCGACCAGCGCTCCGGCCGTGATCGTGTCGCGCACCATGACCGCCAGCGGTTTGCCGTCACGCGCCTTGATCTCGCGTACCCGGGACACGGCTTCGTCGCTGATGGCGTCGCAGACCGGGTGGAAGCCGCCCAAGCCCTTGACGGCGACGACACCGCCGGCCGCGATGACGTCCGAGGCGGCCCGCAGCACGGCGTCACCCGTCATGGCCTGCCAGCGCAGCCGGGGGCCGCAGGACGCGCACGCGATCGGCTCGGCGTGGAAACGCCGGTCGGCGGGATCGCGGTACTCGGCCGCGCAGGCCGGGCACAGCTCGAAGCCGCGCATCGACGTGCGGGCCCGGTCGTAGGGCAGGCTGTCGATGATGGTCGCCCGGGGACCGCACGCCGTGCAGTTG
>DASUCK010000689.1:0-4198 GCA_036276095.1 Nonomuraea sp. | reverse complement strand
CGCCAGGCCGCGCACCGGCCGCGGCCGCGCGCTGTCCGTGTCCGTCGCCGGCGCGCTCCTCGTGGCCTGCGCGATCCTGCCCTGGGCCGGCGTCGACGCCCGCATCGGCCTGCTCGGCGGCGGGGTGAGCGCCGACGTGCGCGGCATCGACGACCCGTACGGCCGCTACGCGCTGGTGGCCGGGCTGGCGGCGGTGGCCTGCGGCGCGGCCGGGCTGCTCGCCCATCCGCGGCTGGCCGCGCTGGCCGTCCTCCCTGGGGTGGCGGCGGTGCCGGCGGTGGTGATGTTCGTGACGCGGGGCGCCGGCGCGCACGACCGGTTCTCCATCGACCTGGGGGTGCTGTCGGTGGCGCAGGCGATCAGGTTCGGCTGGTTCGCGGCGCTGGCGTGCGCGCTCGGCGTGGTCGTGCTCGGCGCGCTGGCGTTGTTCCGGCGAGCGTGACGCCGGTCAGCCAGAGAACCGGTCAGCCGTGGAACCGGTCACTTCCGGGACCGGTCAGTCGTAGAAGCCGAGGCGCCGCAGCTGCTTGGGGTCGCGCTGCCAGTCCTTGGCCACGCTGATCCGCAGGTCGAGGTAGACGCGGGTGCCGAGCAGCGCCTCGATCTGCTTGCGGGCGTCGGTGCCGACCTCGCGCAGCCGCTCGCCCTTGTGCCCGATGACGATCGCCTTCTGCGAGGGCCGCTCCACGAACAGGTGGGCGTAGATGTCGAGCAGGTCGTCGCGCCCCTCCCGGGGCAGCATCTCGTCGACGACGACGGCGATCGAGTGGGGCAGCTCGTCGCGCACGCCCTCCAGCGCCGCCTCCCTGATCAGCTCCCCGACCAGCACCTGCTCCGGCTCGTCGGTGAGCTGCCCGCCCTCGTAGAGCGGCGGCGACTCCGGCAGGTGCCCGATGAGGACGTCGGCCAGCACGTCGAGCCGCTCGCCGGACCGCGCCGACACCGGCACGATGTCGGCGAACTCCCCGATCTGCGACACCGCCAGCAGCTGCGCGGCGATCTGCTCCTTGGTCGCGAGGTCGCACTTGGTCACCACGGCCACGACGGGCGTCTTCTTCACCGCCGACAGCTTGTCGGCGATGAACCGGTCGCCCTTGCCGATGGCCTCGCCGGCCGGCACGCAGAAGCCGATCGCGTCGACCTCGGTCAGCGTCGACAGCACCAGGCTGTCGAGCCGCTCGCCGAGCAGGGTGCGGGGCCGGTGGAGGCCCGGGGTGTCCACGATGATGAGCTGGGCGTCGGGGCGGTGGACGATGCCCCGGATGACCCGCCTGGTGGTCTGCGGCTTGGACGAGGTGATCGCCACTTTGGTGCCGACCAGGGCGTTCATCAGCGTGGACTTGCCGACGTTCGGCCTTCCCACGAAGCAGGCGAATCCGGCGAGATGGCGGTCTGGGGAGGTCACTCCTGCATTGTGTCCCATCGGGACGCGTGCTGACGCCACCAGGCGTACGCCTCGGGCGCGACGAGCGGCGTCCACCGGGTCACCTCCAGCTCGGCCAGCTCGGCCTCGGTCACCCACCGGTAGCCGGTGATCTCGTCGCCGTCGGGCACGGGCTCGCCGGAGACGATGGCGCAGCCGTAGGCGACGACGAGGTAGGCGACCTGGTGGCCGTTCGGGTAGAGGGTGCGGAACTCGGGTCCGCCGTAGGCGCCGATCAGGCCGCGTACCTCGATCTCGATGCCGAGTTCCTCGCGCAGCTCCCGCGTCACGGCGTCCTGTGGCCGCTCGTCGGGGTCGACGCCGCCGCCCGGCGCCGCCCACAGGCCCACATCGCCGTGCCGGGCCACCAGCAGCCGGCCCGCGCCGTCGAACACGAACCCCGACACCGACGGCAACATCAGCAGATCGGAGCCGACCTTCTCCCGCAAGCCGGCCACGAACGGCGACATCGGCATGCTCAGCTCCGCAGGGCGCCGTCGGGGCCGGCCACGAGCAGCGACGCGACGCCCAGCTCCGCGGCCACCGCCGTGTCGTCGGGCCCCGGCTCGCCCTCGGTCACGAGCGCCACGGCCTCCAGGGAACTCGCCCCGCTGGAGATCGCCATGGCCGCCGCCACCTGCACCGCGGAGAGCGTGAGGGTGGCCAGCCGCACGTTGGTCGCCGCGTACGTGCGCCCGGTCTCGTCGCGCACCGCGGCGCCTTCGGCGGAGCCGGTGCGCGCCCTGGCCGCCCGCGCCAACGTGATGATCTTGCTGTCTTCAGGATCGAGAGTCACGCGCACCAGGTTATGTGCCGGCCATGGCGACGGCCGCCTCGACCACCTTCCACGTACGGTCGGCGTCCACCTGGTTCATGCCCGTGTGCACCACCGACACGAGCGTGTCGCCCACCCGCGAGAGCACGACGTCCAGCGCGTACGGGTACCCGTTCAGCCGCCCCTGCAGCCGCGCCCCCACGGCCTCGTCGCCGGCGGCGCCGACCGGCAGGTCGCGCAGCCGCAGGTCGGTGCCGGACGACGTGCGCACCGCGCGGCAGGTGTCACGTGCCCTGGCCAGCCGGTCCAGGTGGTCCTCGGCCCGCGCTCCGGCGTACCTGGCCAGGCCCACCCCGGCCTGCTCCCCCAGCCCGTCGCCCTGGTAGCTGACGGCCACCTGCGCGGTCAGCGCCTGGCTGGGCGCGCGGCCGCCGACCGGTTCGAGCAGCGCCCGGCAGTTGTCGTCCACCTGCCCGAACGGCATCCGCCACGCCTGCTCGGGCCGGGCCGTGAACCCGTCCGGCAGCGGCGGTTCCTTGCTGAGGACGCTGCGCAGCTGCGCCATCGCGTACGGGTCGATGAAGCTCTCCGCCCCCTCGCCGCCGCACCCGGCGATGGCGGCGCAGGCGAATACGGCGCAGGCGACGGTCCCCCTGTTGATCCCCTGTCTTCGTCTCATGATCCCCCCTGCGCGAACCTGCCCCAGTGACGAATGCGGCAATCCATCGGAGTTCTCACCAACACGCAAAAAGGGTGTTCCCATCCGGTTTTCCGGACGAGAACACCCTTTACGCCGACCAACGTCTCAGCCGGCCATCCGGCTGGGACGTTGTCGTCCCCCCTGGATCCATCCTTTCGCCGCGAACCCCACCCGGCGATCGGATGCTTCCCCTCTGACACCCACCGCACTGGATGTCGTGGTTTGAGAGTGCCTGACCCGGGTTGCAGAAGACTTGAAGAATGCTTGCGGCATTCCACGAAATATCCCGACATGGGAACGGTGCACGTCAGCCCACGTTCCGCCGCCCTCAGTCGCGTTCGGCGATCGCCGGCACGACGTCGCCCTCCGGAGGCGAGACCCGGCGCACCACCACGGTGCTGATCCGGTTACGGCGCCCCGCCAGCGTCTCGGCGGTGAGCGACAGGCCGGCCACCTCCGCGTGGGACCCGGCGATCGGGACCCGCCCGAGCGCGTGCGCGAGCAGCCCGCCCACGGTCTCCACGTCGTCGACGTCGATCTCGGTGTGGAACAGCTCGGCCAGCTCGTCGACCGGCATCCGCGCCGTCACCCGCAGCCCGCCGGTCACCCGCTCGACGCGCGGCGCCTCCTGGTCGTACTCGTCGGTGATCTCCCCGACGATCTCCTCCAGGACGTCCTCGATCGTCACCAGGCCCGCGGTGCCGCCGTACTCGTCGATGACGATGGCGATGTGGATCTGCCTGGCCTGCATCTCCCGCATGAGCTGGTCGATGGGCTTGCTCTCGGGCACGTACGCGGCCGACCGCATGATCGACTCCACCGCCTCCTTGCCACCGCCCTCACCCGACTCGTGAATCTTGCGCGCGATGTCCTTGAGGTACGCGATGCCGACGACGTCGTCCTCGTTCTCGCCCACGACCGGGATGCGCGAGAACCCGCTGCGCAGCGCCAGCGACAGCGCCTGGCTGATGGTCTTGCCGCGCTCGATGTAGACCATGTCGGTGCGCGGCACCATGACCTCGCGCACCAGCGTGTCGCCCAGCTCGAACACCGAGTGGATCATCTCGCGCTCGTCGGGCTCGATGACCCGGCGCTCCTCGGCCAGGTCGACCAGGTCGCGCAGCTCGGCCTCGGAGGTGAACGGGCCGTCCCTGAACCCCTTGCCGGGGGTCAGCGCGTTGCCCAGCAGGATCAGCAGCTTCGGCAGCGGGCCGAAGATGCGCGTCAGGCCGTAGACGATGGGGGCGCTGGCCAGCGCCACCGGCTCGGCGTGCTGCCGGTCCAGCGTGCGCGGCATCAC
>DASUCK010000688.1:0-7083 GCA_036276095.1 Nonomuraea sp. | reverse complement strand
TTCCAGCGATCGGGTACGCCCGCTCGACGGGCGGGCTGCCGGGGTCGGCCGGGTTGGACAGGTGGAGGCGCCGCACGGGAGTGTCGTCCACCCGCGCGATCAGGAGCCGCGCACTGTCCGGCGCCCACCAGAACCCGCGGTGGCGGCCCATCGACTCGGCGGCCACATGCTCGGGCCGGCCGTAGGTGACGTCGCGACCCTCTGGGGTGGCGAGCGCGCGGTCGGCGGAATGGTCCGTACCGTCGGTGTCGATGATGCGCAGGGATCCGCCGGAGACGTAGGCGATGGCGGAGCCGTCGGGGCTCAGGCGTGGGGTGACGACGAGGCCGGCGGCGGGGAGCTCCCTGACGCGCGCGGCCTCAAGGTCGACCAGCCAGAGCCGCCCCGACAGCGCGTATGCCGCCCGGGTCACGGCGTGGTCTGTGGTGTAGGTGGTCACACCCCGACTCTGTTCGCGGACGCGCTCGCGCCGAATCGTTTCCTCAGGGGGCAGCTCTTCGGCGGCGTCGCCGGGATCGACGATGAGCCGCTCGCGTCCCTGGGTGATGTCGAGTTCCCAGAGGCAGGTGACCGGGTCACTCCCGTGGCGCGACCGCAGGAACAGGACGCGGTCCCCGTCGGGGGAGATGGTGAAGGAGCGCGGGAGGCCCAGGCTGAAGCCGCGGGTGCGCGCGTACTGGCGGGGCAGGGTGTCACTCATCGGGCCTCCGTGGCAAGGCGGTCGGCGTCGTCGAGCCGGCCTCGGCGTCCGAGCAGCTCCCATCGCTGCAGTACCAGCGGGACGTTGCCCTCGCGCCAGAGCCGGTCGTGAAACGCCCGCAGGTCAAAGGCGTCCCCCAGGTCGCGGACGCTGTCGGCGAGCAGTTCGGTGATCTGCAGTTTTCCGATCTGATAGCTGAGTCCCTGGCCGGGATTGCCGGCGAAGAACGCCGCCCCCTGCCAGGCGGTCTGGCGATCCATCGGCACGGCGTCGGCCAGTCTGTCAGCGGCCTGGTCCAGCGTGAGGTCGCCGAGCGCGAGACCGATGTCGATCTCCACCCGCAGGGCGCGCAGACGCTGTGCATTTGCGATGAACGCGATGCTCGCCGGGGCGTCGTCGAACAGCCCTGACGTCAACATGAGCTCCTCGTTGTAGAAGGCGATGCCCTCGTTGGGCGCCGAATCGTAGTAGTGGCGGCGGATCGGATCCGCGTGCCGCCATGACAGGGCCAGCTGCTGGGCGTGCGCCCCTTCGTGCACGATCGCGGTTAGGGGATCCAGAGCCTTGGCGTACTCGAAGTAGGGCAGGGCTGGGCCTGGGCGCGGAATGTAGCGCACCGCGTCGTCGTCACGGCGTTGGGGCGAGGTCAGATCGTCGGGAATGCCGAGCCAGCTCAACGGGGCGAGATATGGGGGAATCGGCGCGAAGCGATAGTGCCGCAGCGCTTCCGGCTGGCTCAAAAGGCCTCGCTCGGTGTAGAAGCGGCGTACGGCGAGCTCGTCTTGGTGCTGCCGGGCGATCTGCTCTGCCGCGTCGGCGATCAGGCCGGGGCGGAGCCGACCGGTGAAGCGGCGGCGCAGGACGGCCTCCACCGTGATGGCGCGGTCGGTCTCCTGCCGTCCCATCGTGCGGAGCTGCTGGACCGGGTAGGGCAACAAGGCGACACGGTGCAGAAAGTAGGCGAACGAGGACGCGCCCACGGAGGTGTCCTGGCCGAACGATTCCAGGAGCTCACCGAGCCAGTCGCGGAAGGCGGCGAGCGCCCTGGCCGCGGCGAAGGCGGCCGCGAGCAGTCTCTGGGCGGGTTCGGGAGGCAGCATGGCTGCGAGAGCGTGCATCGCCGTGGTGAGGTCCTCGTCGGCTCGGTCGAGCAGCCGCATCGCGTATCGGGCGAAGGGTGCCGCAGCGTGCCCGGCGAGATTGTCTCGTGCCTGCGCGAACAGGATGGGTGTCGCAATCAGCTGCCGGACGATGGCTTGGACGCGCCGGTCATCGAACGGTGGTGGCGCGAGTAACAGGTTGAAGACGGGTATGAGGGCTTGGTCGATATAGAAGCACGGGTTGCGCTGCCAGCCGCGCAGCAGGTCGAGCTCCCAACGCACGCGCGAGAGCGCCGATCGGATGAGGCGTCCATCCACCTGGACCGCGACAGGCTCGGCCGACAGGTCAAGCCGCCGATGGCGTTCGGCGAACGCGGACAGTCTCCGTCGGCGCGCCGCCACCGCGTCGGCCGACCAATCGCCGGTCCAATCTTGAGGGCGCTCGATCCGGGTCAGATCGTCATACGACTCCGGCTGCGTGGAGGCACGCCAGCACCAGAACTCCTCGGCCAGCTCGGTCAGTGCGCTGCTCACAACGGATCTTCCTTGGATCGTGGGGTAATCAGGTCAGCTGGGTATCAGGTCGGCTCGGCGTCAGGCCGGCTGGGCAGTCAGGTCAGCGGAGGAGGAGCATGCGCAGGCCGAGCCCGACCATGAGCACGGACATGGCGAACGTCAGAGGCCGTCGCAGACGCCCACCACCGAGTACGGCACCCGCCGCGTGGACGACGAGCGCGACCGTGGGGAACCACAGCAGCGCCCAGATCACCACGATCAGCGACAGGACCAGGGACGTCGTCACCGGCTCGCTGCCTGCCGGGATGAACTGAGGGAGCAGGGTGAGAAAGAGCAGAGGCGCTTTGGGGTTGGAGACGTTCACGAGGAAGCCCTGCCGGAAGGCGGCGGCGGGGGTGCGTGCCGCGGGGACCGCCTGGCGTGCGGGCTGATCGCGACTGCGGAGCAGGCCCACCAGTGCCCGCACTCCGACATAAAGGAGATAGACGCCGCCGGCCACCTGCAGCACGGTCAGCAGGGAGGGACGGGCGGCCAGGATGGTCGCGACGCCGGCGACGGCGGCCGTGGTGTGTGTCAGGCATCCGGCGGCCACGCCCAGTCCGGTGAAGACGCCCGCCCACCGGTCGGTGATGGCGTTGCCCGCCACGGCCGCGAAGTCGACGCCGGGCGCCATGATGAGACCGGCGGCGACGCCGGTGAACGCCAGGATCTCGCCCGGAATCACCCGACGGGCTCCTGCCGTGGTGCGATGTCGCCGTAGCGGGCTCTTTCCGTCAGCCGGAGGAAGGCGCCGACGAGCTGGGTGAGGCGAGCGCGCAGCTGCGCGTCGGCCAGGTCGTCCTCGTCGGTGAACGCGGTGTCGGCGCGGCTGACGCTGAACATGTCCGGGTAGACGTGCGCGCCGAGACCTTCCAGGGGGATGCGCAGCGCCCACAGCCCGCGTACCCCGCCGGCCTGCATCGGCGACGCCGACAACAGCAGGCCGTGCCTGTCGGTGAACGGCCACGGACGGATGCGGGACGTCCAGTCGATGAGGTTCTTCAGCACGCCGGAGAGGGAGTAGTTGTACTCGGGGGCGGCGATGATGAAACCGTCCGTTCCGGACAGCAGATCGCCGAACCTGCGTGCGCCTTCCGGGATGCCGGCGGTCGCCAGCAGGTCGGTGTCGAGCGGTGGCACCGCGAGTTCGGCGAATTTCACCGTGCGTACCTCGGCGTCGTGCGCTGCCGCGTCACGCGCGGCCAGGGAGGCCAGGCGTACGTTCAGCGACTCCTTGCGCAGGGACGCGCCCAGGACGAGGACGCGTGGCCGGCGTTCGGCCGTGGATGTGATCATGCGGGCTCCAACTGGTTGACGTGTCACCTAATGTGTAGAGCAAAGTAGTAGACGCGTCAACTTCTTGCTACAGTGGACCCATGGGTGAGGTTCGATGGCTCGACGACGCCGAATACCGTGCCTGGATCGGCTACCGGCGCATGCGCCTCCTGCTCGACCTGCGCATCGCCCGCGACCTGGCAGACGACTCCGGGCTGTCGGAGCCGGACTACGACGTGCTGTCGAATCTCAGCTCCACAACGGATCGCCGCCAGCGGCTCAACGCGCTCGCAGCGCGGATGCTGTGGTCGAAGAGCCGTCTGTCGCACCACATCACCCGCATGGAACGGCGCGGACTGGTCGTACGGGAAGAATGCGCCGACGACGCCCGGGGCGCGTTCGTCGTGCTCACCGAGCAGGGCATGCGCACCATCAAGGAGGCGGCGCCGGCCCATGTGGAGTCCGTGCGCACGCACTTCATCGACCTGCTCACCGACGAGGAGATCGAAACGCTGGGCGACATCACCGAACGCGTGCTCGCCCGCCTCGCCGAATAGACGCGATCTTGCCAGTTCGGGGTTTCGCGAGGACGACCCTGACGCCCCCGGCTACGGGATTCTCCCGCGCCATATCCGGCTGTTGCGTTCCGTTACATCTCAGGCAGAAGCGGAGCCGCGACCTGTATGCCGCAGATTGAGTGGGACGGAGCGGGAGGGAATCTGTCCCGTTGATCATGGGGCAGGTTGTTGTTTGGTCACTCCTTCGTGGTGGCGGTCCTGATGGGCCGCTGTTCGAGGATCCGAGGTGCGGCTGGTGAAGCTATCGAGTGATGCCTCGCAGGAGTGCGAGATGATCACGTTGTGCGAGCACTGGTGCTGACGGGACCTCCAGCGGTAGGTAAGAGCACGATCGGTCGCCTGGTCGCCCAGGAACGGCCGCGTGCTGCCTTCATCGACAGAGACGATGGTCGCCACCTGGTCGTCAGCGGTCATGCCGCGCCGTGGAACGGTCTGGAAGGTCTTCGTCAGCAACGACTAGGGGTGCTCAACGGCTGTGCGTTGGCCCGGAACTCTTGGACAGCGACATCGACGTGGTGATTGTTGATGTGCTCACAGACAGCACCGCTGAGCTTTATCGAGACTCTCTTGCTGACGTGCTGATATTGCAGCTCGCGGCGGACTTTCCTGAGGCGGAGAGGCGAGCAGGGACCCGACCTGTGTATCTGACGCCGGAGGAGTTCGGGATTCCCCGCCGGGACCGCGCCGGCCTCCTTCCAGCGCTTGGCCCGTCCCCCCGCTGCCTACGCCATCCGGGCCGCTCGCTCGGCGATCACCCGCGCCACGCACCTGGTGTTCAGGAGGCGGCGACGGCTCCCGCGCGCCGCTCGGCGAACGGCATCGAGGGAATCGGGGGGTTGGCGGCCGGTAGGAGCCGGTGCGATCGGCGGGCCAGGTCGTCGGCGCCGTAGCGGTGGCAGCCGCGGTAATAGTTCAGGCTGCCGGCGATCCAGTCCTGCAACTGCACCACGTACTCGTCCAGGGTCCTGCGGGCCTGCTCGGAGAGGCCGAAGTCGTCGTACAGGATCGGCAGTTCGCAGGCGGCCACGTGCTGGAACTGCCGCATGCGCTGGGTCATCAGGTCGTGGATCACGCCGAGAGCCGTCGGGTAGTCGCAGCCGAAGAAGTTCTGGATTACCAGGATCGCGTTGTGGATCTCACCCTCGTACTCGATCTCCTTCTGGTAGGAGAAGACGTCGTTCATCAGGCACCCGTAGTCGATGGCCACGTTCTCCAGCGACCGCACCGGACCGCTGAGATAGACGTGCGGTGGGACGTGCGGGCCGTGCCCGAGGCGATACATGTTCACGGTGAGGTCGGCGCCGATGGTCGCCCGGCGCATCTCCAGGTAGTCGACCGGGTCCGGAAACGCGGTTCTGGAACTGGTTGGCCAGCTCCCACAGCCAGCTCTCGGTCATCACCTCGACCGAGTCCGCAGCATGCGCCGCCCCTGCGGGGTCATCTGCGCCGTGGTACGCAGCCACAGTCGGCCAGACCGCGCTCCAGCGCGTTGGCCGGGACCCACCCGCGTCTGGAACGGCATCTGGAAGTCGGGCAGCAGCGAGGGGCCGACCTTCGGGAACGGCACGTGGGTGTAGGACCGCAGTCGCCGCTCGGCCCCGGCGCAGGCGAGCAGCGACTTGACGTCGGTGCCGGCGGTGCCGAGGCCGGTCGGCCCGGTCGCTATGGTGCGCGGGCGGACGCGGTCGTTCATGTACCGGCTGGAGCGCAGGTGCCACTCGTGGCCGCCCGCCTGCCAGTCCTGCAGCCCCTTGGTGTACGCGGCGATCGCTGCGATCTCTCCGGCCGACAATCGGACGTCCAGGGCGAGCGCGGGCACCTCGGTGAGCGCGGTGTGCTCGAACTGCTGCAGCCGCGAGGTCAGCACGTCGTTGACGATGTCGGCGGCCTCCTGCGTGGTGGTGCCGAAGAAGGTCTCCAGGACCAGCACGCCGTTGCTCAGCTCGCCCTCGTCCTGCACCTCGCGCTGGTAGGAGAACAGGTCGTTGCGCAGATGCACGGCGTCGGAGAAGGTCTCGGTCAGCACGCGCAGCGGACGCGAGCCCGCCCCCGACACCGGCATCTCGGCCGTGGCGTACTCGACCAGTCCGGCCGACCAGGGCGCGCCGCCGACCTTGCGCCGCATCTCGATGTACTCGATGGGGTTGGGGATCCGTCCCTTGTTGATGTTGGACAGTTCCCACAGCGACTCATTCAACAGATGCTCGGTGGATGCGGCGAAACGCCGACGCCACGCCGCCGACATCCCGGGCACGGTGCGGGCCCAGAGGTCGGCCAGACCCCGCTTCCACCGGGTTCTGCGGCTGCGGCACCGGCGCGTCCAGGTCCCTGGGCATGAACAGCGGCAACCGGTCCAGATGAGCCTTGCCGCCCTCGCGGTCCTGCCGGCGCTTGTACCTTTCCAGGAAGTGGTCGTCGAAGAAGAAGACCACACGTACCAGTCGGTGATCAGCGACAGCGCGCCAGAGTCGCAGTCGGGGTGGGTGTAGGCGCACAGCAGGCCGTAGTCGTGGGCCTCCAGATCGTCCTGCGCCCAGACACCGGACCCCTCCAGCATGCCCATCTCGCGGGCCCAGGCGGTGGAGTGCGCCCGCGCGGTGGGCAGATGCGGGTTCAGCCGCGCCGGGTACGGCATGTAGAAGTTCGGCAGGTCGAACGGCTGGCTCATGCTCTGGTCCTACCCCCGCCCCTTTGACCGTACGTTACTGCCAGGCCACATTCCGCTACCTTGTGGCTAGGCCGTGTTTCATAAGGTGTTGAGCCACTGATTGATCGCAGCGATGATGACGACGGCTTCGTAGCGTACGGCGAGCTTGTCGTAACGTGTTGCCAGGCCGCGGTTGCCTTTGAGCAGGTTGATGCCACACTCCACAGC
>DASUCK010000687.1:0-4551 GCA_036276095.1 Nonomuraea sp. | reverse complement strand
CAGGGGCCGGAGATCCAGTTCATGACGGCCTGGCTCCGCGAGCTCGACCAGAAGGTGCCCGACCACCACGCGGCCCACGAGGGCATGCCGGGAATGGCCACGCCCGAGCAGCTGGAGGCTCTGAAGGCCGCCCGCGGCAAGGACTTCGACCGCCTCTTCCTGCAGCTCATGATCAACCACCACCTGGGCGCGATCCGGATGTCGGAGCAGGTGCTGACGCACGGCTCCCACATGCGGATCGAGGAGCTCGCCTCCGACGTCAGCGTCACCCAGGCCGCGGAGATCCGCCGCATGCAGGAGATGCAGGCAGCCCAGTGATCAGGTGAGGGGCCTGGCCTAGGAGCCTGATCGCCAGGAGCGGAGGTAGTCCTCCTGCTCGGCGGTGAGCGTGTCGATGTCGATGCCGGTGGCGGCCAGCTTGAGCCTGGCCACCTCGTGGTCGATGCCCTCCGGCACGTCGTAGACGCCGGGCGCGAGCGTGGCCCGCTCGCCCACCAGCCACTCCACGGCCAGTGCCTGCGCCGAGAACGACATGTCCATGACGGCCGCCGGATGCCCCTCGGCGGCCGTGAGGTTGACCAGGCGCCCCTCGGCCAGCAGAAGCAGCCGCCGGCCGTCGGGCATGACGTACTCGTCGGTGTTGGGGCGCACGCCGCGATGCACCTCGACGGCCAGCTCGTCCAGCGCCCGCACGTCGATCTCCACGTCGAAATGCCCGGCGTTGGCCAGGATCGCCCCGTCCTTCATCACGGACAGGTGCCCGGCCCTGATGACGTCCCGGTTGCCGGTCACGGTGACGAAGACATCCCCGATCAGGGCGGCCTGCGCCATGGGCCGCACCTCGTAGCCCTGCAGGGTGGCGTCCAGCGCCTTGACCGCGTCGATCTCGGTGACGATCACCCGCGCCCCGAACCCCTTGGCCCGCTCGGCCACCCCGCGCCCGCAGTAGCCGAACCCGGCCACCACCACGGTCCGCCCGGCCAGCATCGTGTTGGTGGCCCGCATGATGCCGTCCAGCGTGGACTGCCCGGTGCCGTACCGGTTGTCGAACATGCGCTTGGTCCGCGTGTCGTTCACGGCCACGACCGGGAACCGCAACGCCTGCTCCGCCGCCATCTGCCGCAGCCGGATGATCCCGGTGGTGGTCTCCTCGCACCCGCCGCCCACCCGCTCCAGCAGATCCGTCCGCTCGGTGTGCAGGATGTTGACGAGATCGCAGCCGTCGTCGAGCACCAGGTCGGGCCCGAGGTCGAGCGCCTGATGGATGTGCCGGTAATAGGTCGCCCGATCCACCCCGGCCCGCGCGTGCACGGCGATGCCGTAACCCCGCAGGGCCGCAGCGACGTCGTCCTGCGTGGACAGCGGGTTCGACGCCGCCAGCGCGACCTCCGCCCCACCGGCCTGCAAGGCTCCCAGCAGCACGGCCGTCTCGGCGGTGACGTGCAGGCAGGCCACTATCCGCAGCCCGGCCATCGGCCGTTCGACCGCGAACCGCTCGCCGATCGCGGTCAACACCGGCATCGAACGAGCGGCCCACGAGATCTGCCGCTCACCGCTCTCACTGACGTCCATGGGTGCCTTTTACCGAAGAGGGCGGCGGAGGAAGAGGACCCCTCGGAGCGCTCTCCCCCGCCACGGCCAGGAGAAGATCAGTACCGGTAGTGGTCGGACTTGTAGGGGCCCTCGACGTGGACGCCGATGTAGGCCGCCTGCTCCTTGGTGAGCTCGGTGAGCTTGACGCCGAGGGCGTCGAGGTGGAGGCGGGCGACCTTCTCGTCGAGGTGCTTGGGCAGGGTGTAGACGCCGATCGGGTATTCGGAGGTCTTGGTGAAGAGCTCGATCTGCGCGATCACCTGGTTGGTGAACGAGTTGGACATCACGAAGCTCGGGTGGCCGGTCGCGCACCCGAGGTTCATCAGCCTGCCCTCGGCGAGCACGATGATCGAGTGGCCGTCGGGGAAGACCCACTCGTCGACCTGCGGCTTGATGGTGCGCCTGACGACGCCGGGCACCTTGGCGAGGCCGGCCATGTCGATCTCGTTGTCGAAGTGGCCGATGTTGGAGACGATCGCCTGGTGCTTCATCCGCTGCATGTGACCGGCGGTGATGATGTTGAAGTTGCCGGTGGCGGTGACGAAGATGTCGGCGATGCCGACGACCTCGTCGAGGGTGGTGACCTGGAAACCGTCCATGGCCGCCTGGAGCGCGCAGATGGGGTCGATCTCGGTGACGATGACCCGGGCTCCCTGGCCGCGCAGCGCGTCGGCGCAGCCCTTGCCGACGTCGCCATAGCCGCAGACCACGGCCACCTTGCCGCCGATGAGCACGTCGGTGGCCCGGTTGAGACCGTCGATCACGGAGTGGCGGCAGCCGTACTTGTTGTCGAACTTCGACTTGGTGACCGAGTCGTTGACGTTGATGGCGGGGAAGAGCAGCTGGCCGTTCTTGTGCATCTCGTAGAGGCGGTGGACACCGGTCGTGGTCTCCTCGGTGACGCCCTGGACGCTCTCGGCGATCTTCGTCCACTTCTGGTCGGGGCCGACCGTGCGGGTGAGCAGGTCGATGATGACGTGCCACTCCTCCGGGTCGTCGGCGGTGGCGGGCGGGACGGCGCCGGCCTTCTCGTATTCGGCGCCCTTGTGGACGAGCAGCGTGGCGTCGCCGCCGTCGTCGAGGATCATGTTGGGCGCGCTGCCGCCGGGCCAGGTGAGCGCCTGCTCGGTGCACCACCAGTATTCCTCCAGCGTCTCGCCCTTCCAGGCGAACACCGGGACGCCCTTCGGGTCGTCGGGCGTGCCGTCGGGGCCGACGACCACCGCGGCGGCGGCGTGGTCCTGCGTGGAGAAGATGTTGCAGCTGACCCAGCGCACCTCGGCGCCCAGCGCGACCAGGGTCTCGATGAGGACGGCGGTCTGGATCGTCATGTGCAGGGAGCCCATGATCCGCGCGCCGCGGAGGGGCTGGGAAGCCGCGTATTCCTTGCGGATCGCCATGAGGCCGGGCATCTCGTGCTCGGCGAGCCGGATCTCCTTGCGGCCGAACTCGGCAAGTGAAAGGTCGGCGACCTTGAAGTCCATCGGGTGTCCCCTCGCGCTCACGGATGGCTGTCGCGGACGAGTCTAGGCGTCGCGGGGCGCGGGTCGCATCCGCACAACGATGAAACTGACGTAAGAATGTAAGAATGCGCATCACGGAAGCAGCCAAGCGACTCGGCATGTCCCCGCGAATGCTCCGCTACCGGGAGGCGCTCGGCCTGCTGCCACCGGTGCGGGAGCAGGGGGCGCACCGGCGGTTCGGGCCCGACGAGCTGGCCGCCGTGGCTCAGGGGGTGGAGCTGGAGAAGCGGTTCGACGTGTCGCCGGCCGAGCTGGCGTTCGCGCTGCGGGTGCTGAGCGAGCCGGCGGTGGCGGCCGCCATACGCGACCTCGGGGTGCGCATCGGGCGCATCCAGGCACCCCGCAGGGCCCTCGACTTCGAGAAGGAGAAAGCCCTGCGGCTGCTCAGACGGTGACCGGTCAGTGGGCGTCGACCTGCGGCGCGGACGGAGCGGCCGAACGCTCGCGGAAGAGGTCGGGCTCCAGGTAGATGACCCGGGCGATCGGCACCGCCTCGCGGATGCGCCGCTCGGCCTCGTCGATGCCGCGGGCCACCTCCGAGGCCGTGTCGTCGTGGGAGACGGCGATCTTGGCGCCCACCAGCAGCTCCTCGGGGCCGAGGTGCAGCGTCCGCATGTGGATGATCCGCTCCACCTCGGGCGCGCCCTCCAGGGCGCGCCGGATCTGCTCCTCCACCTCGGGCGCGGCGCCCTCGCCGACCAGCAGCGACTTGGTCTCGATGGCCAGCACCACGGCGATGACGGCCAGCAGCACGCCGATCATCAGGGTGCCGATGGCGTCCCAGACGGGGTCGCCCGTGACGACCGCCATCGTCACGCCGAACAGGGCGAAGATCAGACCGAGCAGCGCGCCGAGGTCCTCCAGCAGGATGACCGGCAGCTCGGGCGACTTCGACCGGCGGATGAACGCGACCCAGCCCTGCTCGCCGCGGACCGCGTTCGACTCCTTGATCGCCGTACGGAAGGAGAACGCCTCGGCGACGATCGCGAAGACCAGCACGCCGAGCGCCCACCCCGGCGAGCTCAGCTCGTGGGGATGGGTGATCTTCGCGTAACCCTCGTAGAGCGAGAACGCCGCGCCGATCGTGAACAGCACGACGGCCACCACGAAGGCGTAGAAGTAGCGCTCGCGACCGTAGCCGAACGGGTGCTCGCGGGTGCTGGCCCGCTGCGCCCGCTTGCCACCCACCAGCAGCAGCACCTGGTTGCCCGAGTCGGCGACGGAGTGGATGCCCTCCGCCAGCATCGAGGACGACCCGGTGAAGGCCGCGGCCACGAACTTGGCCACGGCGATGGACAAGTTGGCCGCCAAGGCCGCAACGATCGCTTTGGTTCCGCCGCCTGCGCTCACCGGTCTTCTCCACTCATTGGGATCACATGTAAAGCCTGGAACGGGATCCTATTGGGAAATTCTGGCCTTTAGCTCAGCGACCGCC
>DASUCK010000686.1:0-23821 GCA_036276095.1 Nonomuraea sp. | reverse complement strand
GGCCCCTCGGTTCTCCCACGACTTCCACATCACGAGAGGTTCCAAGCTTATGTTCAAGCGGCTGCCTGGTGACGAGGCGCGCAACCTCGTCACTACCACGCCCGACACGGCCGTCGTCTTCCGCCCGGCCGTGGTCAAGACTCCCGCCCTCATCACCCTGCTCATCTACGGCTGGCGGTTGCTGGCCGCCGTCGTCCGCACCACCTGGCGGCACCCGGTAGCGGTCGCCGTACCCGTCGTCCTCGGTGCCGTCTGGTACCAGTACGGCTGGCCGCTGGCCGCCTCCCTGTCCGGGACCGTCGTTCTGGTCCTGGTCTCCTGGGCCTTCATCGATCGCGGCTCCTTCGCCCGTCTCGTCGGCTGGCGGCTGCTGGCCTGGTGGCGGCTGATATGGGTCTACCGCCGCCACTGGAAGGCCGTCATGGACGTCTCCGGCCTAGCCAAGCGCGTCAACGGACGCGTGTACATGCCGCGCCTGCTTCGTGTCACCTGTGACGGCTGGGCCGACCGGATCACCGTCCGGATGCTCGGCGGGCAGGCGGTTAAGGACTGGTCCGACCGCCTCGACAATCTCGCCCACGGCTTCGGCGCCACCTCCTGCCGAGTGGCGCTCGTCAAGGGCGGCCGGTTGCTGCTCACCTTCCCGCGTAGTGACCCGCTCGCTTCACCGATGCCCGCCCTGCCCATCCCCGACGAGCCGAGCGTGGGACCGGTTGAGATCGGCAAGCAGGAGGACGGCCAGCCACTCCGGCTCAAGGTGCACGGCACGCACATCCTCATCGCGGGCGCGACCGGGGCCGGCAAAGGGTCGTTCCTGTGGGACACCATCCGCGGGCTCCTCCCTGCCATGCGCGCGGGCCTGGTCCAGGTGTGGGCGCTGGACCCGAAGCTGATGGAGCTGTCCTTCGGACGCGAACTGTTCCAAGGCCGCTACGCCGCCGACCCGGCCGACTGCGCCGACCTCCTCGACGAGGCCGTCACGGTCATGCAGAAGCGCGCCGCCCGCTTCGCCGGTCTCCAGCGCTCTCACATCCCGACGATCGAGGATCCGTTCGTCCTGGTCCTCGTCGACGAGGTGGCGTTCCTGACCGCCTACCAGCCCGACAAGCAGCTCCGGCAGCGCATCTCCGCCGCCCTGGCCACCCTTGCCACCCAAGGCCGCTCGGTCGGTGTCGGCGTCATGGCCGCCCTCCAGGACCCGCGCAAGGAGGTCATGAACATCCGCAACCTGTTCCCCGACAAGATCGCGCTGCGGCTCGACGAATCTGAGCAGGTGGACATGGTCCTCGGCGACGGGGCGCGTGATCGAGGCGCTCTGGCTGATCACATCTCACCGATCCCGGAACTGGGTGCGGGCGTGGCGTACATGCGCCTGGAGACCTCGCCCGAACCGATCCGGGTCCGTGCCGCCTACGTTTCCGATGCCGACATCCGCGCCATGGTCGCCGAGTTCGGGGAGGCCGCGTGATGCTCGCACACCTCTTGGACGGGCTGCGCTGCGCCACCTGCCACGCCTAGAACGTTCTCTGGCTCGATCCGGTCCGCGCCCTGGTCGAGTGCCGCGAGTGCGGCCAGACCGCGCTCACCCTCACTGACACCGACGAAGGGAGGACCGCATGACCCATGCCCACGACCGCGCCCTTCCCCGGGCCGTCCGCCAAGCCATGCCCATGGCCCGCGACGTGCTCGTAGAGGTCGCCAAGCAACACGGCGTCTGCATCCGCCCCATCCCGCTGCGGCGGCTGGACACCCACACTGGCAAGTGGGAGATCATCGATGTCCCGTGCGGGGCCACCCTCGACAGCAAGTGCCCGCCGTGTGCCAAGCGCAACCGGCAGCTCCGCATGGCCCAGTGTCGCGAGGGCTGGCACCTCGACGCCGAACCTGCCATCACGCCCGACGAGCCCAACGACGAGCAGCGCTGGCTCGTGGAGTTCCGCGCCGACGTCCAAGCACAGCGCGAGGCCGCCGAAAGAGCCGGCCAGGACACCACCGACCTGGACGCGCTCATCACCGGCCTGGACGAGGAGATCAACGCCGCCGGGATGCGCGGCAACGTCCTCGGCCGGACCACCGCCAAGCGCTCCCGCTCCACCAGGCGGCGACAGGACGCACCCGACCTGCCCAAGCGCAAGATGACCAACACCACCCTTGGACGCACCTTCCAAGCACCCAACGGCAAGACCTACCGCCCCTCGCTGTTCGTCACACTGACCTTGCCCTCCTACGGCAAGGTCAACAACGGTGTGCCTGTCGATCCGGACACCTACGACTACCGGCGCGCCGCCCGGGACGCGTTGCACTTCTCCAAGCTGGTGGATCGCTTCGTGCAGAACCTGCGCCGCGTCGCGGGCTATGACGTGCAGTACTTCGCCGCCGTGGAGCCGCAGAAGCGGCTCGCCCCACACCTGCACATGGCCATCCGTGGAACGCTCCCACGCGCCGAGATCAAACAGATCGCCGCCGCCACCTACCACCAGGTCTGGTGGCCCCAGGCCGACGAAGTCCTCTTCGACGGCGACCACATGCCCATCTGGCAAGACGGCACCGGCTACCTCAACCCGGCCACCGGCGAGGTCTTGCCCACCTGGGACGAGGCCCTCGACGCCCTCGATGAGGACGCCGAACCGCTCCACGTGATCCGCTTCGGCGAACAAGTCGATGTCCAGGGCGTACTCGCCGGAACCCCGGACGCCGACCAGTGCATCCGCTACCTGTCCAAGTACCTGACCAAGTCCATCGGCGACGCCCTCGACGGCGGCCAGGCCCAGCGCGACCATGTGGCCCGCTTCGTCGATGCCCTGCGCTACGAGCCCTGCTCCCCAGCCTGCCCGAACTGGCTGCGTTATGGCGTCCAGCCCAAGGGCGCCAAGGCCGGGATGGCTCCGGGCCGCTGCCGCTCCAAGGCACACAAGCCCGAACACCTCGGCTACGCCGGACGCCGCGTGCTCGTCTCCCGCAAGTGGTCGAACAAGACCCTCGCCGAGCACAAGCAGGACCGCCGCACCTGGGTCCTGGAAGCCCTCGGCCAACCCGACCAGCCCACCGAGCCACACCGCTACATCTGGAAACCCGTCCCGGCCGGAGACTCCAACGTGCCACCTCTCGCCGTGCGGCTCCTGAGATCCGTCCACGAACGCCAACGCTGGCGAGCCCACCTCCGCGACCTGGAGGCCAGAGCAGACGGACAAGATCTTTCGGCAATTCCACAGGCGGCGTGAAGGGAGGTAGACGCATGGACCAGCTACTGACCGTCGATGAAGCGGCCGAGCTGCTGAACACCTCGGTTCGCTTCGTCCGTCGCCTGATCTCCGAGCGACGAATCGAGTTCGTGAAGGTCGGCCGACACGTCCGCATCCGCGAATCGGCCCTGATCGCCTTCGTCGTCGCGGGCACCGTCACACCACTCACGCGCGGCAACGTCACGGGGAGGGCTGCCTGATGGCCAACAAGGATGGTCACCGGCGTTTCGGCAACATCCGCAAGCTTCCGTCCGGACGCTTCCAGATCCGCTATCCCGGCCCGGACGGCGTGCTCCACACAGGTACGACGACCTACGGCACCAGGACGGACGCCGATCGGGCGCTGACGCTCATCGAGGCTCAGATGATCTCGGGGGAATGGACCGATTCTGAGCGAGGCAAGGTCGAGTTGGCCGACTACGCACGTGCATGGATCAAGAAGCGTCCGGGCCTGCGGCCGAAGACCGTAGAGCTGTACACGTGGCTACTGGAACGCCACATCGTCCCAACGCTCGGGAAGGTGGCCGTCGGCAAGCTGACGACGAAGACGGTACGTACGTGGCGCGCCGGTCTCCTCGATCGTGGCGTCTCCATCTCCACGGCGGCGAAGGCATATCGGCTGCTCCGGGCGGTGCTGATGACGGCGGTTGAGGAGGACAAGATGATCAGCCGTAACCCGTGCCGGATCAAGGGTGCGGGCAATGAGCACACTCCGGAACGTCCGGTGCTCACCGTGGCTCAGGTCTTTGAGCTGGCCGACCGGATGGCCGACCGCCGTTTCCGCGCCATGGTCCTGCTGACCACGTTCGCCAGTCTGCGCTGGGGTGAGGTGACGGCGCTCCGGCGATCGAACATCGACCTCCAGACCCGCACCATCCACGTACGGGAACAGCTCCTCGAACTCGACCACGGCGAGATGCGCTTGGGGCCGCTCAAGTCGAAGGCTGGCCGGCGGTCCGTCAGCATTCCCTCGGTGATCATGCCGACCCTCGTGGAACACCTGGCGACGTACGTTGACGAGGCCGAAGATGCCTTCGTGTTCCTCGGCAAGCGCGGGGCGTTCCTTCGGGGGAGCAACTTCCGGCGTGAGGCCAAGTGGGCTGACGCGCTCAAGGAGATGGGCGTGCAAGGGCTCCACTTTCACGATCTCCGGCACACCGGCAACACCCTGGCGGCCCAGTCAGGAGCGAGCCTCGCCGACCTCAAGGCGCGCATGGGACACGACAGTGACCGAGCTGCTCTCATCTACCAGCACGCCACCCGAGACGCGGATCAGAAGATCGCTGACGCGCTCTCGGCCCGTGTCAAGGCCGAGCGGAAGAAGGCGAAGAAGAAGCCCAAGAGGGGAGATGACGACGGCAGCGCGGGCGTGCTGGTCCCCGCTGGCTAATGGCACGTTAATGGCACGAACACCCCGTCACATGATCAGTGGCGGGGTGTTCTCGCTGGTGGAGCCTAGGAGATTCGAACTCCTGACTTCCTGCTTGCAAAGCAGGCGCTCTGCCAACTGAGCTAAGGCCCCTCGACGAAGATAGCTTACCGGGCGGAGGACGCCACCTGTGTCGTGCCGTAGTCGTCGGTGAGGACCAGGCTCGGGAAGTCGATGATCGAGTCGAGGATGTGGGTGGCGCCGCCCTTGAGGAGGCGTTCGTGGCTGTGGACGCCGGTCATCAGGCCGGCGATGATAGAGGCGCCGGCGCGGCGGCCGGACACCATGTCGCTCTCCGAGTCGCCGGCCACTGCAACGTTCCGAACGTCTTCCACGCCGAGCCGGAGCACGGCGTGCAGGATCATGTCCGGCCAGGGGCGGCCGCGGCCGCCGGCGTCTTCGGGGGAGATGGCCAGGTCGATCTTGTCGTGCCAGCTGAGCACGCCGAGGATGCGGCCCAGCGTGTTACGGCTGAAGCCGGTGATCAGGGCGAGCTTGATGCCCGTGCCGCGCAGCTTGTCGAGCACCTCGATGACGCCGGGCATGGGTTCGAGACCCGCCCGTTCCAGCGCGCCCTCGAAGGAACGCTCGAACGTCAGGTTGGCGGCCTGCGCCTGGGCCTCGTTTCCGGGGAAGATCCCGCGGAAGACATCGATCTTGGGGCAACCCCGGGACCGGTGCACGTGAACCATGGCACGCGCGTAAGCCCCGGTCCCGGGCACTATGCCTTGGGTCGCGATCGCCTCGGCGAAGGCGCGCTCGACCATGGCGATGTCACCGACCGTGGTGCCCGCGAGGTCCAGGCAGACCAGCTTGATGGGGACGATGCCACTCATCGCCTCGCCGGTCGGTTAGTTCTCGCTGCCGGTCGCCTCGGTCCAGAGATCGAGCTCGGCGCGGTCGGCCTGGACCTTACGCCAGATCAGCAACCCCCCGAGGGCGATCAGCGCCAGAACGAGCAGCTTCTTCACGGTGTGACCCCACTTCTTCGACGGTCTCACCTGCCGGGGTGAGACCCAACGGTTGACAAGCAGCCTAGCAAGGGATGGCTGCGGTCCCTGGGTCGCGCGCAGACCAGATGTGCGGAATGTGCGGAGAGCCGACTGTTCAGCTCTCCACCCTACCCGTCCGGTCAGGGGCTGCGACGTGGCGGCGATTACGTAAAGTAATGATTTCGTGGCGATGATGGGGTCGCGTTTGCCTTTGTCCCTCGTCTGTCCCTCGTCGCCCTCCATTACGCGCCGAACCGTCGTCCGGCCAAGCTCTGAGCGAACAAGTTCAGCCGTGCAGGGGTGCGGGTGCGTACGTCACTACGAGTCAGGAGCGTGCCTGCCTTTATACCCATTGGGGGTTCTGTGCTGAACTCGGTGACCTTGCGAAGGCGTACGTCCGGGAGGTCGCGATGACTGCCTTCGCCACTACTGCCGCTATTACCTACACCGTCAAGGGCATGATCGGCGGCCACCGCGTGAGCTCGGTGAGGGAGGGGGTCGGCGGGGTCGCGGGGGTCAGGTTCGTGGGGGTGGAGCTGGCCGGTGCTCTCGTGGCTGTCACCGGCGGTCGGCCGATCGGCGCGGTGCCGATCGACGTGGTGTGTATCCGCGCGGTAATGCCGATCGACGTGGTGTCGATCCGCGCGGTGGTGCCGATCGTGGCGGCGGTGGAAGGAACGGGGTACGAGTCGGTGGGCGGCGCATGAACGGGGCCGTGCGGCTCGGGGCGTACGTTCTGGGACTGATCGTCCTTTTCGGTGGTGCTCTGGGGGTCGGACGCGTGGTCGGGCCGGCGAACCCCGATGCCCCGGGGGCCGAGGAAGTCAGCGCGGAGGCGGGCGCCCACGGTCATGGCGACGGCGGGCACGGGGCCGGTGCGGAGGCGGGCGCTCCTGGTGGGTTGCAGGTGTCGGAGGGCGGATACACGCTCAACACGCTCACCACGGCGGTGACCGGGCAGCCGATGGACTTCCGGTTCAGCGTGATCGGACCTGATGCGCGGCCGGTCACGGAGTATCAGGTCAAGCACGAGAAGAAGATGCACTTCGTCGTCGCATCGCGGGATCTGACGAGTTTCCAGCACGTGCATCCGGAGATGTCCGCGGACGGCACGTGGACGGTCAAGCTGACGTTACCGAAGGCGGGAACGTACCGGGCGTTCGCGGACTTCGTACCTCAAGGTGGGGAGAAGCTCACGCTCGGGGCGGATCTGCAGGCTCCGGGCGACTTCCGGCCCGAGCCGCTGCCGCACGCCAGCCGTACGGCCATGGTCGACGACTACACGGTGAACCTCGCCGGCAACCTGGTCCCCGGGCGGTCCAGCAAGCTCACGCTCACGGTGAGCAGGAACGGTGAGCCGGTGAGCGATCTGCAGCCTTACCTTGGGGCTTTCGGTCATCTGGTGGCGTTGCGGGCGGGTGATCTGGCGTACGTGCACGTGCATCCGGAGGAGAACGGCGAGGCCGGGCCCGAGATCACCTTCTACGCCGAGGTGCCCAGCGGGGGCGACTACCGGCTGTTCCTGGACTTCAAGCACGATGACAAGGTGCGTACGGCGAGCTTCACCGTCCCGGCCACCCTGTCCGACGGGCACGTCCCATCGGCCACCCACGATCACACCCACTGAGCCACAGTGAATGAGATGTGATGTCCTCGGTGGGGAGGCCGGTCTATGGCGGAAGCTCACCTGGCGGCGGGAGCTCATATTACGGCGGCAGCTCAGCTTGTGGCAGGACCGGTTCCGTCGTCGGCGGGCCTGCATCTGCGCGCCCGCTCCGCGCCCGGCGTGTCCGTACGCCCCGAGCACGGGCCTGGCGATCGAACGGCTGGAGGCGTGCTGCGGCGAGAACCCGGCCCGGCCCAGCCGGCCCGGCCCAGCCGGCCCGGCCCAGCCGGCCCAGCCCAGTCAGGCCCGGCCTGGTCGCCGACTACGGCGCGATCATGAAGGATCGGATCCCGGAGGGACTCCGGCTCCAGCGGAGATCGCTACGGATGTCGGCGGCTCCAGAACCGCCGGTTGCGCTCCCCTGAGACCTCCGGGTCGTCGGGAGCGGCCGGCTGCTGCACGATCACGACGGTGGTGCGCGCGTGCCGGGCGCAGTACATGCTGGTCGACGGCAGGAAGATGCGGCTGAACAGTCCGCGCCGGCCCCGGCCGAGCACCAGCAGGTCGCCCTCCCTGGCGAGGTCGACGAGATGGTAGCCGGGGTCGCCGACCCGGCCCACCACGGCCGTCGTGAGATCGTCGGGCACGCCGCCCGCCACGTCGTCGAACGCCGCGCCGATCACCTCGGCGCAGCGGACGTCCTCGCCCATCCGCACGGCGTGCTGGACCGGCAGCGCCTCGGGGAATGGGTGTACGGGCGCGCGGCTGACGTGCACGGCGACCAGGGCCATCCGGTGCAGCCTGGCCGCCCCGATGGCCCAGGCAAGCGCCCAGCGCGAGGCCGGGGACTCGTCCACCCCCACGATCAGCCTCGCACCGCCGGGCAGATCCTGTTCCACGGTGCCTCCTGTAAGAAGTACGACCATAGTGCGCCTCCCCGCTGGTTACCGGGAGGTGGCACTTTGGGAACTCTGGAGTCGCTCAGCGACGGAAAATCCGGCAGAGCCCGCCGGTCCCTCATTGGTAGCATGCGGGGGTGGAACGAGGGTGGGTGCAACCCCGTCCCGCCCTCGACCGGCGACTGGACGGGGCGCTGACACACAGGCTCACCACGCTCGTGGCGGCCACCGGTTACGGCAAGTCCATCGCGCTGGCAGGGTGGTGCAAGGCCGTCGGCGGCGTGCTCCACCGGCTCGGCCCGGCCGACCGCGACCTGCCCACGCTGGCCGGAGCCGTGGCCGCGGCGCTGTCGGAGGCGGTGCCGGACCTGCCGGCCGATCTCATCACCACCGCGCAGGCGCCGCTCGGGCCCGACGCCGACGAGCCGGCCAGGGCCGCCGCGCTGGCGGGTGCGCTCACCGAGGCGCTGGGCGGCCGGCTGCGGCGGGGGCTGGCCCTGGTCTTCGACGGCGTCGAGGAGATCGCCGGCGCCCCCGGGGCCGTCCGCTACGTCGAGACCCTCGTCCGCGCCGCGCCCCGGCACCTCCACCTGATCACCGCGTCACGGGCGCCGCTGCCGTTCCCGACGGCGCGATTACGCCAGGACCACGAGGTGCTCGACCTCGACGCGACCGACCTGGCGCTCACCCAGGAAGAGACCGCCGCGTGGGTCCGCGACCGGCTGGGCGAGGCGGGCGCCGCCGTGGCCGCCGCGCTGCACGATGCCTGCGGCGGGTGGCCGGCCGCCGTACAGGCCGCGCTCGACGCGCTCGCCCGGCAGGACCCCGCCCGGTGGCCACGCACCGCCGCCACCCTCACCGGCAGCGATCTCACCGGCAGCGATCTCACCGGCAGCGATCTCACGGGCAGCTCGGCTGCGATCCTGCCCGCGACTCTCGATGCGTTCAAGGATCTCCCGGCGGCCTCCGCCACGCTCGAACGCCTCACGCTCGACGCCTTCAGGGACCTCCCGGCGGCGATGCGGGAGCTGCTGCGGGCGGCCACGGTGCTGCCGGTGCTGACCGGCGGCCTGACCGAGGCGCTCGGCGCGCCGCCTGACACGCTCGACTCGCTGACCAGCCGCGGCCTGTTCCTGGAGGCCGGCCATGAGGGCTGCCGCCTCACCCAGACCAGCGCTCACGTGCTGGCCAAGCACGCCCCGCTCGACCGGCACGAGGCTCACGACGTGGCGGCGGTCGCGGCCCGCTGGTACGCCGAGCACGACCAGCCCGAGCTCGCGCTGCGCGCCGCCGTCACGACCCGGCACGCGGGGCTCGCCGCGACCCTTCTCGACTCGTACGGGCTGCGCCTGGCCGAGCGCGGTGACGTGATCGCCGCGCTGGACCTGCTGCCGGAGCCGGCCAGGAGGGCTCCGGCGATGCTCAAGCTGGCCGGTGTCGCCGAGCAGAGCCGCGGCCACTGGAACCGCGCCCGCGACCTGCTCGCCGGGGCCGCGGGGAGTGCGGGGTTCGACGCGTTCGTGGCCCGGCGGCTGGGGCTGATCGATCATCTGCGCGGTGACTACGACGCGGCGCTCGCGACGTACGGGCGCGGCTTCGAGTACGGCTTCCCGCCCGCCGACGCCGCCATGTGCGCGGCCTCCATGGCGTCCGTGCTGTGGGTGAAGGGTGACCGGGCGGGCTGCGCCGAGCTCGCCGAGCTGGCGCTGGAGCAGGCCGGAAGCGTGGGGGACCCGGCCGCGCTGGCGATGGCGAACACGGTGCTGGCCATGCTGGCCGCCCTCGACGGCGACCGCCGCGCCAACGACGCCTATTACCTGCGCGCCCTGGAGTACGCCGAACGCGCCGGCGACGTCTTCCAGCTCATTCGCATCCACGCCAACCGGGCGTCCCGGCACCTGGACGAGGGCGCGTACGCCGACGCCCTGGCCGAGACCGACCACGCGGTACGCCTGGCGGACCTGGTGTCGTTCGCCCCGTACGCCGCGCTCAACGCCGCCAACCGGGCCGGGGCGCTGATCGGCCTCGGGCGTCTGGAGGAGGCGGCCACCGAGGCCGAGGCCGCGGTCGCCGGGTGGGAGGCGATGGGGTCGCGGCTGGTCGGGTACGGGCTGGCGCGGCAGGCCGAGGTGCACGCGCTCCGCGGTGACCGCCGGTCGGCGGCGGCGATCTACCGGCGGATCATCGCCGAGGCGCCGTCGGACGACGTGCAGAACCTGTCGGCCGCGCTCAATGCGCTGGCCGAGCTGCTCTCGCACGATGAGCCCGAGGAGGCTGCCCGGGTCGCCGAGCGCGCCCTGGAGCACGCCGCGGGCATCGCGGGGGTGAGCGCGCGGGTCGTGGCGGCCCGGGTGGCGCTGGCCATGGGCTGGCCGGACCGTGCCAGGGAACTGCTGGACGAGACGTGGCCGCTGGCCGTCCGGCGGCGGGATCACGCGGCCCTGGCGGGGGTGACCGAGCTGCGGGCCCAGCTGGACGCCGACGCCGATCTCGCCGAGGCGGCCGTGCGGGAGTGGGCCGCGATCGGCGACCCGGTCGGGCAGGCCAGGGCCGAGCTGGTGTGGGCCGCTCTCGCCGACCCGGCGACCGGCAGGGAGACCGCCGCCCGGGTCCGCGAGCGGCTGCACGCGATCGGCTGCCGGTCGCTCGATGACCGCGTCGACGCGCTCGTCGCCCGCGCCGCGCCCGCGCCGGGGGCCGCGGTCGTCGTGGAGACCATGGGAACGTTCCGGGTGCTGCGCGGCGGGGTGCCGGTCGCGCGGACGGCCTGGCAGTCGCGTAAGGCCCGCGACCTGCTGAAGATCCTGGTCAGCCGCAGGGGGAGCGCGATCAGCAGGGAACGCCTGGTGGAGATCCTCTGGCCGGACCAGGAGGACGAGGCGGTCGGGTTGCGCCGGCTGAACGTCATGGTGTCGACGTTGCGGGCGGTCCTGGACCCGGAGCGCGAGCGACCCCCGGACGACCTCGTCGTATCCGAAGAAGGGGCATTACGGCTGGATTTGTCGCACGCCGAGGTCGATGTCGAAAAATTTCTGGACTTGGTGGGGGTTGCGGCCCGCCTCGACCAGGCCGGACGCACCGCCGAGGCGCTGGAGCGATGGGCGGCCGCCGAAAGCGCCTACGGCGGCGAGTTCTGCGCCGAGGACCCGTACGCCGACTGGGCCGTCGGGCTGCGCGAGGAGGCGCGGCTGGCGTACGTGCAGGCCGCGGCCCGCCTGGCCGAGGCGAGCGCCGCCGCGCGCCGCCACGACGAGGCCGCCCGCTACTGGCTGCGGCTGCTGGAGCGCGACCGCTACGACGAGCGCGCCCACCTCGGCCTGGTGCGGGTGCTCGACCTGGCCGGCCGCCGCGGCGACGCCCGCCGCCGCTACCACCTGTACGCCGAACGCATGCGCGAGCTGGAGGTCGAGCCCGCTCCGTACCCGACCTGAACCAGACCTGAACCGGTCGGGGAGATCGTTCCCGTATGAGAACGGTCATCGTCCGGCTGGTCGAGCCCGAGCAAGCCGGGGGCCAGCTCCGCGGGCTGCTCGAAGAGGTCGGGGGAGAGCCGGTGCCGTTCGTGGGGACCGAGGCCGTGGTCGAGCTGTTGATGTCCGCGGCCGGGTTGACGCGCGAGACGTCCTGAACCTGCCGCGAACCTCCTCTCATCACCATGACAGGGAGAGGAGGGCACGATGAGCGAGCAGCTGGGGAGCGGATGGCCGTTCGTCGGGCGACGGGGGCCGCTCGCGACCGTACGGGAGGAACTGCGGTCGGGAGCAGGCGTGATGATCGCCGGTGCGGCGGGGGTGGGCAAGAGCAGGCTGGCGGCGCAGGCGCTGGCCGGGCTGAAGGGGTACGCGGTCGTGCGCGCGCTGGGCACCGAGACCGCGTCGATGATCCCGTTCGGCGCGTTCGCGCACGCGCTGACCGGCCCGCCGCACGAGGGGGAGAACCTGCTGCGCTGGGCGGCCCGCCACCTGCGCGCGGCCGGCCGGGGCGAGCTGCTGGTCAGCGTGGACGACGCGCACCGGCTCGACCCGGCCTCGGCGGCGCTGGTGCACTACCTGGCCGAGAGCGGCGAGGCGCGGCTGCTGGTCACGGTACGCAGTGGCGGGCCGCAGCCGGAGCCCGTGGCCGCGCTGTGGAAGGACGAGCTGATCGCCAGGATCGAGCTGCCCCCGCTGACCAGGGACGAGGTCGGCGAGGTGCTGGCGGGCGTGCTCGGCGGCGCGGTCGCCGCGGAGACCGTACGGCGCCTGGCCACGGTCAGCGGCGGCAACCTGCTCTACCTGCGCGAGGTCGTGCAGGCGGGCCGCGAGTCCGGGCGGCTGGCCGAGCGCGACGGTCAGTGGCGCTGGCAGGGCGGGACGTCGGTGACGGCACGGCTGCGCGAGCTGGTCGGGGAGCGGATCGGCCACCTCGACCCGGACGAGCGCGAGGTGCTGGAGCTGGTGGCGTTCGGGGAGCCGCTGGAGGCCGAGCTGCTGACGTCGCTGACCACGGCGCGGGCCGTCGAGCAGGTCGAGGACCGCGGCCTGGTCACCGCCGTCACCGAGGGGCAGCGCGAGTACCTGCGGCTCGGCCACCCCCTCTACGGCGAGGTGGTGCGCGCCGGGTGCGGCACCTTACGGGCCCGCCGCCGGCGCCGGATGCTGGCCGAGGCGCTGGAGGCCACGGGACTGCGCCGGCGCGAGGACCAGCTGCAGGCGGCCGTCTGGCGGCTGGACAGCGGCACCGCGGCCGCCCCCGGCATGCTCGCCACGGCCGCCCGGCTGGCCTGGACCCGGCAGGACCCCCGGCTCGCCGCCCGGCTGGCCAGGGCCGCCGTCGAGGCGGGCGCGGGCGTGTCCGCGGTCGCGCTGCTCGGCGAGGTGCTGATGGTGCTCGGCGACGCCGACTCGGCGATGACGGCGCTGCGGCAGGCGGCGCGGGACGCGGTCACCGAGGACGAGCGCGCCCAGTATGCCCTCAGCCTGGGCGCCAACCTGGTGTGGGCCGGCGCGGACGCCGAGGGGTGCCGGGTGCTCGACGTGGCCGCGGAGACGCTGACCGACCCCGCCTGGCGGCAGGAGGTGCACGTGTACCGGTGCGTGGCCGACTGCTTCGCCGGGCGGCTGACCGGCGCGGCCCTGGCTCTGGAACGGGCGCGCTCGTTCGGGACGACGACGGTGCGGAACCAGGCGCACGCCGACTGCATGGAGGCCTGGGTGCTGGCGTACTCGGGGCGGGGCGAGCGCGCCCTGGCCCTCGCCGAGCCCGCGATGGCGAGCATGGAGAGCTGGAAGGACGAGGCGCAGCACGCGCTGCCGTCGTTCCTCGACGCCATGTGCACCGCGTCCGTCTCGCTGGGCCGCCTCGACGACGCGGCGAGAACCGCCGAGCACGCCATGGAGCTGCCCGCGGCCGAGCTGTCGATGTCGGGGTTCGGCGCCTACCGGGCGCTGGTCAGCCGGCTGGGCGGCGACGCCGACGGGGCGGTCCGGTGGTGCGCGGACGACCTGGCCAGGCTGCCGGTCGGGGAGCCGTACCGGGGGCGGGTGCTGGGGGAGCAGGCGCACGCCCTCGCGCTGCTCGGGCGGGCCGAGGCGGCGGGGACGGCGCTGGCCGAGGCGGAGCGGCCGGCCGGGCGGTGGCCGTTCACCCGCCAGCACGTGCTGACGGCGCGGGTGTGGGTGGCCGCGGCGGGCGGCGACCTGGCCGAGGCCGTACGCCTGTGCCTGGTCGCGGCCGAGCACGCCGAGCGGCACGAACTGTACGGGAACCTGATGTTCGCGCTGCACGACCTGGTCCGGCTGGGGGCCGCCGGGCAGGCCGTCGAACGGCTCTCCGCGCTGCCCGGACGCGTGGAGGGGCCGCTCGCGCCGCTGCTGGCCCGGCACGCGCGGGCCGTCGGCGACCCGGCCGAGCTGGGCGCGGTGGCCGCCGAGCTCGAACGGCTCGGCCTGGTGCTGTACGCGGCCGAGGCCACCGCGCAGGAGTCGGAAGCGTACCGGGAGGCCGGGCGCGGCACCCTCGCCAGGGGCGCGCGGACCAGGGCGTGGGCCCTCGCCCGGCGCTGCCCTGGGATCACCACGCCGGCGCTGGCCGACCTGGCCATGCCGGACCTGACCCCGCGGCAGCGGGAGATCGTCCGGCTGGCGGCGGCCGGGCTGACGAACCGGCAGATCGCGCAGCGGCTCACGCTCTCCACCCGGACGGCGGCCAACCACCTGCAGGCCGCCTACGACAAGCTGGGCGTCAACGACCGCACCCAGGTCGGCCGCCTCCTGACCGCCCTCTGACCTCGTGGCCGGCGGCCGGCCGCTGCCTACATGAGGGCGCGCAGGCCGTCGTACAAGGTCTCCCGCTCGTCCGCCGTGAGCGCCCCGTACGGCGGCGCGGCCCGCTCGTTGGTGTCCGTCTCGATCCGGTCCCGCTGCGGGCCCGCCGCCAGCGCGACGATCCCGGCGGCCGACAGCCCCGCCGCCTGCCAGGCGGCCGCGTGCGCGTCCGCCCGCTGGTACCGCAGCACGGCCAGCCGGTTGAACAGCAGCACGCCCGGCGGCGTGCCCTCCGGCTCGTACGGCGGCGCCAGCGCCGCGAGCGCACCGCCCGGCCCGCGCTCGGCCCGCTCCAGCACCCGGGCGGCCAGGCCGGCCAGCCCGGCGAGGTCGTGCCCGGCCCACACCCGCTCGGCCGCGTCCGCGTGCGCCTTGTAGAGCCGCCGGATGAACGCCAGCCCCTTCGCCGTCGCCCGGAGCAGGCCGGCGTCCTCGGCCAGGGTGCCCTCGCACAGGTGCTGCCGGACGCCGCCCTCCCGCTCGGCCGCGCTCCTGTACCGGTAGATCGCCTCCAGCCGGGCCCGGGTCAGGGGCCGGAGGGGCAGCGTGAACCGCAGGTCGGACAGGTATCCGGGGCTGATTCCGGCCGCCTCGGCGAGGGCGGTGACCTCGCGGTGGGCCGCGGCGTGCAGGTTCACGTGGGCCGCGTCGATCACGGGAGCGATCGCTGCCGCATACCCCGACATCCCATGAAATTTCGCCATCGGTCGTCATTATCCCGCCGAAGTGGCGCCCGACCCCCCGGCTCCAGAATCATGAACCCCGTGACGGTTCCCCGATCCCCGGCCCCAGCCCCTCTCGCCGGCACCCTGGCGCTCCCACGAGGGTCACGCGGCCCGGCCCTGGAACACACCGGCCTCGGCGTCCCGGCGCGGTCGTGAACGTGGGGGTCGTCGGGGCGGCCGTGGGGCTGTTCGCCGTCACCAACGTGGACGACATCGTGCTGCTGGCGCTGTTCTTCGCGCAGGGAGCCGGGCAGCGGGGGTCGGCGGCGCGGATCGTGCTCGGACAGTACCTCGGGTTCGCGGCGATCCTCGCGGTGTCCGTCGCCGCCGCGCTCGGGGCGACGCTCCTGCCCGGCGCCGTGATCCCGTACCTTGGGCTGCTCCCCCTGGCGCTGGGCTGCAGAGCCGGCTGGCGGGCGTGGCGGAACAGGGACGGCGACGGCGTCGGCGAGCCGGTGCGGCCGGGCGGGCCGCGGGCGCTGGAGGTCGCCGCCGTCACGTTCGCCAACGGCGGGGACAACCTCGGGGTCTACGTCCCGGTGTTCGCCGCCTCGGGCGCGGGCGCCATGAGCGGGTACGCGGCCGTCTTCCTCGCCCTGGTCGGCGTATGGTGCCTGGCGGGCCGCTTCCTCGCCACCCGGCCGCCGGTGGCAAGGGCGCTCAGCCGGTGGGGGCACGTGCTGCTCCCCCTCGTGCTCATCGGGATCGGCGCGGCCATCCTCGCCGACGGCATCCTCTGACGCGCGCCGGCGCGGAAGGCGGCCCCGGGCCGGCACATCGCCCCGCCCGTCACGAGGGCACGGCCTCGCGTTCCGGCACGGGTGCCCGCACGGTCGCCGGCCGCCTGGTCAGCGTCAGCCCGAGCGCCAGGCAGACCAGCGGGATCGCCGGGATCACGTACCGCACGTCGAAGGCGGCCAGGAAGGGCGGCGCGGCGATGAGCGCGAGGGCCGTGAGCCCCGGGAGCAGGGCGTCCCACCGCCTCCGTACGACGGTCAGCGCCAGCGCGGCCACCAGTCCGAGCGCCAGCAGCGGGAACGGCACGTAGCCGAAGCGCTGGTAGGCGCGCAGCCAGCCGGCGTACGGCTCGACGACGCGCGTGGCGGCCGGGCCCGACTCGTACGCCTCCGCGACCCCGCGTACGGACTCGCTGATCGGCCGCTCGTCGGCCGGGAGCTTGTAGGGCGTCTTCTCGTCGACCCCCGTGCGCTCCCACCGCAGCACCTGAGCGAGGTCGGTCGCCACCGCGCCCAGGTATCCACCGGGCTGGGCGAGGATGGCCGCCCGGGCGAACTCCCCCGCCAGTTCGTTGCGGTGGGTCGTGCCCGGCACCTTGAGCAGGGGAGAGAAGTCGTCCCACAGCCAGTGGGGCGGGTAGGGCCGCTGCTCGACGGGCAGGCGCGGGCAGAGCACGGCCAGGCGTTCCGGCGGTCGGATCACGTCGCAGTCGGCGAAGCTCATGGTCCTGGACCACAGGAAGTTCCCGTCCGCCTGGGTCAGCCCGAACTTCCCCTTCTCCGCCTTCATCCACGTCGCGTACGCGCCCAGCGGGATCGCCCCGGCCACCGCCAGCGCCACCAGAGGCCGCCACCCGTACCGCCGGACCAGCAGGTAGGCGGCCGCGAGCAGCAGCAGCGGCAGGCCGATCGTGCGGGTGATGCCGGCGAGGCCGAGCAGGGCCCCGGCGGTGGCGGCCGTGGCCGGGGTGACGCGCCACACGAGGAGCGCGACGGCCGCGGTGACGAGCACGATGAAGACCGCGTCGGCCATGATCATGTGTTCGAGGAGGATCAGGAACTCGTCGTACAGGAGCGGGGTCACCAGCAGCGTGGCGCCCCAGCCGGGCAGGCCGCGCCGGCGCAGGAGGGCGTACACGGCGAGGGCGAGCGCCAGCCCGAGCAGGTGTTGCAGGACCGCGACGAGGGTGAGGCTGTGGGCGGGCCTGAGCACCGCCAGCAGCAGGGAGTAGCCGGACGGCCGGGTGGTGCCGGGCGTCAGCTCCTCGCGCAGGAACGCGAACGAGTCGCCGTAGAAGAGCAGCGCGGGCGGGAAGCCGAGCACGGCGAGCGCCCGCAGCCCGATGGCGGGCAGCAGGGCGATGGCCAGTGCGCGGTGAGCCACGGGGATCAGCTCCTCGAGTGCCGGGTTCCAACACCATAGTCGGGATCGCGGGTGCTCTGTCCGGGGGCTTGTCGTAGGCCCGTACCGAATGCAATTCTGGAATTTCTCCGCGGATTCACGGGAGGAAGCATGACGGCCGCCGACCCCCGCCCCGCCATCGACAAAGAGGCCCTGCGCGCGAAATACCGGGAGGAACGCGACAAGCGCCTCCGCCCGGACGGCAACGACCAGTACCTGCGCCTCACCGGCCGCCTCGCGAGCTACCTCGCCGACCCGTACACGCCGCGGACCGAACGCCCGCCCAGGACCGACCACGTGACGGTCGCGATCGTCGGCGGCGGGTTCGCCGGCCTGGTCACCGGCGCGCGGCTGAAGGAGGCCGGCGTCGAGGACGTGCGCATCGTCGACAAGGCGGGCGACTTCGGCGGCACGTGGTACTGGAACCGCTACCCGGGAGCGCAGTGCGACACGGCGTCGTACGTGTACATGCCGCTCCTGGAGGAGACCGGCCACATGCCGACCGAGAAGTACGCGCACGCGCCCGAGATCCTCGAACACTGCCGCCGCATCGGCAAGCACTACGGCCTGTACGACAACGCGCTCTTCCACACCGAGGTCCGGCGCCTCGAATGGGACGAGGCCGGATCGCGCTGGCACGTGCGCACCGACCGCGGCGACCACTTCACCGCCCGCTTCGTCGCCATGGGCATCGGCCCCCTCCACGTGCCCAAGCTGCCCGGCATCCCCGGCATCCAGCGCTTCGGCGGGCATGCGTTCCACACCAGCCGCTGGGACTACGCCTACACCGGCGGCGACCCCTCCGGCGCGCCCCTGGACCGGCTGGCCGACCGGCGGGTGGCCGTCATCGGGACCGGCGCGACCGCCGTGCAGTGCGTGCCGCACCTGGCCAGGGCCTGCAAGGAGCTGTACGTGTTCCAGCGCACCCCGTCGTCGGTGGACGTCCGCGGCAACCACCCGACCGACCCTGAGTGGTTCGCCCGCATCGCCACCCCCGGCTGGCAGCGGCGCTGGATGGAGAACTTCACCGCCATCCAGTCCGGCGCCGCGGTGGCGCGGGAGGATCTGGTCATGGACGGCTGGACCGACATCGCCCGCCGCGTCCGCGCCAGGATCGACCAGCTGGCCGAGATCACCCCCGAGACCCTGCTGGCCGCCTTCGAGGACTCCGACTTCGAGAAGATGGAGGAGATCCGCGCCCGCGTCGACGCCGTCGTGGACGACCGCGAGACCGCGCGGCGGCTCAAGGCGTGGTACCGCCAGCTCTGCAAGCGCCCCTGCTTCCACGACGAGTACCTGCAGTCCTTCAACCTGCCCGGCGTCCACCTCGTCGACACCGACGGCAAGGGCGTCGAACGCGTCACCGAGACGGGCGTGGTCGCCGCCGGTCGCGAGTACGAGGTCGACTGCGTCATCTACGCCTCCGGCTTCGAGGTCGGCACCGACTACACCCGGCGCGCCGGCTACGACCTGCTCGGACGCGGCGGGGCCCGGCTGTCGGAACGCTGGGCCGACGGCATGCGCACGCTGCACGGCATCCACGTGCACGGCTTCCCGAACGCCTTCCTCGTCCAGCACACCCAGGGCGCGAACCTGCTCTCCAACATCCCCCACAACCTCACCGAGGCCGGCCGGACCGTCGCCGTGGTCGTCGCCCACGCCCTGGCCGGCGGCCACACCGAGGTCGAGGTCACCAAGGAGGCCGAGGACGCCTGGGTCGACCTGCTCCTGTCCGGCTCCGGCGGCATCCTCGGCTCTCCCGACTGCACCCCGGGCTACTACAACAACGAGGGTCAGGACCTCGGCCTGCGCGGCCGGCTCAACCGCGGCCATCCCCAGGGCGCGGCGGCGTACTTCGCCCACATCGACCGCTGGCGCTCCGCGGGGACGTTCGAAGGGCTCGAATTCCGCCCCTGACCACCCCGCCCCGCCGTGATCCGGAGCCGGGAGCCGCAGCCGGATCGCGACAGGAAAGGTAAACCCTGCACTAGTGCTTCCGGCCTCTACCAGCGGATACGGTCGCAGGGTGGTGCACAGGACCGCGCTGGAGGCGCTCACCCGGAGGCCGTTGCCGTTTCTCGGGTCCGGGTGGCCGTGGCGGTGCGCGGCGTACCTGGTGGCCAGCGTCGTGCCGGGCGCGGCCGTCGCGGGGGTCGCCGCGGCGCTGCTGCTCGTGCCGCATCCGTACCGGTTCGTCACCGGGCCCGCGGCGCTGGCGGTGGTGCTGCCGCCGGTCGCCCGGTTCGAGGTGGTGCGGTTGCGGCTGGTCGACGGGGTGCCCGTGCCGCGCGTGGCCGACCGGCGGCGGCGCGAGGCGGGGCTGGCGGTCATCACGTTGTTCGCCATGTGGTGGATCGATCTGCTCATGGTGGCGTTCACGGCGGCGCCGGTGTTGCTCGCCCTGACACCGGTGGTGCGGCCGGCGGTGGCGCCGGAGGTCGCCGCGCTGGCGAGCGTGGCGGGCGTGCTGCTGCTGCCGGTGGCGGCGTACACGGTGACCGCCTGGGGTGGGGCCAGGGGAGCCATGGCGCGGGCGATCCTGGCGCCGCAGCGGTCCGAGCTCGGCGAGGTGCTGCGGTCACGGGCGCGGCTGGTGGACGCGTTCGAGCTGGAACGCCGCCGGATCGAGCGGGACCTGCACGACGGCGCCCAGCAGCGGCTCGTGGCGCTCTCGATGACGCTCGGCATGGCGCGGCTCGACCTGCCCGCCGACTCCGAGGTGGGGCGGCTGATCGGACTCGCGCACGAGGAGGCCAAGCAGGCGCTGGGCGAGCTGCGCGAGCTGATCCGCGGCGTGCACTCGCCGGTCCTCACCGACCGGGGGCTGGGCGCCGCCGTACGCGACCTGGCCGGGCGCTCTCCCGTGCCGGTCGAGGTGGACGTCGAGGTGCCCCGGCTGCCCGCGCCCGTGGAGGTCACCGCGTACTACGTGGTCAGCGAGGCCCTGGCGAACGTCGCCAAGCACAGCGAGGCCGCCAGGGTCGCCGTCACCGGCCGGGTCGAGCGGGGCACGCTGGTGGTGGAGGTCCGCGACGACGGCGTGGGCGGCGCCGACCCGGCCGAGGGCACCGGCCTGACCGGGCTCGCCGACCGGCTGTCGGTGGTGGACGGAAGGCTGTCCCTGTCCAGCCCGGCCGGGGGCCCGACCCTGCTGCGCGTGGAGATCCCGTGCGCGTGGTGATCGCCGAGGACGCCGTGCTGCTCAGGGAGGGGCTGGCCGGGCTGCTCGAACGGTTCGGCCACACCGTGGTCGCCGCGGTCGGCGACGCGCCGGGGCTGCTGGCCGCCGCCGCCGAGCACCGGCCCGACGCCGTGGTCACCGACGTGCGGATGCCGCCGGGCTTCACCGACGAGGGCCTGCGGGCCGCGCTGGAGCTGCGCGCCCGCCGCCCCGACCTCGCGGTGCTGGTGCTCAGCCAGTACGTCGAGCAGACCTACGCCGCCGAACTGCTCGACTCCCACTCCGGGGCCGGCATCGGCTACCTGCTGAAAGACCGCATCGGCGACGTCGGCGAGTTCGTCGAGGCGCTCCACCGGGTCGCCGCGGGCGGCACGGTCGTGGACCCGGAGGTGGTGCGCCAGCTGCTCAGACGGCGCCGCGACCCCCTGGCCCGGCTCACCCCGCGCGAGCAGGAGGTGCTGGGCCTGATCGCCGAGGGCCGATCGAACGCCTCGATCGCCAAGGAGCTGTACGTCACCGAGGCGGCCGTGGCCAAGCACATCGCCAACATCTTCGCCAAGCTCGACCTGCCGCCGGCCGCGGACGGGCACCGCCGGGTGCTGGCGGTGCTGGCCTACCTTAGGCAGGAGTGACCGGCCGGTCAGGTGATGCAGAGCTCGTTGCCCTCGGGGTCGGCGATGGTGATCCACGAGAAGGGGCCCTGGCGGCCGTGGTAAAGCACGTTCGCGCCCTTGGCGGTCAGCTCCTCGACCACGGACTCGATGCGGTCGGCCCCCACCCGGACGTCCAGGTGCACCCGGTTCTTCACCGTCTTCGCCTCGGGCACGAGCTGGAACAGCACCCGCGGCGCGCGTTCGAGCCCGTCGGGGTGTCTGATGGCGGCGCCCGCCTTCCACACCAGCGCGCCCTTGTGCGTGGTGGTGTCGTCGTCGGTGGCGTGGCCCTCGTCGATCATCCTCCTGATGAACGCCGCGTCCTGCGGCTCCACCTGCCACCCGAGCGCGTCCGCCCACCAGTCGGCCAGGGTGTGGGGGTCGTGCGCGTCGATGACGACCTGGAAGTCATATGCCATGGCCTGATCCTAAAAGTAGGGTTCGTTGGCATGAAGGAGCAGTGGCAGGAGATCGGCGACCGTGTCTATGTCCGGCGGCATCGGTCGTTCGACATGAACACGGGACTGGTGGTGGGCGACGACGGCCACTGCCTGGTGATCGACACGCGGACCTCGCACCGGGAGGCGGCCGATCTCATCGACGCGATCAGGAGGATCACGTCCGGCCCGTGGACGGTTGTCAACAGCCACTCCCACTTCGACCACTACTTCGGCAACGCGCTGTTCCGCCCGGCCGAGATCTGGGGCCACGTCCGGTGCGCCGAGGAGATCGAGCGGTACGGCGAGCGACACCGCGCCGACGTCATCGGCCAGCTGCCCGACCGGCGGGAGGAACTGGAGGAGGTCGCCATAGTGCCGCCGGACCACACGTTCACCGCCACGGCCGGACTCGACGTCGGCGGCCGCATCGTGCACCTGCGGCACTTCGGGCCCGGGCACAGCAGCAACGACGTGGTCACGCACGTCCCGGACGCGGGCGTGGTGTTCGCCGGCGACCTGGTGGAGGAGGGGGCGCCGCCGGCGTTCGGTGACTCCTACCCGCTGGACTGGCCCGGCACCGTGGCGGCGATGCTGGCCGAGATGCCCGGGCCGATGATCGTGCCGGGGCACGGCGCGGTGGTCGACCGGGCGTACGCGCTGGCGCAGCAGGCCGAGCTGGCGCTGGTGGCCGACCTGGCCAGGCGGGCGCACGTGGAGGGCCTGCGCGACCTGATCAGGCGGTTCCCCTACCCGGAGGACGTGACCAGGCAGGCCATCGCCCGCGCCTTCCTCCAGCTCGACGCCTGATCCGGCTGCGCCGACGGACTGGCCCGCGTCGGAAACCGGTTGGGGTGCCCCACTCGCTTGCCTAGGCTCCCATGTCATGAAATGGGGACCGCTGACCCAGCAAGACGCCCGCCCGCTGGCCGAGCTGTGGGCCGCGATGGAGACCGAGGACCAGGTCGGCGTGGCGTACGACGCCGACCGGGTCGCCGGCCACCTGGCCAGTCCGCTGATCTCCCTCGCCACGGGCACGCTCGCGGCCAGGGACGGCGGCCGCATCGTGGCCTTCGGCTACCTCCCGGTCAAGCAGGCCGCAGGTGAGGCGCACCTGATGCACCTCACCGGCGGCGTGCACCCCGCCCACCGCAGGCAGGGGCTCGGCCGCCGGATCCTGGACTGGGCGGTCGGGGCGGCGCCCGCCCTGAGCGCGACGGCGTTCCCCGGCGTCCCGGCCGAGGTCCACCTGACCGTGTACGCCGACCGCCCCGGCCCCACGGCCCTCGCAGAAGGGGCCGGTTTCACCGTCGCCCGCTCGTTCTACCGGATGACCCGCCCCCTGGACGGCGGCCTGCCGGAGCCGCGCCCGCCCGCGGGCGTGTCGATCACCACCTGGGCCCCAGCCCTGGACGAGGGCGCCCGGCGCGTCCGCAATGCCTCCTTCCGCGACCACTGGGGCAGCGTGTCGCACACGCCCGAGAGCTGGCACGCCGGCATCACCGGCCCGCCCGAGTTCCGACCGGAGTCCTCGTTCGTGGCCCTGGCCGGCGGGCGGCCCGTCGGCGTGCTCATGACGCACCTCCGCGGCGAGCGCACGGCCTGGATCCAGATCGTCGGCACGCTGCGCGAATGGCGCGGCAGGGGCGTGGCCGGCGCGCTGCTCGCGCACGCCCTCACCGCCTTCGCCGAGCAGGGGTACGATTCCGCCGGGCTCGGCGTCGACGCCGACAACCCGACCGGCGCCGTCGCCGTGTACGCCCGCGCCGGCTTCGAGGTCTCCACGCGGACGAAGGAGTACGCGCGCCGGGTCAGCTGACCCTCGGGAACCGGGCGACGAAGCCGCCGCCGGCGTACACGAGCGTGCCCTGGTGCCGGGTCGCGATGTCCCGGGCGATCGGCAGGCCCAGCCCCGCGCCGCCGGCGTCCCTGGCCCGTGCCTCGTCGAGCCTGGTGAAGCGGTCGAACACCGCCTCCCGCTGCTCGAACGGGATCCCCGGGCCGTCGTCCAGCACCTCCAGCACCGCCTCGTCCCCGTCGGCGTGCACCCGGACGCGCACGGTGCTGGCGGCGTGCCGGACCGCGTTGTCGGTCAGGTTGGTGACCAGGCGGGCGAGATGCGCGCGCGAGCCCTTCGTCACCACGTCCGGGTCGACGTCCAGCTCCACCCGCACGTCGGGCCGCCGCCCGGCCCGCAGCGACTCCTCGGCCGC
>DASUCK010000685.1:0-2987 GCA_036276095.1 Nonomuraea sp. | reverse complement strand
CTGATGCGAACTTTCGGCGTGGAATGGCTGCTGTGGAGGCGCGGAGGCGTTTCCTGAGGGATTGGCCCAGCCGGAGGCCGGCCGCCCGTCGGGGCGGGCCCACCCCGCCGCCGGAGCCCCGGCGCGCGGCGCCGGTTCCTGCGGACGGGCCGGCGGGGCGCTGGTCTCGGCGGCGAGCCGGGAGCCCGTCGTCAGGGCCGCCTCGTCCAGCACGGGGGTCTCGCCCTGCTGCTCCAGCAGCGCGAACAGGGCCTCGGCCGCGGTCGGCCGGGCCTCGGCGCGCTTGTTCAGGCATGACTGGACGATCGGCCGCAGGTCGTCCGGGAAGGCGGAGAGGTCCGGTTCCTCGTTGATGACCCGGTAGATGACCGCCGGAAGGCTGTCCTGGCCGAACGCGGGCCGGCCGGTGGCCGCGTACACCATGGTCTGGGCCCAGCTGAACAGGTCGCTGGGCGGGCCGACGCGTTCGGCGGAGATCTGCTCGGGCGACATGTACGCCGGCGTCCCCACCACCCCGCTGGTGGTCATCACCGCCGAGTCCAGCGCCCGCGCGATGCCGAAGTCGATCACCCGGGGGCCGTCGCTGCCGATGAGCACGTTGCTCGGCTTGAAGTCCCGGTGAACGATGCCGGCCCGGTGGATGGCGGCCAGCGCGGTGACCGTGCCGACGGCCAGGCGGTAGAGCGCGCCGCCCGTGCGGGGGCCGTCGCGCTGCACCACGACCTGCAGCGACACGCCGTCCACGAGTTCGCTGACGATGTAGGCCTGCTCGCCGGCCAGGTTCGCGCCGAGCACCTGGGCGGTGCAGAACTGGGCGACCCGGCGGGCGGCGGCCACCTCGCGCATGAACCGCTCGCCGTCCATCCCCGGCTTGTCGAGCCGGGTGTTCAGGAGCTTGATCGCCACGAGCCGCCCGTCCGGCGCCGCACCCTTGAAGACGATCCCCTGAGCGCCCTTGCCCAGGCGGCCGAGCAGCCGGTAGCTGCCCAGCGTCGGCGGATCACCCGGCTGTAACGGGTGCGTGTCCGGCACCTGGACCTCCCCCTGACCGGCGCAAAGCACCCCAGGCCACAAAAGATCATCATACTTTGCGAAATATTTGCCCTTGGTAATAATCATGGAGATGATCGGGGATTTCCAGCACCGTACGGGGAGCCGTCCCATGCGTAGAACCCTCAGCCTGTCCTTGGCCGCCGGCCTCGCCGCCGTCACCCTGGCCACCCCCGGCCAGGCCACCGCGGCGCCGACCACCGCGACCGTGACTACCGCGACCGTGACTACCGCGACGACCACCGCGACGACCACGGCGACCGCCGGGGCACGCATGGATCCCTACTCGAACTTCCGGATCTCGGTCAGGCACACCAAGCGCACCAAGCGCGGCGGCAAGATCACCTACCAGGTACGGGCGACGAACCTCGGCCCCCACTACGCCGACTACTACTGGATCGGCGGCGAGGTCCCCAGGGGCGTCGTGCCGACGCTGCGCTGGACCGGGCCCAAGGGCACCAAGTGCACCTGGGAGGGCCGCTGGTTCTGGTGCTGGGCCCCGCTGCGCCTGGAGGTCGGCAAGTCCGACCGGCTCACCTTCCAGGTGACGCTGAAGAGGGGCACCACGGGCACGGCCGCGGCCCGCCTCGGCGTCATCTCGTACGACGTGGACCAGGGCATGGAGAACATGAGCGAGGCGGAGTTGAAGCGCCTCGGCATCAAGGGGTGGTACTGGCTGAAGAAGGCCAGGACGACCATCGTCACCCCGCCGCGCCAGGGCCGTCCCTCGCGCGGCTACACGCCGCCCCCCGCGGTCCAGGAGTACGACCCGCCCTCCAGCAAGGTGCAGACGAACAAGAAGAAGGACACCTGACCCGGAACCCGGCAGCGCCGGGCGTCACGCCAGGCCGTGGCGAACGGCGTACAGGGCGGCCTGGGTGCGGTCCTGTACGCCGAGCTTCATGAGCACGTTGGAGACGTGGGTCTTGACCGTCTTCTCGGCGACGGCGAGGCTTCTGGCGATCTCCCGGTTGGAGCGGCCGGCCGCGATGAGGGCGAGCACCTCGCGTTCGCGGTCGGTCAGCGGGACCGGCGCGGGAGGCGCGGGGTCGGCGCCGGTCGCCGCCGGAGCCGACAGCGCCGACAGCATCGCCTCGGCTGCCTCGGGGGCCAGCAGCACCTGACCGCCGTGCACCGCGCGCACGGCCTGGACCAGCGCGGTCGGGTCGACGTCCTTGTAGAGGAACCCGGACGCGCCGGCTCGCATCGCCGGGCCCACGTCGCCGCGGTCGCTCACCGACGTCAGCACCACCACCCGCGTCCTGGCGCCCGCCAGCCGCTCCAGCGTGCCGAGCCCGTCGAGCACCGGCATCTTGAGGTCGAGCAGCAGCACGTCGGGGGCGAGCTCCCCCACCAGCTCGACGGCCCGCGCCCCGTCGCCCGCCTCGCCGACGACGGTGATGTCGTCCTGCAGATCGAGGAACGTGCGCAGCCCGTGCCGCACCACCGGATGATCGTCGGCGATCAGCACCCGGATCAAACACCCACCTCCACGCGTACCGTCGTCCCCTGACCGCGGGCCGACTCGACGGTCATCACGCCGCCGACCGACTCGGCCCGGTCGCGCATCGACACCAGCCCGAGGCCGCGCGACCCGGCCGGCTCGAACCCGCCGCCGTCGTCGCGCACGGTCAGCGCCAGCTTGCCGTCCTCGTACGCCAGCCGCACCCGCACCCGCCCGGCCCCCGAGTGCCGCAGCGCGTTGTGCAGCGCCTCCTGCGCCACCCGGAGCACCGCCACCTCGACCGCCGGATCCAGCGGCGGCAGCTCGGCGCACTCGAACGACACCAGCGACGGATGGAGCCGGTCGAGCAGGCGCACGTGCTTGCGCAGCGAGGCCGCCAGCCCGTCGCCGGCCAGATCGGCCGGCCGCAGCTCGAAGATGGCGGCCCGCAGCTCGGCCAGCGCCTCCGCGGCCAGCCGCTCCACCCGGCCCA
>DASUCK010000684.1:0-10335 GCA_036276095.1 Nonomuraea sp. | reverse complement strand
GCCCCCGGCGGGGGACGAACACTGGCGCCATCGAAGAGATCGATCTCTCGATCCGGGTCCTGCCGCGGCCCGGTCCTCCGGTCGTCGCCCGCACGACAGCCGGCCCACCGCCGCGTTGTACGGCGCCGACGCGCGGCGGTCGTTCGCCCGGCACCTCACAGCCCGCCGGCTCGTATCACGCTGCCACCCCGTCAGCTTTCACGAGGAGGAAGCACGCCAATGAACGACGCCCCCGTCCGTCCGAGGAGCCGCAGACGCGGCCGCATCCGGCTGTTCGTCGGCCAGGCGTGCGCCGCGGCGCTGGCCGTGGCCATGGCGATGGTGCCCGGCATCGCCCACGCGGCCATCACCACCAACCAGACCGGCAACAACAACGGCTACTTCTATTCGTTCTGGACCGACAGTCAGGGCACTGTCTCCATGGAGCTGGGCTCGGGCGGCAACTACAGCACCTCATGGCGCAACACCGGGAACTTCGTGGCCGGCAAGGGCTGGAACCCCGGTGGGCGCAGGACGGTGACCTACTCGGGCAGCTTCAACCCGTCCGGCAACGCCTACCTGACCCTGTACGGCTGGACGCGTAACCCGCTCATCGAGTACTACATCGTCGACAACTGGGGCACGTACCGGCCCACGGGCACGTTCAAGGGCACGGTCACCAGCGACGGCGGCACGTACGACATCTACCAGACGACCCGCTACAACGCCCCCTCCATCGAGGGCACCAGGACGTTCCAGCAGTTCTGGAGCGTCCGCCAGTCCAAGAGGACGGGCGGCACCATCACGGCCGGCAACCACTTCGACGCGTGGGCCCGCTACGGCATGAACCTCGGCAGCCACGACTACATGATCCTGGCGACCGAGGGCTACCAGAGCAGCGGCAGCTCCAACGTCACGATCGGCGGCGGCTCCAGCACCCCCGGCCCCGGCCCCGGCCCGGGCCCGGGTCCCGGCGGCTGCACCGCGACGCTGTCGCAGGGTCAGCAGTGGAGCGACCGGTACAACCTGGGCGTCTCGGTCAGCGGCTCCAGCAACTGGACGGTGACGATGAACGTGCCGTCCCCGGCGAGCGTCATCGCCACCTGGAACATCAGCGCCAGCTACCCCAACGCCCAGACCCTGGTCGCCAGGCCGAACGGCAGCGGCAACAACTGGGGCGTGACGATCCAGCACAACGGCAACTGGACCTGGCCGACGGTCTCCTGCAGCTCCGGCTAAGCGCCGGAGCGCCTCCCGTAGCGGCGGACTGACGCTCGCAACTCCGGACGTACCTCCGAACACCATTGGCGCGGTGGCTCACGGCCGCCGCGCCACGTACGGCGAGTCGGACGGCCGGCTCTCGATCTCCAACCCCACCCGCCGGGTGTGTCACGCCCGGCCACCGCCGGAAGATGCCCAGAACGTCCCGGTCAGGCCATGGGCCCTGTCTCCTACGCCGAGACCGGGTCCGTCGCGCAGATAGGCCTCTGTATCTGGCGTGCGTGAGCCTGGCCGGGATCTGCTCGATGTCGCTGCGTCAGCAGGTCACGCCCGAGCACCTGCTGGGCCGGGTGACGTCGGCTTCCTGACGACCCACTACTCGCTGGGGCCGGTTGGCGCGGCCGTGCTCGGCTGGGCCGCCGCCCGGTACGGCGCCACCGCGACGTTCCTCCTCGCCGGAACGTCGTGCCTGCTCCTGGCTCTGGCCGCGCTCCCCACCCCGGTACGCCGGCGCCACCCGGAACGCGCCTGACCCGGCCGCTACCCGTCGGAGCCCGGGGTGTGGGTGCCGAGACGGTGGACGGTGCGGCGCAGCTGGGCGACCTCCGCCCGGCAGTCCGCGCACTCCCCGAGGTGTGCCTGCACGGCGGCCGCCTCGACGGGTCCGAGCGCGTCCAGCACGTACGCCCCCAGCGCCGTCCGGTGGTGCCGCACCGCCCAGCCGGGCCAGAGCCGGAACGCCACCGTGCGGTCGAGCCGCCCGCCCAGGTGCATGGACCGCCACACGCCCCGGTAACCGGGCAGCACCCCGGCCGCGACCACGACGTGCCCGGCGATCAGCGCCGTGGCCGCGTACGTCGCCCAGATGTGGATCCTGACCAGCACCGCGAACACCGGTCCGCCGTGCAGCAGCGCCATCCCGGCGCCGCTGCCGACCAGGGCGAGCAGGCTCCCGGCCAGCGCCACGTTGAGCAGGCGCTGGCCGGGGTCGAAATGCCCCTCGTGGTGGCCGAAGCGGCCGGTGAAGACCGCGGCGGGCCAGCGGGCGAACCACCGCAGGTCGGCCCGGCGGAACCGGACCGACTCGGCGGCGAACGTGCGGACCGCGCGATAGCCGAGCACGATGCCCGCCGCGGCGAGCGCCGCGATGGCCCACCCGAGCCACGTGTGCAGGACCGTGTCGGGCAATCCGGCCAGCCGGGCCAGCGGGCTCGGATCGCCCTCCCGGCCTGCCAGCAGCCACCAACCGGTGCCGAGCAGCCCGAGCGTCGTCAGGTAGATGCCCGCATGGAACCACCGGGTCCTGCGGTTATAACGCTCAGTAGCCGCCATAGCCGCCATAGCCGCCGTAGCCGCCGTCGTCGGTCTGCGTCGGCGCGGGGGCGGGGCCGCCGCCTTGCGTCACGTTCACCGTGACCTCGGCGGAGGCGCCGGCGGGCGAGTGGTCGGCGTTCTGCAGGGTGACTCCCACAGTGTGCTCGCCCGCCGGCAGTCCGGTGATCTGGAACGGCGAGGCGGTGACGACGGTGTAGTCGTCGGTGCGCCCGTCGGTGAAGACGTGGACATGGTGCTTGCCGGATTCCGGCGGGCCGATCTCCACGCTGCTGGTGAACTCCAGCGGGAAGGAGCCGGCGACGTCGGTGCCGTTCGCCGGTCCGGTGATGGTCAAGGTCGGCGCGCCGCTTTCGGTTCCGGCGCCCGCCGTGCTGCACCCCGCTAGCAACACGCTTGTGGCGAGAGCGATGAGGAGTTTTCTCATGACAGGTTGTACGGTCGGCGCCCGCCGCCGGGATTCACCCCGGGCGAGACAAGACGGTTGAAGCCAAAAGGGAGATCGTTACCGTAGTACCGGCTGTGGGCACTTTCGGATGAGTCGCTTCTGGCCGGGATGGCCTCGGGTGACACGCAGGCTGCCACCGCGCTCGTACGCCGCTACCAGGCCAGGGTGTTCGGCCTGGCCAGGACCATCGTGGGGGAGGCGGGGCTGGCAGAGGAGGTCGCGCAGGAGACGTTCGTACGGGTGTGGCGGCACGCGGCCGCCTACGACGCGCGGCGCGGGGCCGTACCGACCTGGCTGCTCACGATCGCCCGCAACCTCGCCATCGACGCGCGGCGGCTGCGGCGCGAGCTGCCGGTCGACCCGCAGGCGCTGCTGACCCGGCTGGTGTCGGCGGAGTCCGCCGACGACGCGCCGCACGACGAGGAGTTCGTCCGCCGGGCGCTGCGCGGGCTGCCGCCCGAGCAGGCGCGGGCCATCGCGCTCACCGTGTTCTACGGGCTGACCGGCAAGGAGGTGGCGCAGGTCGAGGGAATACCGCTGGGCACCGCCAAGACCCGCCTGCGCAGGGGGCTGGCGCGGCTCCGCGAGCAGTTGGAGGTGAACGATGACTGAGCGGCCTGGCTGCGAGGGGGTTCGCGGGGCGATCCCCGAACTCGCCGCGGGCGCGCTGGCCGGTGACGAGCGGGCCGACGTGCTGCGGCACCTGTCGGGCTGCGCCGCCTGCCGCAGGGAGCTGGAGGAGGCGGCCCGGCTGGTGGACGCCCTCACCACGCTGGCCCCCGCCGAGGAGCCGCCGGCCGCGTTCGAGTCCGCCGTGCTGGCCCGGATCGCGGGGACGCGCCGGCGGTTCCGCTGGCGGGCGTTCCGGCTGCACCTGCTCACGGCCGCGCTCGTGGCGGCGCTGGCCGGCGGCGCGGTGTGGCTGGCCACCGGGCCGGACCGCGAGCTCGCGACGAACTACCGGCGCACGCTCGCCGTCGCCGACGGCCGCTACCTCACCGCCGCCGTCCTGTACGCCGACCGGCGGCCGGTGGGCCACGCCTTCGGCTACCAGGGCTCGCCGAGCTGGATCTTCCTCACCGTCGAGGACGCCCACGAGCCCGGCGCGTACGACGTGGTGCTGGTCGGCAGGGACGGCGTCAGGACGGCGCTGGGCGTGGTCACGGTCGCGGCGGGGCAGGCCGGCTGGGGCGCCGCCGTGCCGATGCCCATCGCGCACATCGACCGGATCGAGCTCCGAAAGTCCGGCATTCCGGACGTCGTAGCCGTCTTCGCCCGCTGATCAGGCTTGGGCATCTCGTGACCGAAGCCTCAGCAGGATGGGATCGTGCCGCCATTCCGCCCTCGACTACCGTAAGTCACGACTTAATGACAATGCGGAGCAACCGGGGGTAGGTGTGAAGGTCGCCTGTGTCGGCGGCGGGCCCGCCAGCCTGTACTTCTCGATCCTGATGAAGCGGGTGGACCCGTCCCATGACATCACCGTCTACGAACGGAACCCGGCCGGCTCGACGTACGGCTGGGGCGTCACGTACTGGGACGATCTGTTCAACGATCTCCACGCCGCCGACCCCGAGTCCGCCAGGGAGATCAGCGGGAACTCGGTCTCGTGGGTCGACTGGGTCGTGCACGTACGCGACCGCGCCACGGTGACGGTGCAGCGCGGAAGCCAGGGGTTCGGGATCGGCCGCCAGACGCTGCTCGACATCCTCGCCGAACGGGCCCGATCCCTGGGCGTGCGCGTGGAGTACGAGCGCGTGATCAACCACGAGGACGAACTGCCGGACGCCGACCTGGTGGTCGCCGGCGACGGCATCAACAGCGGCCTGCGCGAACGCCACACCGAGGACTTCGGCACCGAGGTGGCCGTGGGGCGGAACCCGTTCATGTGGCTCGGCACCACGAAGATCTTCGACGCCTTCACCTTCGCGTTCGTGGACACCCCGCACGGCTGGATCTGGCTCTACGGCTACGGGTTCAGCAAGGAGCACAGCACGTGCGTCGTCGAGTGCTTCCCCGAGACGTGGCGGGGCCTCGGCTTCGACCGGTCGAACGAGGCCGACAGCCTGGCCGTGCTGGAGAAGCTGTTCGCCGACGTGCTGGACGGCAACATGCTGATCGGCCGGGCGCAGGACGACGGCACCGCGCACTGGCAGACCTTCCGCACGCTCACCAACCGCACGTGGCACCGCGGCCGGGTCGCCCTGATCGGCGACGCCGCGCACACCACGCACTACTCCGTCGGCGCGGGCACCGCCCTGGCCTTCGGCGACGCCGCCGGCCTGGTGGACTCGCTGTACCGGGCGGCGACGCTGGAGGACGCGCTCGCCCACTACGGCAAGGCGCGCCGGACCGCGATCCGGCCCGCGCAGCGCGCGGCCCACTACAGCGCCCGCTGGTACGAGAACCTCAGGCGCTACATCGACCTGCCCACGGAACAGATGTTCGCGCTGCTCGGCCAGCGGCACTCGGGGCTGCTCGCGCACATGCCGCCGCGGATGTTCTACCGCCTGGACCGGGCGGCCGAGCGACTGGACGCGGTGCTCAGCCGCCGGCGGCGCGGGGGCGGCCACTGAGCCCGCCGGGCCGCGCGCCCTCAGAGCTCCCGGCGGCCCTTGTCGACCCGGTGAACGCGGGTCCAGATGACGCCGCAGCCGCAGCGGTACTCCTCGACCAGCTCGCCGTTCTCGGTGACGGCCACTCCTTGGTTGACGCGGACGTGGACGTGCTCGCTCATGCGGCCTTCTTCCGGGGATCGGGCGGCGGGGTGTCGGCGCAGCTCACATCAGGTACGCCCAGAGTACCCGGCGGCCGTCCGCGTCGCCGTCGTGGACGCGTGAAAGGATCGTCCCCGTACGAAGAAAGGGGATCCCGAGATGGCTCCGACCATCGCCACCGCGCGCCGCGTCGACCTGCCCGAACTCCTCGACTTCCTCCGCCCGAGGCACCACGGCCTGCTGTCGACCACCCGCGCCGACGGCCGGCCGCAGCTCTCGCCGGTCACCTGCGGCGTCGACGAGGGCGGCCGGATCGTGGTGTCCACGTATCCCGACCGCGCCAAGGCGCGCAACGCCCGCCGCGACGAACGGGTGTCGATCTGCGTGGTGTCCGACGACTGGAACGGCCCGTACGTCCAGGTTGACGGGCACGCCGAGGTGCTCGACATGCCGGAGGCCCTGGAGGGGCTCGTCGACTACTACCGGTGCATCGCCGGCGAGCACCCCGACTGGGACGAATACCGCGAGGCCATGAAGCGCCAGGACAAGTCGCTGCTCCGCATCCACATCGACCGCTGGGGCCCGATCGCGACCGGCGGCTTCCCTGCGCGGCTGGTGTCCTGACCGGAGGCCGCCAAGCGGGCCCGCCGGTGCGCCTGTGGCCGGTCAGGCGGTGCGCCAGTTGTAGGCGGCCAGCAGGTTGCGGGCGTCGTCGGCGACCGCGGCGTCGGCCACGATGTCGTAGCGGTCGGCGATGACGTCGCGCCGCGTGACCACGCCGTTGGCCCCCCGCGTCGTCAGGTACGACACCAGGCCGAAGGCCGCGCCGAACAGCGTGCCGTACACCATGCCGCCGAGCAGCGGCGCCGCCGCCGGGCCTCCGGTGAACAGCGGGATGAGCAGCCCGGCCAGCAGGCCGAACCACACGCCCATGCCCGCACCCGCGCCGGCCGAGCGCAGGGCGGTGGCCCGGCCGAGCACGGTCTCGACCAGGCGCAGACCGGAGCCGACGATGCCGGACCGCTCGACCGGGAACCCCTTCTCCGCCAGGAACCCGATGGCCTTGCGCGCCTGCTCGGCCGTGGGATAGGTGCCGACGACCGGGCGGTCTTCGACGCTCGGCAGGATGATCTTCGGGACGGACTTGAACATGATGATCCCCTCTCCGCCGGGACCATCACCTCAAAATAGAGCTATATAAAACATATAACTAAGATTATAGGTTTCTGTCAAAGCCCCTGATGAGGCCCAGAAGCCCGCGATCACCACATAACGGACTCCTTGCTGTTAGCTGTACCCCGTCTACCATCTTCAGTATCCGGTATGGAGCTGATCGACATGGTTGCCGTCCGTCTGGATGGGGTTTACAAGGCGTTCGTGCCGCGGGGCCGTTCCGCGCGGCCCCTGCTCGCGCTCGAGGACGTGACCTTCGCCGCGCGCCCCGGCGAGTTCGTCAGCCTGGTCGGCCCGTCGGGCTGCGGGAAGTCCACCGTGCTCAACCTGATCGCCGGGCTCACCCAGCCGTCCACCGGCCAGGTCGTCCACCAGGGCAGGCCCGTGACCGGCGTGAACACCGACATCGGCTACATCACCCAGGAGGACAACCTCCTGCCCTGGCGCTCGATGCTGCGCAACGTCGAGTACGGCCTGGAGCTGCGCCGCGTCCCCAAACCCGAACGCCGCCGCCGCGCCATGGAGGTCATCGAGCTCGTCGGCCTCGCCGGCTTCGAGGACCACTACCCCCACGAGCTGTCCGGCGGCATGCGCAAACGCGCCGGGATCGTCCGCACGCTCGCCTACGAGAGCGACGTCGTCCTCATGGACGAGCCGTTCGGCCCGCTGGACGCCCAGACGCGCGTCATCCTGCAGGACGAGCTGCTCAAACTCTGGGAGTTACGCCGTCCCGCGGTGCTGTTCGTCACCCACGACCTCGTCGAGGCCATCGCGCTGAGCGACCGCATCCTGACCTTCACCTGCCGCCCGGGCCGCATCAAGCGCGCCTACGAGGTCGCCCTCCCACGGCCCCGCGACGTGTTCCACATCCACGACCTGCCGCAGTTCAGGGACCTGTACGACGCGTTGTGGGACGACATCCGCATGGAGATCGCGGCCACATGACGCTCTCCACGGTCCGCGACGGGCGCTCCGAAGGGGTGCTCGCGCAGGCCGCCGCGCGGGCCAGGGCCGCCGCGGCGCGCGAACGGCTGCGGGTGCGCGGCGGGATCGCGCTGCTCGGCGCGGCCCTGCTGCTGTTCTGGGAGTACGGCCTCGGCCTGCTCGTCGAACGCCGCTACGTCAGCAGCCCGTCGGAGGTCGCGGCGCGGCTCGCGGAACTGGTGCGCGACGGGCAGCTGTGGGGGCACATCGGGGTGACGCTGGCCGAGGCCGGCGCCGGCTACGTCATCGGCATCGCCGTGGGCCTGGCCGCGGCGCTCGTGCTGGTGGCGGTGCCGGTGCTGGACGAGGTTGTCGGGCCGTTCCTGGCCGCGTTCTACTCGATCCCGAAGATCGCGCTGGCGCCGATGTTCATCATGTGGTTCGGGCTCGGGCTGCTGCCGAAGATCCTGCTGGCGGCGCTGATGGTGTTCCTGATCGTGCTGGCCAACACCATGGCCGGGGTGCGCGGCATCGAGCCGGGGCTGATCGAGGTGGCACGGGTCATGGGGGCGCGCGGGGGGCGGCTCGTGCGCACGATCGTGCTGCCCGGCGCGGCGCCGGCCGTCGTGGCGAGCGTGCGACTGACGTTCTCGCGGGCCATGGTGGGCGCGATCCTCGGCGAGTTCATCGCCGCCACGCAGGGGCTCGGCTTCCTGATCGTACGGTCGTCGCGGCAGTTCGAGACGGCCACCGTGTTCGCCGGGATCGCGGTCGTCGCCGTCCTGGTCATGGCGGTGAACGCGGCCATCCGCGCGATCGAGGCGCGGGCACTGCCCTGGAGCACCGAAAGGCCACCCGGATGACCGGTGACCGGAAGGCCCCGCGGCCGGGCACGGGCGAACCGGCGCGGGCGGGCGCCGGCGGGCGGGTCGTCGCCGCGGTCAGGAGACGTGGGGCGCGGCGGCGGCGGTCCCGGCGGGCGGTCGTGTGGGCGAGCCGGATCGGGCTCGCCGCCGGCGGGATCGCCGTCTGGGACCTGGTCTCGGGGACGCTCGTGCGACCGTTCTTCGTCAGCAGCCCCGGAGCGGTCGCCGGGCGGCTGCTCGACTGGTTCGGGTCGGCGGACTTCTGGTTCCACGCGCGGTTCACGCTGACCTCGTCCGGGCTGGGGTTCCTCGCGGGAGCGGCGCTCGGGATCGTGCTGGCCTGGCCGCTCGCCCTGCGCCGGGTGGCCTACCGGGTCGTGGAGCCCTACTTCCTGATCGCGTACTCGATCCCGGCGGTGGCGCTGGGGCCGGTCTTCATCCTGTGGTTCGGGATCGGGCTGGCGCCGAAGATCGTGCTGGCCGCGTACTTCGTGTTCTTCGTGGTCTTCGTCAACACCGTCGAGGGCATCAGGCAGGTGCCGCAGGGGTTGCTCGACGTCACGCGCGTGATGGGCGGCACGCGGTGGGCGACGATGCGGTCGGTGCTGCTGCCCGGCGCGCTCCCGTACGTCCTGGCCGCCTTCCGCGTCACGCTGCCCGCGGCCATGATCGGGGCGGTGGTCGGCGAGTTCATCGCGTCCAACCGCGGCATCGGCTACCTGACCAGGGCGGCGGCGGGGCGCTACCAGACGGCGGGGGTCATCGCGGGGACGGTCGTGCTGGCCGCGATCGTCCTGCTGCTGTCCATGTCCCTGCGGCCGCTGTCGCGCGTGCTGCGCTGGCGGCAGGACGTACGGCTGCGGGGCGGCGACACGATGTGACCCGAGCATGACCCGAGGGCGATCCGAGGAGGTCGGCATGAGATCGGCGGCGGCGTTATCGGTCCTGATCGCGATCACCGCCTGCGGCGGCGCGGAAGGAGGCGAGCAGCGGACGATCACCATCGCGTCCGCCCCGAACGTCTTCCTGTCCGCCCTGTACGTCGCCAAGGACGACGGCATGTTCGCCAAGGAAGGGCTCACGGTCGAGATCGTTGAGGTCGAGAGCGGCAACGACAGCATGGCCGCGCTCGCCTCGGGCCAGGCCCAGTACGCCGACGTCGGGTTCGAGGACCTGGCCGAGCTGAGCACCGCCGGGGACGACTCGGTCGTCATGGCCCACGACATCCTCAACCGGGTCACGCTCACCCTCGTCATGCGCAAGGAGGTCGCCGAACGCAAGCGCGTCACCGCCGCCAGCCCGCTCCAGGACCGGCTGCGGGCGCTGCAGGGCCTCCGCATCGGGATCACCTCGCCGGGCTCCCCGACGGACACGTACATGCGGTACTACCTGGGCTCCGTCGGCCTCGACCCGGAGCGCGACGTCGAGCTCGTGCCGCTCGGCGGCGGGTCCGCGCTGCTCGCCGCCCTGGAGAAGGGCCAGATCGACGCCTACCACCTGTCGCCGCCGACCCCGTACGTGGCCGCCGAGAAGGGCTTCGGCGTCGTGCTCGTCGACGGGCCGAAGGGCGAAGTGCCCGAACTCGACAGGTTCGACTACACCGCCTGGGCCACGTCCCGCCAGTGGGCCGAGGAGAACGCCGACACCGCCGCCGCCTTCAGCCGCGTCCTCACCC
>DASUCK010000683.1:0-42002 GCA_036276095.1 Nonomuraea sp. | reverse complement strand
TGCACGATCGCCCCGGCGTTGCGCGGCCGCATGACGTCGAGCGCGGCCTTGGTGCCCCAGACGTACCCGAGGTACGTGACCGCCGTCGTACGTTCGAACTCCTCGGGGGTGACGTCGGTGAACCTGGCGAAGACGCTGGAGAAGGCGATGTTGATCCAGACGGAGATCGGCCCGAGTTCCGCCTCGATGCGCTCGGCCGCCTGCCTGACCTGCTCGTAGTCGGCCACGTCGGCCTCGTACACCTGGCCGCTGCCGCCCGCGACGCCCACGTCGACGGCGGCGGCGCCCAGCCCGGTCGTGCCGCGGGCGATGAGCGCCACCTTGGCGCCTCGCCGCCCCAGCTCGCGCACGACCGCCCGGCCTACCCCGCCGCTGGCGCCCGTCACCACCGCCACCCGCCCGCGAAGTGGTGCCATGTCGAGATCAGCCCGCCTCTCCGTCATGTCGTCCTTTCTGCCGTCGTACGGCGAACACGATGTCGATCACCGTGAGGGCCGCGAGCACGAGGGCGATGCCGCTCATCACGAGCGCCCCGGTGAGGAGTCCCAGCACCGTGAACGCGAACAGGAACACCAGCAGGAACGACCCCACTCTGATGTGCACCACGTCCCGCGGTGTGGCCGGGACCATGGCGTGACCCTTGCGGTCCCGTTCCTCGTGCCATTCGGTGTTGTCAGACATGCGGTTTCACCTGCCCCGGCCGTTTGCCGCCTAACGTCGTGGGTAGCCGCCCCAGGTGCCCGAGCTGCATCCCAGTGACCGGAGTGAGCCGGGGATCGCGCGGCGGCGACGGGGACGGGGGTTCGGCTACGAGTGGCCGGACGGCCGCCCGGTACGCGATCGCGACACGCTGGAGCGGATCAAGGCGCTGGCGATCCCCCCGGCGTGGAAGGACGTGTGGATCTGCATGTCGCCGTACGGCCACCTGCAGGCGGTCGGCACGGACGCGGCAGGACGCCTCCAGTACCGCTACCACGACCTGTGGCGCGAGCAGCAGGACCGGGCGAAGTTCGACCGCGTGCTGGAGGTGGCCGAGCGGCTGCCGGCGTTCAGGAAGGCCGTGGACGAGCAGCTCAAGGGCCGCGGCCTGACCAGGGAGCGGGTGCTGGCGGCGGCCGCCCGCCTGCTCGACATCGGCTTCTTCCGCATCGGCGGCGAGAGCTACGACACCTACGGCCTGGCCACGCTGAGGATGGAGCACGTCACCTGCGCCGACGGCGTGGTCACCTGTTCCTACCAGGCCAAGGGCGACGTCCCGCGCGAGGTGGCGGTGGCCGACCCGGGCACCTGCGCGGTGCTGCGGGCGCTCAAGTCGCTCGGCGTGGACGGCGAGCTGCTGCGGTACCGGCACCCGGACGGCTGGGCGGACGTCAGGAGCGAGGACATCAACGACTACCTCCGCGAGACCATCGGGTACGAGGTCACGGCCAAGGATTTCCGCACCTGGCACGCCACGGTGCTGGCGGCCGTGGGGCTGGCGGTGTCGAGGCCGGCGGAGGGGCGGACGAGGAAGCAGCGGGCGGTCACCCGGGTCATGCGGGAGGTCGCCGAGTACCTGGGCAACACGCCCACCGTGGCCCGGGCGTCGTACGTGGACCCGCGCGTGGTGGAGGCGTACGACCAGGACAGGACGATCGCCGCGGCGCTGACGGAGCTCGGCGCGGACGCCGGCTACGGGCAGCTGGCCACGGCAGGCACGGTCGAACGGGCGGTTATCGACCTTATTCGCACCGTTTGAGCTGTTCATACCCGGGCATGCGGCGACAGGAGAAGGAGGCGAGCGATGGAAGCTCCGCAGTACGTCGCGGCCCGCGTCCAGCAGGCGCTGGCCGAGGACGTGCGCACGCACGAGCTGGGCATCCGCGTGGACATCCGCGGCGACCAGCTCTTCCTGCGGGGTCAGGTGAGCGGGGCCGAGCAGCGGGAACGGCTCGGCCAGGTGGCCCACGAGGCCGCGCCGGACCTGCGTGTGCACAACGAGATCCAGGTCGTGGAGGCCCCCGAGCCAGGAGAGGATGAGCACCTTGACTGAACTGCGCATCGCGGCCGTCGGAGACATCCACCTGGGCGAGGACATGCGCGGCAAGTACCGCAAGAAGCTGGAGGGCATCGAGGAGCGCGCCGACGTGTTCATGCTGGCGGGCGACCTGACCAGGCACGGCACCCTGGAGGAGGGCAGGCTGGTGGCCGACGAGCTGCGCGGCCTGGGCCTGCCGGTCGTCGCGGTGCTCGGCAACCACGACTACCACTCCGACCTCCAGTACGAGATCGCCGGCGAGCTGCGTGACGCCGGCGTCGTCGTGCTGGACGACGACGGCGCGGTCGTCGAGGTCGGCGGCAGGAAGCTGGGCGTGGTCGGCGGCAAGGGCTTCGGCGGCGGGTTCGCCGGCAAGTGCGCGAGCGAGTTCGGCGAACGCGAGATCAAGAACTTCGTGGCGCACACCCGGTACATCGCCGAGGCGTGGAAGGTGGCGCTGAAGGAGATGGTGGCCGACCAGCACGTGGTGCTGTCGCACTACTCCCCCATCAAGGAGACGCTGGAGGGCGAACCTCCGGAGATCTACCCCTTCCTGGGCAGCTACCTGCTGGCCGAGGCGGTCGACACCGCGGGCGCCGACCTGATCCTCCACGGTCACGCGCACAAGGGCAGCGAGAAGGGCATGACGCCGGGCGGCATCAGGGTCCGCAACGTGGCCCTGCCGGTGCTCGGCCGCGCCTACGCCGTCTACTGCCTGGCCGAGGAGGTGGTCTAGCCGGTCCCCGGCATGCGGACGCCGAGGACGCGCAGGTCGTCCTCGGCGTCGCCCGGTCGGTTGTCGCGCCCGGTCGGTTCCTGTTGAGCCGCTCGGGTCGTCCGAGCGGAAGACTGAAGGCGGGTGTCTGCTCACGCGCGTCTCACCGCCGCCGGAGAGAACGGCGGTGGCTGCGCTCTATGATTGTCCGGCGGCACCGGAGGACCGCTGGACCGTTCTCGGGGTTCGGTCCAGCGGCGCCGGCCCGGCCCTAGACATTGAAGATGCTGACGCCACCCGGCCCCACCAGGAACCCGAGGACGATCAGCACGATCCCCCAGAGGATGTCGCGCCGGGCCAGGATCACGTAGATCCCGGCGATGACGAGTATGACCGCGATGATCCAAAGCAATGTAGCCATAAGCCTCGAACTGCCCTCAGGAGCAGCTGCATAACATGTTTTTCCCTGCCATAAGGGGCAGGGGCCAATCCATGACGACATTCGGATATTTCCTATCGTGCGAGGAGCACGGCCCCCAAGAGCTCGTACGGCAGGCGAAAGCCGCCGAACGCGCCGGCTTCGAGGCGCTCTGGATCTCCGACCACTTCCACCCGTGGCTCGACGAGCAGGGCGAGTCGCCGTTCGTCTGGTCGGTGATCGGCGCGCTGGCCGAGGCCACGTCGCTGCCCATCACGACCGCGGTGACGTGCCCTCTGGTGCGCACCCACCCCGTCGTCATCGCGCACGCCGCGGCCACGTCGGCGGCGCTGTCCGGCGGCCGGTTCCGGCTCGGCGTCGGCACCGGCGAGGCGCTCAACGAGCACGTGACCGACTCCCGCTGGCCGCCTCTGGCCGAGCGGCTGGAGATGCTGGAGGAGGCCGTCGGCCTGATCAGGGAGCTGTTCACGGGCAAGCTGGTGACGCACAGGGGCCGCCACTACAGCGTCGACACCGCCCGCCTCTACACCCTGCCGGACGAGCCGGCGCCCATCGTCATGTCCGGCCTCGGCAAGAAGTCGACGGAGCTGGCCGGGCGCATCGCCGACGGCTACGTCGCCACCTCCCCGGACGCCGAGTCGGTCCAGCGCTTCCGCGCCGCCGGCGGCGCCGGCAAGCCCGCGCTCGGCGGGCTCAAGGCCTGCTACGCCGCCGACGAGGGGGCGGCCCGCAAGACCGTGCACCGCCTGTGGCCGACGCAGGGCATCAAGGGCGAGGCGTCCCAGCTGCTGCCGCTCCCCCGGCACTTCGAGCAGCTCGCGCAGATGGTCACCGAGGAGGAGGCGGTCGGCGGCAGCCCGGTCGGACCCGACCCCGAGGCGCACGCCCAGGCGATCAGGCAGTACGTCGACGCCGGCTTCGACGAGATCTACGTCAACCAGATCGGCGACGAGCAGGACGCGTTCTTCGACTTCTACGAGCGCGAGGTGCTGCCGCGCGTGCGCTGAGCGCGTCCGCAATTAAGCGGGCCGCAGGGGGGTAGGCGGAACTGAATCCTTCTCCAGGAGGTCCAACATGCCTGAGCGTGATCTGCGCTACCTGGCCGAACTGGCCGCTCAGCTGCGCGTCGACTCCGTACGGGCCGCCGCCGCGGCCGGTTCCGGCCACCCGACCTCGTCCATGTCCGCGGCCGACCTCATGGCCGTGCTGTTCGCGCACCACCTCCGCTACGACTTCACCGATCCCGGCAACCCCGCCAACGACCATCTGATCTTCTCCAAGGGACACGCCTCGCCGCTCCTCTACTCGCTCTACAAGGCGGCGGGCGTCGTCGGCGACGCGGAGCTGATGTCGTTCAGGAAGCGGGGCAGCCGGCTGGAGGGGCACCCGACGCCCCGGCTGCCCTGGGTGGACGTGGCCACCGGCTCCCTCGGCCAGGGATTGCCGATCGGCGTCGGGGTGGCCATGGCCGGGCGGCTGGAGCGGATGCCGTACCGGGTGTGGGTGCTGTGCGGCGACAGCGAGCTGGCCGAGGGGTCGATGTGGGAGGCCGCCGAGCACGCCGGGGACGAGGGGCTGGCGAGCGTGACGGCCATCGTGGACGTGAATCGGCTCGGACAGCGCGGACCCACCAGGCACGGCTGGGACACCGGCGCGTACGCGCGCCGGTTCGGCGCGTTCGGCTGGCACACGATCGAGATCGACGGCCACGACCCCGCCCAGATCGACTTCGCGCTGACCGACGCCGCGAACACCCGCCGGCGGCCGACGGCGATCCTGGCCAAGACCCGCAAGGGCGAGGGCGTCCTGGAGGTCGAGAACCGCGAGGGCGCGCACGGCAAGCCGATCAAGAACGCCGACAAGGCCATCGAGGAACTGGGCGGGCCGAGGGACGTGCGGGTCGACGTCCGGGTGCCGGAGGCGTCGGGCCGGCCGCACCGGTTCGCGGACGGGACGCTGGAGCTGCCCAGGTACGTGGTGGGCGAGTCGGTGGCGACGCGGACGGCGTACGGGGAGGCGCTCGTGGCGGTCGGCGCGGCCAGGGGCGACGTCGTGGCGCTGGACGGCGAGGTGGCCGACTCGACCAAGACCGAGACGTTCGGCGAGCGGTTCCCCGAGCGCTTCTTCGAGATGTACATCGCCGAGCAGCAGATGATCGCGGCGGCGGTGGGGCTGCAGGTGCGGGGATGGAAGCCGTACGCGGCGACGTTCGCGGCGTTCCTGACCAGGGCGCACGACTTCATCAGGATGGCCGGGGTCAGCCGGGCCTCGATCCGGCTGGTCGGCTCGCACGCCGGCGTGGCGATCGGCGAGGACGGGCCGTCCCAGATGGGCCTGGAGGACCTGGCCATGCTGCGGGCCGTGCACGGCAGCACCGTGCTCTACCCGTGCGACGCCAACCAGACGGCGGCACTCACCGCCGAGATGGCCGACGTGGAGGGCGTGTCGTACCTGCGGACCACGCGCGGGAGCACGCCGGTGATCTACGAGCCGGGCGAGCGGTTCCCGGTGGGCGGGTCGCGGGTGCTGCGGCGCTCCCCCGGCGACCGGGCGACGATCGTGGCGGCCGGGGTGACCGTGCACGAGGCGCTGGCCGCGGCCGAGGAGCTGGCCAGGGCGGGCGTCCCGGTCGGGGTGATCGACCTGTACTCGGTCAAGCCGCTCGACGCCTCCACGCTGGCCGAGGCGGCCACCACCACCGGCAACCTGATCACGGTGGAGGACCACCGGCTCGAAGGCGGGCTCGGCGAGGCCGTCATGGACGCCGTCAGCGAGCTCGGCCCGCGGGTGGTCAAGCTGGGGGTGACGAAGCTGCCCGGGTCGGCGACGCCGCAGGAGCAGCTGGCCGACGCACGCATTGACCGCCGCGCGATCGTCGCGGCGGTCAAGCGGTTGTTGTGACCGGCGGCGTCACCGTGAGGTGCCGGACTTCGCGCGGGTGCGCGACTTGGCCGTCGCCTGCCGGTTGGCCTTGTTGATGGCGCCGACCAGCTCGTCCTTGGACATCTTCGACCGGCCGCGCACGCCGAGCTCGGCGGCCACGCTCTGCAGGTGCGCCTTGCTGGCGTTGGCGTTCACGCCGCCCGCCGTGCGGCCGGAGCGGTCGGTCGCGCCCTTGTCGGACGGCCCCTTCTTCTCCTTCGGCTCCCAGTGGTCCCCCACCTTCTCGAAGGAGTGCTTCAGCGCCGCGAACGCGGTCATGTGGGCGCGCCGGCCCTCGCCGTACTGCTCCACGGCGTTGTCGTGCGCCTTGATCCACGTGTTCTGCGCCTTCTTCGGCGAACGCCTGATGGTTGACGGCAGCTCTTCCACGGCTGGCATGCCGATTCACCTCCTACAGGGGTGGCTCGTCGTAGCGGCGGTCCTCGTACACGGTGGTCCTGCGCGTTCCGGGCTCCTCGTAGACGTCATGGCGGTGCACCGGCTCGTCGAGCGGGGCGACCGCGCGCCGGGTGACCTTGATCCGGTACAGGCCGAACAGGAGTCCGGCCAGGCCGCCGATCATGAGGATGACCCCCACCACGTTGATGTCGAGGCCGGCGAGATCGAACTCGACGGCCCAGGTGAGGATTGCGCCGAGCATGATGAGGATGATGCTTCCGGCGATGGTCATCAGATTTACCTCCTTGACACGAAGGAACCTCTATCCACATGTCGAAAAACAAACCAGTCGTGGTGATCGGGCTCATGGGCTCGGGCAAGACGACGGCGGGCGGGCTGATCGCCGAGGCGCTGGGCCGGGAGTTCACCGACAGCGACCCGTACCTGAGGGATCGGTACGGCGCCACCGCCGCGCAGCTCGCCGCCCGCGACGGCGCCGACGCCCTCCACCGGTACGAGGCCGAGCACGTGCTGCACGAACTGGCCGGCGAGCCCAAGGTGATCGCGGCGGCGGCCAGCACGGTCGAGGACCCGAAGGTGCGGGCGGCGCTGCGCGACGCCTTCGTGGTCTGGGTGGACGCCGCCGACGAGGTGCTGGCCGAACGCATGCGCTCCGGCTCCCACCGCCCCGACTTCTCCCCGGCCGCCATGCGCGCCCGCCGCGAAGCCTACTTCCGCGAGGTGGCCGACCTGGTGTGCGACGTCGGCGTGCTGCGTCCGGAGGAGGTGCGGGACGAGGTGCTGCGGGCCCTTGGCCGCCCGGCGCCGCACGGGCTGGCATAATGATCATGACTCATGGGTCCCCCGAGGCGCGCGGGGGACCTGTGACGTCGCTCCCCTGCGATCTCCGCCGGTGACCCGCCGACAACCAACCGCCGGTGCGGCGCATCTAAGCATCAGTGACCGGTGCGAGATCTGCTTCACGGACTGCCGCTATGGTGGGCGGCGTCCGACGGTCCACCGAAGGGGGTGCGCCTACGGTCTGCGCCAGGCACGGCAGTAGGGCGGCGGTCTGATGAGCAGGTTCCTGATCGGCATGCGGTTGGCGCCGGGTGACCCCGAGCGGCTCGGCGGCTACTGGCTGGCGGCCCGCCTCGGAGCGGGCGGGCGCGGCGTGGTCTACGACGCCTACGACGACGAGGGCCGCCGGTACGCGGTCACGGTGCCGCGCGGCGAGGTGGGCGGGCACCGGATCGAGCGGGTGAGCTGCCCCTGGCTGGCCGAGGTGGTGGCCGTCGGGTCCGACGCGGGCGTGCCGTACGTGGTGAGCGAGTTCGTCGACGGGCCCGACCTGCGGCGGGCGGTCGAGCTGCACGGGCCGTACGAAGGGGACGAACTGGTTGCGCTGGCGGGCGCGCTGGCCGCGGCGGTGCGGGCGCTGCACGACGCGGGGCTGACGCATCGGGGGCTCGACCCGGAGAGCGTGCTGCTGGCCGCCGGCGGGCCGAAGGTGATCTCGGTGCCGGCGGAACAGGTCGGCGGCACGTACACGTACCTGGCGCCCGAGGTGATGTGCGGGCAGGAGGCGGGGGCGGCGGCCGACGTGTTCGCGTGGGGGGCGGTCGTGCTGTTCGCGGCCACCGGCCGCGACCCGTTCCACGGGGACAGCCCCGGCGCGGTCATGCACCGGCTGCTGTCCGTCGACCCCGACCTGCGCGTACTGCCCGGCCCGCTGCGCGAACCCGTGGGTCGGGCGCTGGCCAAGGACCCCGCCGAGCGGCCGGCTGCGGGCGAGCTGGGCGACGACCTCGGAAGCTCCGCGGCGGCCGCGCCCGGCCCGCCCGGCGGGTACGCGGGGCCGCCCGCGCTCGGCGAGGTGGCCGAGGCGGCGTACCTGGCGCTCACCCCGCGCCAGCAGGAGGAGGTGCCCGGCCTGCTGCTGCGCCTCCTGGACGGCGAGAGCCCCCACGACGAAGGCGACGTGCTCGCCCCGCTCATGGAAGCCGGCCTCGTCGTACCCCGCAGCGTGCGCGTGCCGCCGGCCGAGACCGCCGTCGGCAAGCTGGTGGCCGTCGGCGACGGGCGGGTGGCGCCCGCCAGCGCCGCGCTCTACCGCGCCTGGCCGCGGCTCCGAGCGTGGGTGGCCGACGAGCGCGACAGCATGCGGGCGCACCGGCGCATCAGGGACGCCGCCCGCCACTGGTCCGAACACCGGCGCGGCCGCGGCCACCTGCTGCGCGGCAATGACCTGGACAACGCGCTCGGCTGGGCCGCCACCAAACGCCGCCATCTACGGCTCAACCAGCTCGAACGCGACTTCATCAACGACAGCGTGGCGCTGGCCAAGCAGCGCCGGCGACTGGTGGCGCCCGCGCTGGCCGGCCTCGCGGCGGTGCTGGCCGTGGCGGTGTCGATGTCGGTCGTCACCGTGCGGGGGCAACACGAGCTGCGCGGGCAGCTCGTCGAGGCCAACGCGCGGGCGGTCGCGGCGCGGGCGGAGGCGCTGCGCACGTCCGACCCGCGTACGGCGATGCGGCTCAGCGTGGCCGCCTGGCGGCTGTCTCCGGTGTTCGAGGCGCGGGCGGCGCTGCAGGCTTCGCTGGCGCAGCCGGAGCTCGGCGTGTTCACCGACCCGGCACCCGACTCGCGGGCCCGCTACCTGCTGCGCGGCGATGAGCTGGTCAAATGGGACATCGACGCGGTGAGCGTATGGGACGTCGTGGGCGGGCGGCGGCTGGCGTCGTACGCCCTGCCGCCCGGCAACGCGGCCCTCAGCGACGACGGCCGCTTCGCCGAAGGCGCCGACGGGCGCCCCTTCGAGGTCGCCACCGGCCGCACCCCGGTCTCCGACGCGTACGCGATCAGCCGGGGCGACCGGACCCGGGTCTACCGGGGCGGCCAGGTGGTGCTCGAGGTGGCCGAACGGAAGGTGGCGGTGTCGCCCGACGGGGTCAGGGCGGCGGTGTCCCGGCGGGACGGGCGGGTCGAGCTGTGGGACCTGGCGAGCCGGCGGAGGACGGCGACCGTCGCGGTCCGCCCGCCGGCCGCCGCGCCCGCCACCGCGCCCGCCACCGCGCCGCCCCTGACGTTCAGCCCGGACGGGGCCGTCCTCGCGGTGGCGGGGCGCAACGGGGTCACGCTCGTGGATCCGGTGCGGGCCGCGGTCACTCCCCGCGTGGATGACGACGCCGAGACCCGCACCCCCAGCAAGACCCGCACCCCCGCCGAGACGCGCACACCGTCCGACGCCCGCACCCCCGCCGAGACCGGCGCCCCTGCCGAGACCGGCGCGCCGGTGGAGGCGCGGGCATCCGGGCGGGCGGGGGTGGACCGGCCCAGGAAGACGGACGCGACGGTGCGCGGGGTCGCTCCCGAGCCCGGCGACGGGCATGGGAGCGGGGTCAGGACCGGGAACAGGGATGAGACCGGAAACGCGGACGGCACCCGAGACGCGGACGGCACCGGCGCCGAGGATGGCACCGGAGACGGGAATGAGACCGGGACGGCTGGAGAGCCGCGGGCCGGGGTGGCCGCCGCCGAGAGACTGGCGGTCGCGGACGGCGCGGTCTCGGCGGACGCCCCCGCCTTCAGCCCGGACGGGCGGCTGCTCGCCCTCCCCGGCGCGGGCGAGGTACGCGTCTGGAACGTCGCCGAACGCCGGCTCGCCGGCTCCTACCCGCTGAAGAACCACCAGCCGGGCCTCACGTTCTCCGCCGACGGCCGCGCGCTCCGCTACCTGAGCGGCACCGGCTCGGTGGTCTCGCTCGACGTGTCCGGCCTGCCGGTGCCCGCCGACGAGCGGGAGGCCGCCGCCTTCTCCGGCAACGGCAGGTTCGTGGCCAAGGAGGTCGGCGACGCCATCGAGCTCACCGACACCGAAGGACGCGGGAAGCTCGGCCGCATCGCCGCCGCCGGCGACCTCGCCTTCAACGCGGGCGGCGCCCTGCTGGCCGTCGCCGGCGACCTGGTGACGGTGTGGGAGGTCGCCCGCGGCAGGCAGGTGACCTCGGTGGACGCGGGCGGCGACGTCCTGGCCGTGGCTCTCTCCCCCAGGGGCGACCTGCTGGCCACGGCGCGCGGCGGCACCCTGGAGACGTGGGAGGTGCCCTCGGGGCGGCGCGTCCGCGGGTACGACGGCGCGGGCGACCTGGCACTCGCCTTCAGCCCCGACGGCACGACGCTGGCCGCCGGCGCAACCCTGCTCGACCTGCGCACCGGGCGGGTGACGCCGCTCGACCTGCGCGCCTCCGCCGCCGCCGACGCGCCGGTGCCGACCGCGCTCGCCTTCTCTCCCGACGGGCGCACCCTGGCGTTCGGCATGGACGGCGGCCGGGTGCTGCTCTGGGACGTACGCGCCCGCACCCGCCTCGGCACGATCGAGACCGGCACGTCCGCGGTCGACGAACTGCGCTTCTCCCCCAAAGGCGACCTCCTGGCCATCGACGCCGCCCGTACGTCGCTGTGGGACGTCCGCACGCTGCGCGAGGTGGGCCAGGTCGCGTCGTGGGCCGCCGGGCTGGCCTTCAGCCAGGACGGCACGCGGCTGCGCGGGGTCGCGCTCGACGGCTCCGTACGCGAGAGCCCCGTCGATCCCGTGCTGACCGCGAAGGAGGTGTGCGCCCGCGCGGGCGGCTCGCTGAGCAGGACCGAGTGGTCCCGCCTGATCCCGGAGAGCGGCTACCAGGACGTCTGCTAGAGCGGCAACGTCGTTCGGCTAAGGGAGAGGGCGGTTCGTCACGACCGGTGAACGAAGCAGCGGAGCCGCTGTAGAAGAGGTCTGTCACTCCAAGACATCCTCACTACAGGAGCTCCGCCGTCGGCGCGCCCGTGGAGGCGACCAGCCATGGACCGACACGAACTATCACGTTTCGTCACCACCGAGCAGTAGGTACTGACCTCGATGTCGGTGCCGCGAGGATGCGCCAACTCTCACTTCGCAACCGTGGAATCTAGAGCCTGCTGAAACTCCGAACACGTCAACGGGTGAAGGTCAGTCTGGCGACCTGGCCGGTCCAGCCGTAGGTCTCTCGGTCCAGGTCACCGCAAGCCATGATCCCCTTGTGCTTGCTGATCAGCCTCTTCTCGGGCGCGCGCACCATTGGGTTGTTGCAGCATGGGCCAGGGATGGTGGCTTTGGTCTCGAGGTTCTTCTCGCTGCCCGCGTCGTAGGCCATGGTGCGGATGGAGCCCGACCGGGGCCGTAACGCGTCCACGCCGGTGAAGCCGTCGTTGGTGTTGACGAGCATGCTGACGATGCTGATCCGGTCGCCCGGACGTACCTTGACCTTGAACGTCCCGGTTTTGCCGGGTGCGATCGGAGCGCTTGCGGCGGCGAAGGCGTCGCGTACGCCGGGCCGCTTGGAGACCTCCTTGATCAGTCGCGGCGCGTCGCCGTCCTCGGCCACCGCGGCGACGCCACGGCTGGCGAACCGGCCCATCTGCCAGACATGGACGCTGGGCGAGTGGACGATGACAACAGGCGGTGACAGCGGCTGGGATCCCGACGGTGTCAGATTTTGGATTTTCACTGTCCATGTCGTCATGGGCTTCGCCTGTGCGGCGGAAGGCAGTGCGGCCATGCAGGCGCAGAGGGCGGTCAGTCCTGCGAACAGTTGGACAGGGCGCATGACGTGTGCTCCTTCGAGTCGAGGTTGACCCGTAGGACGTTATGGCCGGATGCCCTTCACGATCTTACGCATGGCTTACCTGATGATTACGGGCTATTACGGGCCCTGCTCTCAAGGACGCTCCGTACGCGGGCGAAGGCCCTTCCGTGTCAGAGTTCATGGGACCTCCACCGTCGGGCGGCCGGGCAAGAGCCCGGAAGCGGTGGAACTGGAGGCGGCCCGCAGGGAGATCGAGCGGCCGCGCTACGGTGACCGAGCAGGCCATCGCCTTGCACCCGCACCAGGAAAATCGCCTTGGGACTGGACGCCGGCCTGATACCCGCCGCGAGTCGACGCAAGCGTCAAGGCCGGTCTGCTGGAACTCGTCGACTTTACGGCGGAGCAGGGTGGCTGGTCGGTGGGACGTGCCCGAACAGCGACTCGATCCAGGCCTGATCGTTCGGGGTGCCGGGCCGGCCTCATCATCGAGCAGATGAGCCTTCGGCCAGCATGCGCAGAGCACGCGTGTAGGCCACGCCGTCCATCCCGCGCGGCCCGAACTCTAGTCAGGGTCAGAGATCTCGATCACGTGCAGCGTCTGCTCCAGGGCACGCGCCGGCTCCCGCCACTTGTCGCTGCGCAGGGTGAGGATCGGGCAGGCCGCCACGTCCGCGATCGCGGCCACGTGCGCGTCGTGGATGTCGAGCCCGGTGACGGCCATCACGTCGGCGAGCTTGGCGGCCTGGTGAACGCCGTCCAAGGGCGCGACGGTGGCGCGCTCGAGCGCGCCCAAGCCGGTGAGGAGGGCCTGCGCTTCGGAAACGCCGCGGCTGTCCAGCAGGGCCCCGGCGGCGGCCAGGGACGGGATGACCAGAGATTGGCCTGCCCGGTCGAAGTCCTGCAGGAAGCCGATCAGATCAGCGTCAGGTGCTGAGCGCCGGCCGCCCCTTACCGTCCCACGCCCAGTACTCCCTCATCAGCGCAGCCGCTCGACGGCCTCGCGGGGCGGTTCCCCTGACGGGGTCGCGCCTCAACGGCAGATGCTCCCTCATTCGATGGAAGGGGCGAGATACCGGCCAGCGCTCTCCCTCTCCGGTACGGGCCGCCCACCAGCGCGGCCCCTCAACCCCGGTGAGAGCACAACACCTCGCTCACGCTCAAGAGAGCCCACGGCATGGGAGGCCGCGCATGGACATCCAGATCAGCATCACCGGCAAGATCGTCTTCGAGCCTCGATGCTTCCCGGCCACGCATGCCGTGCCCGCCATGTGGTCGGCCAAGCTGGAGGTCAACGGGCCCCACGTCCGGCCGTGACGGATGGCCCTACATCCCCACCCGGTTCTTCGAGGTCGTCACCTACGGGGTGGCCGCGATCCGGGCACACGAGTCCTACCGGCAGGGTCACGTACTGGTCGTGCAGGGCGTCGATGCCGTGCCCTCGACCTTTGAATCCCGAGACGACGGCAAGAAGACCGTGCGCGCGGTGATCAAGATCACTGCCACCCCGATCGGGCTCTGCTCCCGCTCCAGCGTCGTGCAGGAGGGACGGACCTCATGGCCGCCGCTCGCAGCCGCCTCCCCGCGTCTGGCCCAGGGGGCCACGGCCCGCCACACCGACGTTCCCGCGGCCGCCTAGAACGTCCTGAAGATCTTGATGGGTGTAGTCGGCACTGGTCGTCCGGGTACGTCGTGCCGTTCCGGATGCGTCGTGCCCGTCAGTCGTTCGGGTACGTCTTGACCACTTTGCCCTGGAGGTTGGCCACCAGGTAGCCGGCGCGGCCGTAGTCGTCGGTGACGTAGACGAGCAGCACCTGGCGCGGGGTGGCGAAGGAGTAGTTGGAGTCCACGATCACGTAGCGCGAGGTGGGGTCGGGGACTCCAAGGTCCTGGTCCGCTTTCTTGAGGAGGGCGGGAAGAGCGTTCCAGTTGTAGGCGTCCAGGTCCACCGGCGGGACCTCGACCTGGCCGCCGCTGCCGGAACGGGTGACGGCGCCGTCGCGGTAGTAGTAGAGGTCGTAGAGCTCCTTGTCCTTCCGGAGCGGCGCCTCGATGGCGGCGTAGGTGGGGTAGACCGTCATCCTGACGACCTTGTCGCCGCCGATGGCCGGCTTCACCCTGGCCACCAGGGCTTTCATGCCGTCGGGAGTGAGCAGGTCGGCGGGTGCGGGGCTCGTCGTCTGCTCGTCGCCGTCCGGGGTGGAGGTGGCCGCCGGGGGGTCGGCCGTGGAGCTGGCCGCCGGGGTGAGGCTGAGGTTCGTCGGGTCGTCTCGCTGGGTGGTGTCCGGGAGCAGGGTCGGGAGGAACCGCCACACCAGCACGCCCACGGCGGCGACCGCGGCGACCGACACGGCCAGCGCGGTGCGGGCGGCGCGGTTGGGGCGGCGCGAGTGAACGGTGTCCGCCTTCGGCACCGGCGTCGCACCCCACGGGGGCGCCGCGTGCCCGTGACCGGGGGGCACCGTATGCCCACCCGAGCCGTACGCGCCCGGCCCGTGCTGGCCCGGCCCGTGCCCGCTCGGCCCGTGCCCGCTCGGCCCGTACCCGCCGGGTTTGTACCCGTCCGGTCCGTACCCGCCGGGGCCTGAGGGCGGCACGGGGTTGGGGCCCGAGGGTGGTGCCGGGGCCGGGGTGGTGAGGGCTGAGGAGAGGAGGCGGTCCAGGGTTTCTGGGTCGGGGCGGGCGTCGGGGTCGCGCTGGAGGAGGGCGTGCAGGGCGGGGGCGAGGGGGCCGGCCCGCTCGGGCGGCGGCACCTCCTGGTTGAGTACGGCGGCCAGCGTCGCGAGCGTGGTGCTGCGCCGCAGCGGGTGGCGGCCCTCGACGGCGACGTACAGCATCATGCCGAGCGACCACAGGTCGGAGGCGGGGTGGCCTTCGCGGCCGTTGATGCGCTCGGGGGCCATGTACTCGGGGGAGCCGATGAACGAACCGGTGGCCGTCAGGCTGGTGGACTCGCGTACCGCCGCGATGCCGAAGTCGGTGAGCACCGAGCGGCCGTCCTCGCGCAGCAGGACGTTGGCGGGCTTGACGTCGCGGTGCTGGATGCCGACCGCGTGGGCGGCGCGCAGGGCGGACAGCACCTCGCGGCCGAGCCTGGCCGCCTCCGCCGGGGACATGGGGCCGCGCTGGAGGCGGTCCTGGAGCGAGCCGCCGGCGACCAGTTCCATGACCAGCCACGGGTAGTCGTGTTCGCCGGGGTCGACGATGTGGTGGATGGTGACCACGTGCGGGTGGTTGAGTCGTGCCAGGGCGCGGGCCTCGCGCAGCACCCTGGCCCGCAGCTCGCGGGCGCCGGCCGGGTCGTGCTCGTCCATGGCGGGGTCCGGCGGACGCACCTCCTTGAGCGCGACCTCGCGGTGGAGGGCCACGTCCCTGGCCCGCCACACCAGGCCCATGCCCCCTCCGCCGAGCCGCTCCACAAGTTCGAAACGGCCGTCGATCACCCGTGTGCGCATGCAGAGCAGCGTAGGGCCGAGCCGACGTCCTCGTCACCGGTAATGTCCGGGCATTCCGGTCATTCGGTGAGACCGGTCAGCTTCCCGATCAGCCCGGTACGAGAGGTGATGCCGAGCTTGGTGTAGATGTGGCTCAGGTGGTATTCGACCGTCTTGACGCTCAAGACCAGCTTGCGGGCCGCCTGCCGGTTCGTCAGCCCCTTGCTGATCAGCACCGCCACCGTGTGCTCCTGCGGCGTGAGGCCCAGCCTGGCGGTGTCCTGCGGGCGCAGCACCGCCCGCCCGCTCGCGGCCAGCTCCAGATCACACTGCTCCAGGTACGGCAGCGCCCCCAGCCGTGACAACGTCAGCTGGGCCGCCTCCAGCTGCTCGGCCGCGGCCGCCCGCCGCCCCCTGCGGCGCAGGAAGGTGCCGTACGCGAGCTGGATCCTGGCCTCCTCGAACGGCATGTCGATCTTGGCCGCGTGTTCGAGTGCCGTCTGGTAGGCGGTCTCGGCCTCGGCCGGCTCGTGCCGGGCCGCCAGCAGGCCCGCCCTGGCCCGCGCCGCCGCCGCCAGCGCGCTCCGCCGCTCCCCGCGCCGGGCCGGCGGCTCGCACCTCGGCAGCACCTTCCCGGCCTCCTCCAGACGGCCGAGGTTGACCAGCGCGTCGGCCAGGAGCGCCCGCCACCGCACCACCGCCGGCTCATCCGACAGGCCGGCCCTGGTCAACGGCATGAGCGCGGCCACGACCCCCTCGTGGTCGGCCCGCGCGGTGGCCGTCAGGGCGTCGGCGGCGACCGTACTGACCTGGGCCGGGACGTTGTCGGGGTGGCACGCGGCGCGAGCGGCCCGCACGTGCGCGAGCGCCCGGTCCCACTCGCCCCGCGCGGCCGGGACGAGGGCGGCCACCGCGTGGGCGTAGCCGGCCAGCCACGCCTGCCCGAAGTCGTCCGCCGTCGAGGCGCCGAGCTCGGCGTGCGCCGCCGCCTCGTCCCAGCGCCCCAGCCGGTACTCGGCCTGCGCCAGCCCGGTCGCCACCAGCAGCCGGACCGGCACCGACCGCTCCTCGCCGGCGGCGAGCAGCCCGAGCAGGTCGTCGTGAGCCCCGGCCAGATCGTCGGCCCACAGCCGCAGCATTCCCCGCCCGAGCAAGGCGTCCGCCTCGTTCCCCGCCGCCTGCGCGGCCGGCGGCAGCCCCGCCGTCAACGCCAGCCCTTCCTTGCCCCGCCCCGCCATCCCGAGCCCCGCAAGCCGCGCGAACCACACCAGCTCCCCACCCGCCCGCGGCCGATCCACCAGAGCCCCGTCGCCCCGTGTCCCGCCCGTGGCCCTGACGCCACCCCGTGCCGGCCGAGCCCGCACGGCACGCGCGCCACGCGCGGCGGCGGAGGCGTCCTCCGGCGGGCGCTCGGCCGCCGTGCCGCGCGGGACGATCGGACCCCGCGACGGGGTGGGGTCGAGGGCGGAGGCGTGTTCCGACCAGGCGGCCGCGTCCGGGCCGGCGCCGCGGATCAGGGACGCCAGCGCCTGGCGGCCGGCGATCGCCGAGGCCAGGCGGGGGTCATGGGCGGCGTGGGACCAGGCGTTCTCCAGCTGGCGGGCCGCCTCCTCCAGGCGGCCGGCGACCAGCGCGACGGAGCCCAGGGCGTAGTCACGGACGGCGGACGCGCCGGCGGCCAGGCCGACGACGAGATCGAGGGCGGAAGCGGAGGCCGGATCGGCGGCGGGATCGGCGGCCGGATCGGGGGCGGGGGCGATTTGGGCGGCCAGGGCGGCGGCGTCCGCGGTACGGCCGGCCGCGAGCAGAGCCTCCACGGCCTCGGCGATCAGCCGGTCCCTGGCTGGACCCGCCGCGGTCAGCTGCACGGCCCGGGTCAGGCAGGCGCACGCGCTCGCCCACCGCCCGGCCGCCGCCTGCCGCCGGCCGATCCTGGCCACCTCCCGTACGAGCTCCTCGTCCACCTGGTCGGCGGCGGCGAGCCGGTGGTGGAGCCGGTGCACCACGTCGTCGACGAGGTCGGCGGCCAGCAGGTGCAGGCGGCGGCGGGTGGCGGGGCCGAGGTCCTGGTAGATCGCGGCCTGGACGAGCGGGTTGGGGAATCCGACCGAGACGCCGGCGCCGGTGCGCCACTCGACGAGCAGCCCGGTGCCCGCGGCCTGCTCCAGCGCGGGCAGCGGCTCGGCGAGGCCGGCCATCCTGGCGACGAGGTGCAGCGGCGCGGACGTGCCGAGGACGGCGGCCGCGGTGAGCAGGCCTCGCGTCGCGGGCTCGCACCGGCCGACGCGGTCCCGTACGTGCCGGGCGTAGGCGCGGGGCGCGGGCAGCGGGGCGTCCACGTCGGCCAGGGTCTCGGCGCGTACCTGCTGGAGCAGGGCGCGGGCGTGCAGTGGGACGCCTCTGGTGTGCTCGTGCAGCCGCTCGGCGGCCCGCGGGGTGAGGCGCACCGGTCCGAGCCGCGCGCTGAGCGTTTGCAGGTCGCGCGCGTTCAGCCCGCTGAGCGGCAGCCGCAGCGCGGCGCAGCTCCGCAGCAGCCGCCGCAGCCCGTCCGGGAGCCGCGGGTCGTCGCTCTCGCGCACGATGAGCAGCGCGAGCACCCGGTCGGTACGCAGCCGCCGCAAGGCGAACGTCAACGCGTGCAACGACGGCAGGTCCGCCCACCCGACGCCGTCCGCGGCCAGGACCACCGGCGCCCCTCGCTGTACCCCGCCGAGCAGTTCCAGCAGCGCGGCCCCCACCACCAGCGGGTCGGGCAGCCCGGCGGCCGGGTCGACCGGCCCGCACGGGCGGTGTGCCGTGCGGCGGCGCCCGGCGGGCAGGCGGGCGGGGAGGTCGGGGAGGGCGGGCACGGCGAGGCGGGACAGCGGTTCCGGCACGGGTCGGGTCTGCGCGCCGAGCTGGCCGAGGACGCCGTACGGAAGCTCGGACTCGCCTTCCTCGCCGCTCACGTCCAGCACGATCGCGTTCTCGATGCCGGACAGGAACTCGCCGGCCAGGGCGGTCTTGCCGATGCCCGGCGGCCCCTCCACCACCACGAGGCTCGACCGGCCTTCGCAGACGCGGCCGAGTTGGGCGTGGAGCACCGCCAGTTCGTGGCTGCGGCCGACGAAGTGTTCGTCGCGAAGGGCGCGGGTTGTCATGGACTCACCCCCTGGACCAATTCATCGTGTGCCTTGGCCCGGCGACCGTCCAGTGTCCCTTTGACCCGAGTCGGCCCTTCCGATCATTAGGGACCGGCCCCGGGGTTATCCCCAGGGCGTTCCCTGATGCTCGCGGCAGGAGGCGTTCATAGCGTCCAGCGTGGACGAATGCCGCCGATTGCCGGGAAAGGACCATGCCGTCCTACATCGCGGAGGAACAGCGGGGAACGGAGGCGCGCATCCTGAACGCGCTCTTCCCCGCGATCCTCCAGAGCCTCCAGCTGGCCCACCAGGCGGCCGACCAGTTCGGCTCCCGGCCGCGGCAGCCGCGGGTGGAGCACCGGCCTCTGGAGTTCCGGTTCGACTCCAGGGCGCTGGAGAGCGGCGGCAGGATCGTGCTGTGGAAGGCGCAGCTGTTCGGCGTCCGCACCCCCGCGTACGTCATCCCGGCCGCCGAGCTGTCGCCGGACGCCACGTGCCTCAGCTTCCACTGGGCCGCGGACTGATGGGCGGGCCCACGCTGCGGCTCGGCGCCAGGGGACACGAGGTGAGGCGGCTGCAGGAGCTGCTGCGGGCCCGCGGCTACCGGCTGCGCGCCGACGGCTATTTCGGCCCGGCCACGTACGGCGCCGCCTACCACCTCCAGCAGCGCGAGGGCCTGCTGGCCGACGGGGTGGCGGGCCCGGCCACGTGGCGGGCGCTCGGCGCGCCGCGGGAACGTCCGGAGGTGGCCGAGCCGGCCGCGGGCGAGCCGGGCGAGTGGACGTTCATGGTCTACATGGCCGGCAACAACGACCTGTCCGACGCGGCCGGGCGCGACCTGGACGAGCTGCGGGCGGGCCCGGCGGCGAGCGGCGTGCGGGTGACCGCGTTCGTCGGGCTCCAGGGGGCCGGCGGCCGGGCGCTGCGCATGGAGGTCGGCCGGGGCGGCGCGCCCGACCTGGTGGAGAAGCTGCCCCCGGACACCGGCTCCGGCGACCCGCAGACGCTCGTGGACTTCGTCCGCTGGTCGGCGCGGCGGGCCCCCGCCCGCCGGCACGCCCTGGTGATCTGGAACCACGGCGGCGGCTGGGTCCCCGACGACCTCGACCGGCTCTACGCGCAGGTCAGGGGCCGCCGGGTGAGGCGCGACGTGGAGTCCGGCTACGTGCGGCGGGCCCCGCGCGTGGCGCTGGCGGACGAGGAGCCGGCGTACTCGGACCTGGCCCGGCTGGGTGCGGCGCGGGAGGTCGCCAGGGCGGTGTTCACCAGGTCGCTGGAGGAGGTCCTGAAGCTGCCCGGCGCGCAGGACCGCGTCACCGCCGCCGACGACGGGACGCCGCGCGCGCTGGACACGATCGAGCTGCGGCACGTCATGACGCGGCTGCACGACGACCTCGGCCGCCCGATCGACCTGCTGGGCTTGGACGCCTGCCTGATGAGCGCCCTTGAGGTCTGCTACGAGGTGCGCGAGCACGTCGGCACGGTGGTGGGCGCTCAGGAACTCGACCCGAACGAGGGCTGGCCGTACGCCGGGATCCTGGCCGCGCTGGCGGACGAGCCGGGCATGGACGCCAGGGAGCTCGGGCGGGTCGTCGTGGACCGGTACGTCGACTCCTACCGGGGCACGCACCGGACGGTCGCGCAGTGCGCGGTCGACGCGACGCGCATCGAGGAGTTCATGCGCGAGTTCCGGACGCTGGCCGGCTGCCTGCGCCGGCAGGTGCCGGCCAACCGGTCCGTGATCGACAGCGTGCAGTCGGTCGCCACCCGGTTCCACGCCGACCGGTCGCTCGTCGACCTGCGGACGCTCTGCCTGGCGCTGGTCGCCGACTCGCGGACGGACCCGACGCTGGCCTCGGTGGCCGACAAGCTGCTGGCCATCCACACGCCGGGCGGGTTCGTCGTCCAGGAGGGCCACCTGGGCGCCAAGGTGGCGGAGTGCGGGGGGCTGAGCGCGTACTTCCCGGTGGACCGGACGATCTCGCGCTTCCACGCCGACCTCCAGATCGCCCGGCACTCGGAGTGGGACGACTTCCTCAGGGAGTACGCGGCGGCGCGTACGATCAGACGTTAGGAGCCACAGACCGGCCTCCGGGCCGGCGCCGCCGGGGCTATTGCGGCACGGGACCTGCCGCAATAGCCCCTTACCTTTGACGTCATGGATCCCCTCATCGGCCGCCGGGCGCTCAACCGGGCCACGCTCGACCGGCAGCTCCTCCTCGGCCGCGCCGCGAAGGGCGTCGTCGAGGTCGTGGAGCACCTCGCCGGGCTGCAGGCGCAGACCCCCCACACCTGGTACACCGGGCTGTGGAACCGGATCGCGGGCTTCGACCCGGCCGGCGCCTCCGACCTGCTGCGTGACCGCGCGCTGGTCCGCATCGCGCTGCAGCGCTCCACGATCCACCTGGTCAGCGCCCGCGACTGCCTGGCCATGCGGCCGCTGCTGCAGCCCGTCACCGAGCGCATGACGCGCACGACGTTCGGCAGGAGGCTGGCCGGGGTCGACCTGGACGATCTGGCGGCGACGGCGCGTGCACTGCTGGAGGCGCGGCCGATGACGTTCGCCGAGCTCGGGCGGGCGCTGGCCGAGCGGTGGCCGGCCAACGACCCGCACGCGCTCGGCCAGGGGGTGCGCTGGCTGGTGCCGCTGGTGCAGGTGCCGCCGCGCGGCCTGTGGGGCAGGAGCGGCCCGATCGCCCACACGAGCGCGGAGTCCTTTCTCGGCTTCGAGGCGCCTCCGCTGACGCCGGCCGAGCTGGTGCGGCGCTACCTGGCGGCGTTCGGACCGGCGTCGGTGGCGGACGCGCAGACCTGGTCGGGGCTGACCCGCCTCGGCGAGGTGGTCGAGTCGATGGATCTGGTGCGCTTCCGCGACGAGGCCGGCCGCACCCTGTACGACCTGCCGGACGCCCCCAGGCCGGACGCGGACGTGCCGGCGCCGGTGCGGCTGATGTACGACTTCGACAACCTGCTCCTGTCGCACGCCGACCGTTCCAGGGTGATCACGGAGACCGGGGCGGCGGCGCTGCGCGGCTTCATGGGCGCCAACGTGATGCCGCGCGTGATCCTGGTGGACGGCGTCACGGCCGGCGACTGGACGGTGAAGCGCGCCGGAGGCGTCTCGACGCTGGCCGTGCACCAGTGGGAGCCGATCCCCGTCCTGGCGGAGGTGGAGCGGGAGGCGCTGGAGCTGCTGCGGTTCCTGGCGCCGGGCGACCGGCACGAGATCGCGATCTTCACGGGCCCGTCCAGGCCATGAGGCGGGGACGCCGGCCCCGGCGCCTCCGCCCGCGGCGCTCAGGCGCCCCGCGCGCTCAGCTCGGCCGTGCGCCGCACCTCGCGGATCTGCTCCCCGGTGACGGTCAGGCTGCCGAACCGGCGGACGGCCTGGTAGTACGTCCACGCGAGCCCGTCACAGGTGGCCCTGGACACCCGGGAGTATCCGGCGCACACCTGCCGCATGTCGAAGTAGAAGGCGGCGTCGATTCGGGTCTTGTTCGCCCGGAACTGGTCGGCGGCCTGGTAATTGCGGTAGCCGAAATCGTGCCGCCGGCAGGGCGTGCGGAAATCGAAGCCGAGCGGCCGGTCGGGGCTGGTGGAGCACAGGTCGGTCGACCAGTCGAAGGCATAGTCGGCCCAGGCTGACTGGTTCTGCCAGGCCGAGCGCCAGGCGCTGGCGCTGGACGTGGTGGGTTGGCTGAAGCCGGACAGGGCGGCGAGCCGCTGCGCCGAGGTGACCGCCAGGGCCGGCGACACGGATCCGGGTACGGCGCCAAGAGCGACGACGACGACGGCGGCACAGCGTCTGGCCATGCGGAAACCTGCTTCTCTGCTCGGGATGGATCGGTGTCATGGCAAGGTTCGCCTGACGTCCTCACGATGAGACGAAGAGCACCCGCGCGCAGAAGCAGATTGTGCCCAATCTTTCGCCGGAGTTCGCCGGACGTCGCCCTTTGCCAAGCGCCGATTTCGGCTCGGACACGCGCAGTCAATCCTTGCCCGCGCCGGTCGGCCCGGACCCAAGCCGTGCGGCCGGTCGCCCGTGCCCGAGGTTCTGCATTGCAGTACGCGATGTTGCGACTCGCGGAGGCCGCGCTATGTTGCCCCCATGCCAGAACGCAACCAGTCCGCCTCGCTCAGACGCGCGCTGGCCGTCCTGGAGCACGTGCGGGAGCGTCCCGGCCAGTCGCTCACCCAGCTCGCCGAGGCCGCCGGGCTGCCCAAGAGCACGGTGCTGCGGCTGACCGCCCCGCTCCTCGAAGCCAAGCTGCTCGAACGCGACCGCAGGACCGGCGTCTTCCGCCTCGGCCACGGCACGCTCCGGCTCGGCCAGTCCTACCTCGCCACGCTCGACCTGCGCGCGGTGGCGGCCGAGGAGTCGTACCGGCTGATGGGCGAGGTCCGCGAGACCGTCCACCTGGTCGTCTACGACCCGCCGCACGTCGTCTACATCGACAAGGTGGAGAACGACCACAACGTCCGCATGGCCTCGCGCGTCGGCAGCCGCGGCCCGCTCCACTCCACCGCGGTCGGCAAGGCCATCCTGGCCTGGCAGCCCGACGACGCCGTGACCGGCCTGGCGCTGGAGCCCAGGACCAAGCACACCATCACCGACCCCGAGCGGCTGCGCGCCGAGCTGGCCGCCGTCAGGCGCCGCGGCTACGCCGTGGACGACCGCGAGAACGAACCCGAGGTGCGGTGCGTGGCCGCGCCGATCTTCAACCACAACGACGCGGTGACCGCCGCCATCTCCGTCTCCGGCCTCGCCTCACGGATCACCGCCGCCCGGGTGCGCGACGTGGGGCCGCTGGTGGCAGCGGCGGCCGCGCGCGTCTCGGGAAAGCTGGGCAGGCCGAGCCGATGACCGACCTGGTGACCTTCGGTGAGACCATGGCGCTGTTCGCCGCCCGCCGCACCGGCCCGCTGCGGTTCGCCCGCGACTTCGACCTCGGGCTCGGCGGCGCGGAGTCCAACGTGGCGATCGGCGTGGCCCGGCTCGGCCACCGCGTGACCTGGGTCGGCCGGGTGGGGGCCGACGAGTTCGGCGACCTGATCGGCGCGACCCTGCGCGGCGAGGGCGTCGACGTGCGCGCGATCCCCGACCCCGACGCGCCGACCGGTCTGATGATCAAGGGGCGGCGTACGGCCGACCTCATCGACGTGCGTTACTACCGCAGGGGCAGCGCGGGCTCCCGGCTGTCGGCCGCCGACCTCGACCCGGAGCTGATCGCCTCGGCCCGCGTGCTGCACGTCTCGGCGATCACGCCCGCGCTGTCGGCCTCGGCGCGCGCGGCCGTCCGCCACGCGATCGCCACGGCTCGGCAGGCCGGCGTGCCGGTCTCGCTCGACGTCAACTACCGCCGCGCGTTGTGGACGCCGGAGGAGGCGGGCGCGTGGCTGCGCGAGACGGTCGGCGACGTGGACGTGTTGTTCGCGACCGAGGCCGAGGGCGGGCTGCTCGCCGCCGCCGACGGGCCCGAGGCGCTGGCCGCGGCGCTGGCGGCGCTCGGGCCCCGGCACGTGCTGGTCAAGCTGGGCGCGGAGGGCGCGATGGAGCTGTCCGGCGGGGTGGCGCGGCGGGCGGATCCGTACCGGGTGACCGAGGTCGACCCGGTGGGAGCCGGTGACGCGTTCGCGGCCGGGTGGCTGGCCGGCTGGCTCGACGGGGCCGAGCCTGACCGGCGGCTGGCCATGGCGTGCGCGGCGGGGGCGTTCGCGGTGACGTCGCAGGGCGACTGGGAGAGCCTGCCCCGGCGCGCCGACCTCGACCTGCTGGAGCGTTCCGGCGACGGCGTCCACAGGTGATCCCCGGGCGATGTCGCCCGGACGTCCGCCACCCGTGACCGGCTGCACCGGCCGAGCGGCCGCGGACCGCCTGCTCGGAGGCGTGCGCCCGAATCTCGTCCGACTGCCGCGTGGCTGGCCGAGGTCGCGCCGGAGGGCGGGCCGGGCCGGACCGGTGACTTTACCCCGGCGCGTCCGGGTAGCAGGCTCGAAGGGAGGGAGGTGTTCCTCGTGGACTACAAACAGTGGAACGTGCAGATCTGGATCAGCGAAGACGATGAGGACGCCCTGACCACGGCCCAGGCGGTGTTGTTCACCCCCGACGGCAAACGGCACGAGAGCGTGGCGCACGCCCGCCGCAACCCGAGCGACCGGCCCGTACCCGGGATCGGCGACGAGCTCGCGGTCGGCCGCGCGCTGTCGGACCTGGCGTCCAAGCTGATCGAGGACGGCGCCAAGGACGTCGCCCAGCGGTCCGGCCCGACCACGCGGGCCTGACCCGGCAGCGCCCACCCCGACCCGGCCACCAGTGCCGGGCCGCGAGGGGTGCTGCGGCCGGAAACGGCCCGACGGGGCCGGCCGCTCCCGTTCGGCCCTGGCCGCCGCGCCGAGTCCACGGTCACCTCCGACCCGGTGAGCACGCTGAACGCCGCCTCCCGCCCCGTGATCAGCTGGCGCAGGCCGCCGCCGTCCGCGTTCGCGGGGGACTAACCCGGCCAGCGCTCCACGCGGCGCCACAGCCGCCGCCACTCGGTGTACCACTGCGCGAACCACGGGTGCGTCCCGGCCAGCGGCATGACGTACGCGACCGTCTCCAGGTAGTAGCGCCGCTGGAACCGCCACGGCATGCGCTGCAACTCCTGCACGTTGCTCGCCCGGTCGGCCAACTTCACGAGCAAAGCCTGCGGCGGCGCCTTGACCAGCGACTCCAGGTAGTCGGCCTTGGCCACGCCGCGCGGCCTGGTGACCAGCCGCACCAGCTCGGCCACCCGGCCGCCGAACCTGCGGGCGATCTCCCGCTCGGTGCACGCGGTGTCCTCCAGCACGTCGTGCAGCAGGATCGCCACCAGCACGTCCCGGTCGGTGAGCCGGGCGCCGGACACCGCCACCTCCAGCGCCTCCAGCAGATGCTCCAGGTAAGGCCGCCCGGTCGGCCGCTGCTGGACGCCATGCCACCGGCCCGCGAACCCGGCCGCCTCCCGCAACGCCTCGACCGTCGCCGCCGGAACCGCGGCCGCCAGGGGGCGCTCCGCGTGCCGCCAGGTGGGCCAGCTCGTGAAGGTCTCCATCCGTCCCTCCCGATCCGAGCGTGTCCTACGCTGAGACTATGGCGGAGATGGCCGTCCCCGACGGCTCCTGGGCGTTCAACGGCGAGGTCCTGCGAATCGTGCCCGGCAGCGACAAGGACGTGCGTGAGCTGCACCGGACGCTGGGCGAGGTGGTGGTGCCGCGCGACGCGCCCGCGCTGCCCGCTCCCCCGCCGCCACGAGCCCTGATCCACGCCCAAGGCCACCGACACACCGCTCAACCACGCCCACCGGACGCCTCACCGCTAACCAGGAGCCACCGAGCCCCCGCTGAGCCGAGGAGAGACTTGTGACGCACGTCGACGAGAAGCTGCTGCGCCGGGCCATCGAGCTGGCCGCCGAGGCCAGGGCCGGCGGCAACCCGCCGTTCGGCTCGCTGCTGGCCGGCCCGGACGGCGCCGTCCTGGCCGAGGAGCGCAACACCTCGCTCACCGACCGCGACATCACCGCCCACCCGGAGCTGAAGCTGGCCCGCTGGGCCGCCCGCGAGCTCGACCCGGACACCGCGGCCCGCACCACGATGTACACCAGTTGCCAGCCGTGCGAGATGTGCACGGGCGCGATCGCCCGTTCGGGGCTGGGCCGCGTCGTGTACGCCCTGTCCGCCGAGCAGCTCGCCGGTCTCAAGCCGCCGGGCAGCGCGTTCGTCGCCCCTCAGCCCGAGGGCCCGGCTCTCTACGCCGAGGCCCGGGTTCCCGTCGAGGGCTACTACACCTGACCGCGCGGCCGCACCCGCGCGTCACCTCACACCGCCGATCCCACCGCCGGCAGCCTGCGGGGACACCGCGAGGAGACGTTCCCGCCGCCCCGCGGACCTGCTGGTCATTCACCAGAGACGACGAAACCGCCCGGACGAACCGGACGGTCTCGGAAGAAGTGCGCCGCCAGGGACTCGAACCCCGGACCCGCTGATTAAGAGTCAGCTGCTCTGACCAACTGAGCTAGCGGCGCAACGAGGTCAACTGTACCAGCCACCGGACACTGCCCGAGCCGCCTCAGCCAAGCCGTACGGCCAGCCGCTCGTACGCCTCCACGACGAGATCCCAGAAGCGCTCAACGTCGAGCGAGGTCGCCACGAGCGCGTTGGCCCGGCGCCCGCTGACGTCGAAATCCGTGACCGTCATCCCGCGCGTGTAGAGCCCGGCCGTCTCCACGTCGACCACGGCCGGCACGCACGTGAACAGCGACGGGTCCATCACGTACGCCACCGCGCAGGCGTCATGGATGGCCGGCCCGTCGTCGTCGGTCACCTGCTTGTACGACTCCGCCGCCGGCACCAGCAGCTCCGCCAGCCGCCCGAGCGGCCGCATGCGGTCCAGCACCGCCGACGTCACCAGGGCCGACAGCGTCACGTCGAGGCCCATCATCCTGACCGTCCACCCGGCTTCGAAGACGATCGCCGCGGCCTCCGGGTCGGCCAGCATGTTGAACTCGGCGGCCGGGTTGTGGTTGCCGCGCGTGTACGAGCCGCCCATGATGACCAGTTCCGCGGCCCACTCGACGATCCGCGGCTCCTTGCGTACGGCGAGGGCCAGGTTCGTCAGCGGCCCCACGGCCACCAGCGTGATCTCACCGGGTGCGGCCCGCAGCGTCTCGACGATGAAGTCGACCGCGTGCCCGTCCGCCGGCCCTTTCCTGGCCACGGGCAGGACGACCCGGCCGAGCCCGGTGATGCCGTGCACGTCGCCCGCGCGTACGGTCTCCCGCAGCAGCGCGCGGTCGCTCCCCGGCGTGACCGGCACGTCACCGAGGTGCAGGAACTCCCTGAGCGCCAGCGCGTTGGCCGTGGTGAGGGTCAGGTCGACGTTGCCGCCCACGGTCGTGATGCCCACGAGGTCGAGGACGTCGGGGGAGCCGGCGACCAGGGCCAAGGCGAGCGCGTCGTCGATGCCGGGATCGCAGTCGATGAGAACCTTCTTCACGAACCCGGAGCATACGCACCAACCGGTCAGATCGGACCGGCAGGGCATACACGCGGTTCAGGGCGGATCAGGCCGTACGCATCGCACTGGGCCGTACGCATGCATCCTGTACATCCTGCGGATCGGGCCGTACGCATGGATCGGGCCGGGCAGTTCCCCCAAATCTGCCCGGCCCGATCGGCGGCGGTCCAGGCCGACGTCTTCCCCCAAAAACGCCGGCGGTCCCGCACTAGCGGCTCGCGGTCCCCCTCCGCGTCCGCTTCGGTGAAGGTCTTCGGCCAGTCGCAGCGCTCCTGACCTGCTACTACGCTACCGAGACGAATGCAACGGTCGCGTCATAACGGGGTCGAATATCTGTTTAATCCGACTGCGGAAGCTTCAACCCGACTACGGAAGCTTCAACCGCACCTCAGTCCCCTCCTCCAGAGACCTGCCCACCGTGCAGTACTTCTCGTGCACCCGCCCGGCCACCGCGCGGAACACTTCGCCGGCCTCCTCCGACGGCAGCTCCACGTCGTAGGAGACCGTCGCCGGCCCCAGCCGGTTGGACTCGACCTTGTTCGCCTCGACGGTCATCGCCAGCCGGACCAGCCGGTGCCCGCGCTTGGCGGTGAGCGGCTCGACGGTCACGATGTTGCATCCGCCCAGCGCGGCCAGCAGCAGCTCCACGGGCGTGAACGCGCCCTCCTCCGAGCTGTCGCCGATCCGCACCTCGGCGCCACGCGCGTTCACCGCGCGGAACCCGCCGTCGTCCGTACGCTCCACTCGCACCTCAGCCATGCCTGCGACCCTACCGACCCGGTTCGGCCCGGCGGCTCGCCGCCCCCGCGCCACGCCATTCAGCCGATTCCGCAGCAATATTCAGAGCCTTCTCATGTTCGCCGGGGATCGTCTGTCTCATGGAGGCGAACCACGGTCCCATCCTCAGCTGGTGCGGGCTCGCGGCGGCGGCGTACGCGACCGCCGGCCCCGGCACGGTCCCGCCCACCGCGTACGTCGCCGCGGCCCTGCTCGCGGTGCTCGGCTTCCTCAGCGTCCCGCCGCCCGCGGCGGAGGCCCGGCGCGGCTCCCTGCTGATCGCCACCGGCGTGGACCCGGCGGCGCTGCGGGCCCGCCTGGCGGAGGCCGCCGACACGGTCGCGGTCTACCGCACCGAGCGCGTCACCGACGAGCTCCGCGACCTGGAGTCCAGGTACGGGCTCATCCTCGTCGTGGGCGCGGAGCACGATCCGCGGGCCAAGGAGCGGGTGAGCGCCTCGGGTCTGAGCCGGGAGATCCCGGACATCGCCGACCGCGAGGTGGTGGTGGCCGGTCCGCGCACGTTCAAGAGGTACGTCGGTGGCGCGCTGTCACGACTTGCCATCCCAAAGTCACAGATTCATTTCAAATCCGGGCAAAACGTTTAACCTGGCATTACTCAACGTCTGCAACGGTGGGCTGCGGACAAGGAGGCAAGGTGACGACATTCCCCGGAACCGCTCGGGTTGAAATGATCTCCGGACTGCCGGTCAGTGTGGACATCCGCACGGCCCTCCCCGAGCGCGAGCTGACGCCCCTGCTGAAAGACGCGTTCTCCTGGCTGAGGTGGGTGGCCGACACGTTCGGCACCGACAACGAGGACAGCCAGATCGGCCGGCTCAACCGCGGCCAGACCATCCGGCAGATCCCCGAGCTGATCGAGGTCCTGCACCGCTGCGACGTGCTCAGCCGGGAGACCGACGGCTGGTTCGAGGCCCGCATCAACGGCGTCATCGACCCCTCCGGCTACATCAAGGGCTGGGCGCTGGAGCGCCTGTCCCGCGCCCTGTCCAACGCCGGCGCGGGTGACCACCGCATCACCGCCGGCAACGACATCCGGGTACGCGGCTCCGCCGCCCCCGGCAAGCGCTGGCGCGTCGGCGTCCGCGACCCGCGCGACGACGTCGTCCGCAAGGTCATCTTCGCCAACGATCTCGGCATCGCCACCTCGGGCGGCGCGCCGATCGTCAACCCGCGCACCGGCGAGGTGCAGGACGGGCTCAGCCTCGTCACCGTGATCGGCCCCGACCTCGGCCGGGCCGACGCGTACGCGACCGCGATCTACGCCATGGGACCGGTGCTGGCCCGCCGGTTCGCCGCCGACCTGGCCGCGCGGAGCGCGTACCAGACGATGATCGTGGGCCGGGACGGGCAGGAGACGTGCACGCCGGGCTTCGCCGCGTACGGCGGGGCCGAGGCGCGGCTGGCGGGCTAGGCGTCGGGGTGGCGGCGCAGGTATTCGAGGTAGACCGGGCGCAGCGCCTCCCCCAGCTCGCCTTCACCGGCCGCGATGGCATCGCTGAGCAGCGCGGAGACCTTCGTCAGGTCGGCGTCGGGCTCGTGACCGCTCGCCGCCTCCGCGGCCGGGATCACCTTCAGCAACTCCCAGAGGAAACCCAGGTCGCCGTGGCGCACGGCGTACCGCACCGCCCGATCGTGCAGCTCGTGGGCGGGCAACGACTCGAGCCCGTTCGCGTCCATCTCGCTCCTTCCCCTGCACCCCCTTCCCCCGGTTCGGGCGGCGATAACCGACTACGGAAAGTGACGACCGGGCACGTGGTGACGTGCGCCCCCTATCGCGGCGGCACGCTCAAGTGGGAGGATCAAGCAGCGTGAGATTCATCATCAGGACCATCGCCGCGGCAGCGGCCCTCTGGGTCGCCGTCCAGCTCGTCGATGGCATCACGGTCAACGCTCCCACCAACTCGGCCAGCTACTGGGGCGTGCTGCTCCTCGTGGCGCTGATCTTCGGTCTGATCAACGCGATCGTCAAGCCCATCGTGAAGGCGCTCGGCTGCGCGATCATCGTGCTGACGCTCGGGTTGTTCCTCCTCGTCATCAACGCCGGCATGCTGCTGCTGACGAGCTGGATCGCGGGGCAGCTCGACATCCCGTTCCACGTCGACAGCTTCTACCCGGCCGCGTTCTGGGGCGCGATCATCATCAGTGTGGTGAGCTGGCTGCTGGGGCTGCTCATTCCCGACAACGACTGAGCTTCCATGGTGCTGCTCGACGGCGCCGGACTGACCTGCGCGCAGGTCCACGCGGCCGCCTGCGGCCGGGCCCGGGTGGCGATCGCCTCCCTCGACCGCGCCCGGGCCGCGTGGGTCATGGCTCAGGAGTTCACCGGTCCCGTGTACGGGCGCGGCACCGGTCTGGGCGCCAACAAGGATGTCCTGATCGAGGATCCCGGCCTCGACGTGATCCGCAGCCACGCCATCGCCGCCGGCCCGCCGGTCGCGGCCGATCGGGCGCGGGCGATGCTGGTCGTCCGCCTCAACCAGTTGCTCGCGGGCGGCTCGGGCATCGACCCTGCCGTGCTGCCGGTGCTCGCCGACGCGATCAACCACGGCTTCACACCCCCGATCCACGCGTACGGCGCGATCGGCACCGGCGATCTCACCGCTCTGGCCACCACCGCCCTGTGCCTCCTCGGCGAACTCCCCTGGCGCCGCGACGACCCACCCATCCCACGAGAACCCACGGAACCGGCCCCGGCTCGGGACCCGGACCCTGGGCCGGGCGCGGCGGAGGGCCCGGGCGGCGTCCCGGTCCCACGGTTCGCGCTCACGCCGGCGGACGCGCTGCCGTTCATCAGCTCAGGGGCCGCCACGCTGGCCGACGCCGCGCTCGCCTGCCACCGGCTGCGCCTGCTGGCCGAGGCGGCCGTGGACGTCGCCGCGCTGTCGTTCACCGCCGCGGGGGCCTCGGCCGAGCCGCTGGCCGCCGCCGTGCACGACGCCCGGCCCCACCGGGGCCAGGCCGCCGTCGCCACCCGGCTGCGCGGCCTGCTGGCCAGGGAGCAGGCGGCGCGCATCCAGGACCCGTACGCCTTCCGCGCCTTCGCCCAGGTGCACGGCGCCGCCGTGGACGCGCTCGACCGGGCCGTCACCGTCGTCGAGACCGACCTCAACTCCGCCACGGAAAACCCCCTGTTCGCCGGCTCCCTGGCCTGGCACAACGGCAACTTCCACGCCGCCCCCGTGGCCCTGGCGCTCGACGGGCTGCGGGCCGCGATCGCCCAGACGGCCCAGCTCAGCACCGCCCGCCTGGCCGCCCTGATGGACCCGCGCTACACCGGCCGCCACCCGTTCCTCGCCGGCCGCCCGGGCGCCTCCGGGGCGCTGATCCTCGAGTACGTCGCCCAGGACGCCCTGGCCGAACTCCGCCACCTCGCCCATCCGGTCACCACGGGCACGGCCGTGGTGTCGCTGGGCGTGGAGGACCACGCGTCGTTCGCCACGCAGGCCGCCCGGCTGGCGCTCCGCTGCCCCGACCTGCTGGAGGTCGTGCTGGCCTGCGAGCGCGCCGCGGCGACCCGTGCCCTGCACCCGCCGCCTCCCGACCGTCCGCTGACCGATGACCTGGCCGCGGCCCGCGCCGCCCTGACCGGGTCAGGAGAGGCGGGCCACTGAGCCGCGTTCCCTGAGCGTCGGGGTCTGGATGATGCGCCGGCGCCGGGTCGCCCCGTCGGCCGCCGCCGCGATGAGGCGCACCGCCGCCCGCACGATCCCGTCGATGTCCCAGTCGACGGTGGACAGGCCCGGCGTGAGCAGCCCCGACATCGGGTGGTCGTCGTAGCCCATCACGGACACGTCGCCGGGGATGGACAGGCCGAGGTCTTGGGCCGCCGCGTAGACGCCGTAGGCGATGGAGTCGGCGAAGCAGAACACGGCGCTCGGGGCGGACTCGGCGGCGAGCAGGTCGCGGGCCGCCGCGGTGGCCCCGGCCAGCCCGTGGGGCGCGGTGACGACCTCGATGTCGAGACTGAGCCGCTCGGCCTCGGCCGTGACGTGCACGTCGGCGGGCCGGTCGGGGGTGCTGTCGCGGGTCGAGGTGAGGACGGCGACGCTGCGGTGGCCCAGCGCCCGCAGGTGCTCCAGCGCCAGGGTCACCCCGCGCCGGTTGTCGAAGACGACCTCGCCGGCCGTGCCGGCCAGCGAGTCGCCGATCGCCACGACCGGCAGCGACTCGCACAGCTCCTTCCAGAACCCGGCGGACGGGTCGAGCGGCTGCACGATCATGCCGTCGACCCGCTGGTCGCGCAGCTGCTGGGCGAGGGCGCGCTCCCTGGCCGGGTCGCCGACCGCGTCGAGGATGAGGGCGTAGCGGTCCTTCTCCCGCAGGCCCCTGCTGATGCCGACCGCCAGCGACTGCTGCCACAGGTCTTCCAGTGAACCGCAGAGCAGGCCGATCATCCCGGTGCGCCCGCTGGCCAGGGCCCGGGCGATGGGGTCGGCCTCGTAGCCGAGCTCGGCGGCCGCGGCCCGCACCCGCTCCTTGGTCTCCTCGGACACCTGCAGGCCGCGTAGCGCGTAGGAGACGGCCGCGGGTGACAGGCCAGTGGCCTGAGCCACCTCACGGATCGTGGCTCTCTTGCGAGGCATTCCGCCAGCCTATTGCGTGGCGCCGACAGAACGGGGTTCCCGCCATGGGCTTGTCGGGATCTCGTCGCCGTGAACGCGCCCTCGCCCGCCGAGCCGGCACCGCGGCCGGCGGCCCGGTAACCAGGCCCGTCACCAGGCCCATCACTAGGCCCGTCACCCCAACGTGTCGCCGGCTGGCCTCGGCGGGTGGGCGTGGTGTTCGTGGCGGGGGCCGGTGGTGTGCGTGGGACCGGTGAGCCGTTGACAATCCGGTTGGTGAAGCGGTTCACTGAACCGTATCACTGAAACGGTTAACGACGATGGTGTCACAGGACGGCGGGTTTACCTGCAATACTTGTCGGAAATAGGGGGAGGTGTGATCGTGGCCATCGACGTCCATCAGCATCTGTGGACCGGCTCGTTCGTCGACGCGCTGCGGGCCCGTACCTCGCCGCCCCGGCTCGACGGGTGGACGCTGCTGCTCGACGGCGAGCCGCCGTACGAGGTGAACCCGGCCGACCACGAGCGCCGCGACACCACCGGGCTGGAGCTGGCGCTGGTGTCGCTGTCGAGCCCGCTCGGCATCGAGTCCCTGCCGCCGGAGGAGTGCCTGCCGCTGCTCGACGCCTACCACGACGGCGCGCTCGCGCTGGGCGAGCCGTTCGGCGTGTGGGCGGCCACCTGCCACAGCGACCCCGACCCCGACCGCCTGGCCGCGGACCTCGACCGGGGATGCGTGGGGCTGCAGATCCCGGCCACGGCGGTGCCCGACGACCGGCTGCTCGACGTGCTCACCGACCGCGACCTGCCGCTCTTCGTGCATCCGGGGCCGGCGCGGGCACCCGCGGGCGTGCCGTCGTGGTGGCCCGCCGTGGTGCCGTACGTGCAGCAGTTGCACGCCGCGTGGTACCACTTCCACGCGGTCGTCCGGCCCAGGCACCCGCGGCTGCGCGTCTGCTTCGCGCTGCTCGCGGGCCTCGCCCCGCTCCACTCCGAACGCCTCATCGCCAGGGGCGGCCCCCGCCGCGGCCTGCTCGACCGGAACGTCTTCGTGGAGACCTCCAGCTACGGCCCGCGGGCGATCGACGCGACCGTCCGCGAACTGGGCATCGACGTCGTCGTCAACGGCTCCGACGCCCCGTACGCCGCCGCGCCGGACCCCGGCCTGGGCGCCGCCGCGGACCACGCCATCCGGGTGACCAACCCGCGCCGGCTGCTGCGAGGGCGGACCGGCGACCGAACCGGCCGCGCCGAGCGCGGCCACGAACCCAGAAAGGAGCCTCGTACGTGAGCACCGACCAGATCCAGGACGGGGGGACCTGTGCGCGGCTCCCCGAGCGTACGCTCGACCGGCGGGAGCTGCGTGACCTGGTCGACCGGCTGGCCGCCAACCCGGGCGAGTGGCGGGACCTGGTGGACTTCCCCGACGACGGCGGGCGCCACTACGCCTCGCTGCACCGCGACGCGTACGTCGACGTCTGGGTGCTCTGCTGGCGCCCGGAGGACGACACGGGCTGGCACGACCACGACATCTCCTCCGGAGCCGTACACGTGGTGCAGGGGGCGCTGAAGGAGTGCAATCCGCGCATCGGCGGCGAGCACCTGGAGACGGTGGTGGCCGAGGGGCAGTCGTTCTCGTTCGGTCCCGACCACATCCACCGGCTGACCGGCGCCGTCGACCGGAGCGTGTCGATCCACGCCTACTCGCCGCCGCTGTGGCGGCTCGGCCAGTACTCGATCGACGGCACCGGCGTGATGCGCCGGGTCTCGGTCAGCTACGCGGACGAGCTGAGGCCGCTGGACGTGCCGCTGGACGTGCCGCTGGACGTGGCCTGAGCACGCAGCAGGTGCGGCACGGCTCGGCGTCCGGCAGCGTGATCCACAGGCAGCAGGTCCTGCGGACGTAGCCGTCGCCGGCGGGCTCCACCAGCCCGTCGAGCGGCGGCCCGATCTCCTTCAGCAGGCGCATGTAGTCGCCGGACGTGACGACCGTCAGCGGGTGGGCGACGGCCTCCGCCGTGGAGCCCCACAGCGTGCGCTCGCCCACCTTGGCCACCGCGCCGATGACCCTGACGAGGGGCGCCTGCGCCTCGGCCAGCGCCTCGGCGATCGCGCCCGCGCCGCTGCTCCAGCGCACGCGCGTGGCCGCGATCGTCACGCCCGCGCCGGACGTTCTGACGTAGGTGTCCGCGAACCGCATGACCGGCACCCGCCCGTCCAGCGCCCAACCGAGCGCCATCGGCAGCGTGTGCCAGTATCCGTAGGTCTTCCAGAACAGCGCCGCGCCGACGTGGTGCGGCGCGTTCCAGCGCGCGGCCGTCTCGGCGATCAGCTCGTTCAGCAGCGTGTACGGCTCCCGCGTCAGCTCCGTCACCGGAGTCCAGCTGTCGTCGGGCTCGATGACGAGGCCGGGCTCGACCCCGATCACCCCGCCGCGCCCGTCGGCCATGCGCCGGAGCGTCTCGGTCAGCACGCTGAAACCCTCCCTTATAGGTTAGCCTTGCCTAAGGTAGCAGGGCGTCCGGCGAACCAGCCAGCCACGAGCTGCGCCACCAACACTCCCAGCACCGCCATCAGCGGCACCGACCAGCCCCCCGACACCTCCCGCAGGTACCCGAACAGCAGCGGCCCGAACGCCGCGATCACGTAGCCGGCCGTCTGGGCCACGGCCGACAGCGCGGTCACCGTCGCCGGGTCGGCCGGGCGCAGCGCGATGATGAGCAGCGCGAGCGCGAACGCGGCGCCCTGGCCGAGACCGAGCACGATCATCCACAGCCACGGGACGGTCGTCGGCGCCAGCAGCAGGCCGAGGTAGCCGGCCACGGTCAGCAGGGCCGCGCCCACCACGTACGGCACCTGCGACTCCCGGCGGCCGGCCAGCACCGGCACGGCGAGCGAGGCGGCGACCTGGACCAGGTTGGTGAGGCTGAGCAGGTAGCCGGCCTGCTCGGCGGGCAGGCCGTGGTCCAGGAAGATCGTCGGCAGCCAGGCCAGGACGACGTAGAAGGTGAGCGACTGCAGGCCCATGTGGGCCGTGACGTACCAGGTGACGCGGCTGCGCAGGACGGTCGCGTACGGTCTGGGGGCGTTCGGCGGGCGGGGCTGCCCGGCCAGCGCCTGCGGGAGCCACAGCAGGGCCGCGAGCAGGGCGGGGACGGCGAGCAGCGCGGAGATGCCGCGCCAGCCGTACCCGGTGGCCTGCTGGAGGGGGATCACCGCGGCGGAGGCGGTGGCCGCGCCGGCCACCACCGCGGAGACGTAGACGCCGGTCAGCAGGTTGACCCGGGCGGGGAAGTGCTGCTTGACGACGCCGGGCATGGCGACGTTCATGACCGCGATGGCGGTGGCGGCCAGGGCCGAGCCGAGGTAGAGCACCAGGGCGCCGTCGAGGCCGCGCAGCGCCACGCCGGCGGCGATGACCAGCAGGCCGAGCAGGAGCGTGCGGTCCAGCCCGACGCGCCGGGCCAGCAGCGGCGCGACCGGGGCGCACACGCCCAGGCAGACCACCATCACCGTGGTGATCGCGCCGCCGCCCGCGGGCGTGAGGCCCACGTCGTCCATGATCTCGTCGAGGAGCGGGGAGACGCCCGCGATGGCCGGGCGCAGGTTGAGCGCGGCCATGAGGAACCCGGCCACGAGCACGACAGATCGCAACGCCATAGGGGACCACTGTCGCACAGTGCCTGACAACGTTGTCTGCCCGGTCCCGGTGAGACATGATCCAGGCGTGAGACCGACGATGAAGGACGTCGCCACGTCGGCGGGCGTGGCGCTCAAGACCGTCTCGCGCGTCGTCAACGGCGAGCCCGGCGTCCACCCCGCCACCGCCGAACGGGTCCGCGCGGCCATCGACCGGCTGGGCTACCGCCGCAACGAGAGCGCGCGGGTGCTGCGCAGAGGCCGGACCGCCACGATCGGGCTCGTCATCGAGGACCTCGCCGACCCCTTCTACGCCGGGCTGAGCCGAGCGGTGGAGGACGTCGCCATCGACCACGGCTGCCTGCTGCTCAGCGGGTCGTCCGGGGAGGAGCCGGGGCGGGAGCGGGAGCTGGTCGAGGCGTTCTGCACGCGGCGGGTGGACGGGCTGATCCTGGTGCCGGCCGGGGACGACCACACGTACCTGCGGGCCGAGCTGGCGGCGGGCACGGAGGCGGTGTTCGCCGACCGGCCGCCGGGGGCGGGGCTCGCCGTGGACACCGCGCTGGCCGTGGACACCGCGCTGGCCGTGGACACCGTGCTCGCCGTGGACACCGTGCTCGCCGACAACGCCGGCGGCGCCGCGCAGGCCGTACGCCATCTGCTGGAGCACGGCCACCACCGCATCGCGTTCCTGGGCGACGACCCCGCGATCTACACCGCCGCCGAGCGGCACCGAGGCTACCGGGAGGCCCTCGGCGGCCGGTACGACCCGCGGCTGGTGTCCATGCGACGGCCCTCACCGGAGGGCGTACGGGCCGACCTGGCCAGGATGTTCGCCATGGAACGCCCGCCGACCGCCCTGTTCACCGGCAACGGGCGGTACACGGTGACCGTGCTGCGGGCGCTTGAGGGGCGGCGGGTGGCGCTGGTCGGGTTCGACGACTTCGAGCTGGCCGACCTGTTGCGGCCCGGCGTGACCGTGGTGGCCCAGGACCCGGCGTGGATGGGCCGGGTGGCCGCCGAGCTGCTGTTCCGCCGCCTGCGCGGCGACGCGGGCCCGCGCGAGCGCGTCCGGCTCCCGGTCCGCCTCGTCCCGCGCGGCTCGGGCGAGCTGCCGCCATAGCGCGCCGCCGGAGAGGCGTCATGGCGATCGCCTGCGGGACGCGGGGACCACGGTGATCAAGATCGTCGCGTACGACGCGGCGGCCGCGGCCCGGTACGTACGGGGAACCGCTCCTGCCCGTGGCGACCCGCTGACCAGTCCCTCCGCGACGTGGCGCCTCCCGGTCAGGCCCTCAGGGACGGGGACGCGCTGATCACGGGCGGGCCCGAGCCCTGCGCGGCTCGAGCCCGCTGTCACGCGCCCGGGAGCCGGACCCCCACCCCTCCGAAGAGGTCCGGCCCCGTGCGGAGCGCGCACAGGAAGAAACCGTAGGCGCGCGACGTGGACGGCACATGCGCCGACATGCTCATTCGACGGTGTATGCAGACGGCCCCGGCAATGTGTAGAGAAGCGCCGCCGTTGCCCGCCGCGCATACGCCGATCTGTGTACGCGCGTACCCCGCCGCCCCCGATGCCGGCCGACGAACGTCATGCCGGTGGAGAACCGCCGGGGCGGCGAGCGCTACGACAGCACGGCTTCGATCACGGCGCGGGCGATCGGCGCGACGGCCGCCGCCTGGTCGCCCGGACGTTCCAGCACCACCCCCACCGCCACCTCGGGCTTGTCCGCGGGCGCGAACGCCGTGATCAGCGCCTGGTCCTCCGCCCCGGGCACCGAATGCGAGGTCGCCGTCTTGGCGGCCACCTCCACACCGGGGATGGCCGCGCCCGTCCCGGTGCCGCCGGCGTGCGTGACGGTGGTCATCAGCGCCGCCAGGTGCTTGGCCAGCGTCGGGGCCACCGCCCGCCGGTACGCCGCCGGCCCCGCCCGGTTGATCATCGACCCGTCCCGCAGCCGCACCTCCTCCACCAGGTACGGCCGCATGAGCACCCCGTCGTTGGCCACCGCCGCCGACAGCATGGCGATCATCAGCGGCGTGGCCCGGTTGCCGTGCTGCCCGATGGCGGCGAGGCCGGTCTGGGCGCGGTCCAGGACCGCGGGGAACCGGCTCGGCGTCGTGGCGATCGGGACGGCGAGGTTGCCCGCGTTGTACCCGAACGCCTCCGCCTGGTCGCGCAGCAGGTCCTGCCCGAGCTGCACGCCGAGGTTGGCGAACGCGGTGTCGCACGAGACCTGGAAGGCGTACATGAGCGTGGGCCGCGCGTCCCGGCAGCCGGGGTCGTTGCGGACGTCCACCGAGCTTCCCGGCAGACCCAGGCGCGGTGGGGAGGCGAGCAGGCTGGCCGGGCCGTACTCCCCCGACGCCAGCGCCGCGGCCGTGGTGACCAGCTTGAACGTGGGGCCCGGGGGATAGCGGCGGTGCAGCGCCCGGTTCAGCAGCGGCTCGTCGGGCGCCTCCCGGAGCCGCCGCAGCGCCTGGGCCAGCCGGGCGCGGTCGAAGGTCGTGAACAGGTTCGGGTCGTACGACGGGTACGACGCCAGCGCCAGGATCGCCCCGGTCGCCGGGTCGAGGGCCACCACCGCCCCGGGCGTTCCCGTGGCCCTGAGGCTCTGGTAGGCGGCCCACTGCGCCCGTTCCCTGATCGTGAGCCGGACGTCGGCGCCCTCGACGGCGCCGTCCCTGACCAGTGACCTGACCTGTACCTTCGGGTCCTTGCCGGACAGCACCGCGTCCTGCGCCTGCTCGATGCCGGTGGCACGGTGCAGCGACAGGTGTCCGGTGACCGGGGCGTAGAGCTCGCCGCGCGGGTACAGGCGCCGGTAGCGGTACGGTCCGGGGCCGGCCGGGCGGCTGGTGGCCACGGCCGTGCCGTCGTAGGTGAGGATGTCGCCGCGCGGCCGGCCGTACCTGTCGATCAGGGGGCGTTCGTTCCTGGGGTCGGCGTTGAGCGCCTGGGAGCCGAACGCCTGCATGATCGTGACGTGCGCCAGCAGCAGGAACAGCATCGCCGCGCAGAGCACGGCGACGCGGCGCAGCGACAGGTTGATCCGGCCGCCCCTCGATCCGGCCATGGATCATGCGTACCAACCGGCGCGCAAAGGCGGTGCTAGCGGACCCTGCGGTAGTAGGAGATCTTGTTCCGGATGTAGCGCTGGCGTTCGGCGAGGTTGTCGACCTGGGCCTGGACCTGCCGGTCGTGCTCCTCCAGCAGCTTGATCCGGTCGGTGATGGTGTGGTCGCCGGCGCGGACCAGCTCGGCGAAGCGCAGCATCGTGGCGATGGGCATGCCGGTGTCGCGCAGGCAGCGCAGCATGCCGAGCCAGCCGATGTCCTCCTCGGTGAACCTGCGCTGCCCGGCGGCGTTGCGCGCGACGCGTTCCAGGAGCCCGATCTTCTCGTAGTAACGGAGAGTGTCGAGGCTGAAACCGGTCTCCTCGACCGCTTCCGCTGGTGTGTACACGGTGGTCACGCGTTCAGCATTTCACCTGGAGCGTGCTCCAGGTCAACCGCTTGACAGGGCGCGCGCGGCGCCCGGCGTCACGGGCGGGCGTCAGGGGAGGTGGCCGGCGAGGTAGCCGCGGACGAGATGCTTGCACTCGGCGATCAGCGCCGCGTCGCCTCGGGGGTCGACGCGGAAGGCCAGCTTGAGCACCGCGTCCGTGGCCTCGACGGCCACCAGCAGGGCCCGGTCGAGCCCCTGCCCGGCCGGCGCGTCCACCAGCTCCACCGTCAGGGCCCGCAGCCGGTCGGCGACGACCATGTTGTTGTCCTTGGAGCCGTCGAGCGCGCGCTTGGTGCCCGGGATCGCGGGCCCGCCGGGCGCGGTCAGCACCTCGCCGAAGTCGACCACGGCGAATCCCGGCACGGTCCGCTTCATGTGCACGAACTCGTCGACGGCCAGGTCGACGAGGTCGGTCCAGTGGCCGAGGTCGGCGGCGGCGACGCGCTCGGTGACGCGTTCGAGGAACGCGTCGAGGTTGCGCAGCGCCAGCGCCCGTACCAGCCCCTGCTTGTCGCGGAAGAACTGGTAGAATGTGCCGATCGGCACCTCGGCCCGGCGCGCGACCTCCTTGGTGGTCAACGCTTCGTATCCGACCTCGTCGAGCAGCACCGCGCACTCGTCGAGCATCCGCTCCACCCGCTCCACACTGCGACGCTGGGCGGGATGGCGGCGCAAGACACTCCTCATGGCACCATCCTGGCGTATAACCACCAGACAAGGGAGTCACACGGGCTCCGACGACCGCCGACTACGTCAACCCACCCGCATCGCGTTCCTGGGGGGCCGCATCGCCGCCATGCGCCGGGCGATGGCCGAGGGCTACCACCCGCTTCGGCCTGGTGCACGTGGACTTCGCGACCGGCCGGCGCACTCCGAGGACGTCCTACGCCTGGTTCCGCGACGTCCTGGCGGCTCAGAAGACCGATACGTGAACGTGGTCGTAGTGGTTGGCGGTGACGCCGCCGCGGTTGGACATCGGGTCCCAGCCGCCGCCCGAGCGGATGTCGTAGTAGCGCTGCTTCCAGATGATGTACATCACGCCCAGCCGGGGGCCGTTCTTGATGAGCCAGGCGGCCAGGGCGTCGCCGTTGGCCTCGTCGGCGCCGCCGGCCATGGTGCCGCCCCGTGACATCATGAAGTCGCAGGCCCGGCCCTTGCCGTGTTCGCCGGGGTCGCCGGGGCGCAGGCAGCCGACCCCGTACTTCATGGGGAAGTTCTGCATGATCGCGGCGCGGACCGAGATCATGCGCGGGGTGAGGCCCTCGCCGCCGCCGGGCTGCTGGAAGCCGAACTTGTTGAGCAGGCGCTGGATCTCGTCGCGCTTGCTCTCCAGGCGCTTGATCTCCTTCTTCATCTTCTGGATCTTGTCGTTGGCGGCCAGCTTGGCCTCCTTCGACTTCTCGATGAGCTTCTGGATGCTCTTGACCCGCTCGGTGCGCTCGTCGGCCATGTACGCGAGGTTGGCCGCGTGGCCGAGCACCTGGTACGGCTCGGCCTGCATGCCGAACATCTGCAGGCCGTCGATCGGCCCGAGGATGTAGGCGGCCTGCGCGATCCGGCCGACGTCGGCCTGCGCGGCGGCGAGCTGGGCGGCGAGGTCGCCGGAGGTGTCGGTGGCCCGCTTGGCCTGGATCCTGATCTCTTCGAGGCTCTGGATCTGGCCGCGGTAGAGATCGTTGAGCCGGGCCGCCTGCTTGGTGAGTCTGCGCAGCTCGGCGGGGCTGGGGTCGGCCGCGGCCGGCGACGGGGCGGGGAGGGTGGACAGCCCGGCGAGGAGGGCGACAAGAACGGCGATCCGCCTGCCTCT
>DASUCK010000682.1:0-11273 GCA_036276095.1 Nonomuraea sp. | reverse complement strand
ACGTGCCGCGGCCGGAACTGGACGCGCGGATCGAGCTGCGGGTCGGGCGCATGTGGCGGGCGGGGCTGGTCGAGGAGGTGCGCGGGCTGCTCGGTCGAGGGCTCGCCGAGGGCCGCACGGCCGGCCGGGCCCTCGGCTACGCCCAGGTCGTCGGCTTCCTGGAGGGGCGGTGGAGCGAGGAGGAGGCGTACGCGGAGACGGTCAGGGCGACCCGGCGGTTCGCCCGCCGGCAGGAGTCGTGGTTCAGGCGGGATCCGCGGGTGCGGTGGATGCCGTACGACGCGCCGGATCTCGTGGAGCGCTCCCTCGCGCTGATCGCCGAACACCCTTGCGCATAAACTCCAAGAATGCGCTTTCTCAAGGGGCACGGCACCGAGAACGACTTCGTCATCCTCCCCGATCCCGACGGCGAGCTGGACGTGTCGGCCGCGCTGGTCGCGAAGGTCTGTGACAGGAGGGCCGGCGTCGGCGCCGACGGCGTGCTCCGGGTGGTTCGCACGAAGCAGAGCCACGAGGTCGCCGCGCAGGCGTCGGCGGCCGAGTGGTTCATGGACTACCGCAACGCCGACGGGAGCATGGCCGAGATGTGCGGCAACGGCGTTCGGGTCTTCGCCCGCTACCTGGTCGACCACGGGCTGGCCGATCCGGGCGAGTTCGCGGTGGCGACGCGGGGCGGCGTGCGCCGGGTCCGGGTGGAGCCGAACGGCGACATCACCGTCGACATGGGCAAGCCCGTCGTGCGCGGGGAGAGCGTGGCCATGCTCGGCGTCCACGAGTACACCGGCGTCCACGTGGACATGGGAAACCCCCACCTGGCCTGCGCGATCGGCGACCCGGTGGCGCAGCTCGACCTGTCCCACCCGCCGGGTTTCGACACCGGCGTCTTCCCCGCGGGGGTCAACATCGAGCTGTTCAACCCGGTCGGCACCAGCCGGGCGGTGATGCGCGTCTTCGAGCGCGGCTCGGGCGAGACCCGCTCGTGCGGCACGGGCGCGGTGGCCACGGCCGTCGCCGCCGCGGCGCTGTCCGGCGACACCACCGGAACCTGGACGGTCGAGGTGCCGGGCGGCACGCTGACGGTCGTCCTCGACGAGGACACGAGCTACCTGTCCGGTCCTGCCGTCATCGTGGCGAGCGGCGATCTGCTGCTTGCAGAATAATGTTCTTATAAGGGATGCTGAGTTCACTCTACGAACTGAGGGGTGGACATGGCTGACCCACGCACCACCGCCGTCCAGGTCAAGACCCCGATCGGCCGGTACGGCGGCGGATTCATGATCTCCAGGGAGGCCAAGGCCGTCTGCGAGGAGCACGGCATCGGCGCCCGCGAGCTCTACTTCAGGGGCCGCTGCGGCGTGCTCGGCGAGTGCGCGGCCGACGTGGTCACCGCGGTCGCCGTGTTCTTCCCGCCCGCGCACGTCGAGGAGAGCTGGAACGGCGGCCGCAAGCTCCCCGCCGAGCGGGCCGTCGAGCTGTACGCCGAGATCTGCCGCGCCTGGGGCCGGCGCAGGTTCGCCGGCTACGACGGCTGCGCCAGGCTCGCCGAGCTCCTCGAACCCGTCGTCGGCCAGGCCTCGCCCCTGGGGGCGCCGCTGTTCGCCGGCTGGCGGGCCGTGCCGCTCGCCGACGACCCGCCCGCGCGGGCCGCGCAGCTCATGCACTGCGTCCGCGAGCTGCGCGGCGGCCTGCACGCCAACGCCGTGCTCGCCGCCGGCCTCGACCCCCTGGAGGCCACGCTCGCCACCGCGCACGACGGGAGCCCGCTCGGGCACAGCCCCGGCGAGCAGGTCGCCAGGTTCCTCGGCTGGCCGGAGCCGTACCGCACGCCCTCCCCCAAGGCGGTCGCCCGGCGCGCGGAGGTCGAGGAACGCACCGACGACCTCATGGCCCCGGTGTTCTCGGTCCTGGACGATCGCGAATCGGACGAGCTGATCGGGCTTCTGCGTTTGGGGCACGCTCATTGACCTGGCAGACTGGCTGCCCATGGACGTGGACATCTGGGCCTGGGTCGGCGATACCCAGCAGCAGCTTTCCGAGGCGGGCAACGTTGGCCTCGCCATGGCGCTGGGAGACCTCCCCGCACAGGCCTATGACGGCCGATATCCGCAGCTCGACGTCATGGCCCCGGCCATCGCGCAGCAGGCCGAGAGCCTGGAGCTGCCCTGGCTGGAGTTCTACGCCCGCTACTGGCATCTGATGGGCCGCATCGGCGACCGGGCCCAGGGCGCGGTCGCCGTCGACGACGCGCAGCAGCTGCTGGCGTTCGCCCAGCGCGAAGACGTGCGCGAGTGCCCGTCCGTCCCGGCGGTGATCGAGGCGCTGGCCATCACGTGGGCCAACGCCGACGGTCCCGGCCACGCGCGCGAGCGGCTGGAGACGCTGGGGGCCCACATCGAGGACACCACGCCGGAGAAGATCGCCTTCGCCGGCCTCGTCACGCAGTACGTCGCCGCGCTCGTCGACGCCGGCCGGCCAGAAGAGGCCGTGACCTACGCCGAGTCGGCCATGCGGCGGCTGGAGGTGGCAGGCCGGCAGGCCAGCTGGGAACTCGGCGCCGAGCACGCCCGCGCGCTGCTGGCCGCGGGCCGCGCCGAGGACGCGCTGGCCGCGCTGCAGGCGGCCGCCGAGCTCAAGCCCGACGACCCGGTGACGAAGGACCACCGCGACGGCGTGCGCCGCGCGCTGATCCTGGCCACGCTGGGCCGCACGGCCGAGGCCGTCGACGCGCTGCCCGACCTCGACGTGGTGGGCGACCACCCGCGGGTGTTCGTGGAGTGGTCGCGGGCGGTCAGCCTGCTGGCCGGCTCCTCGCAGATCACCAACACCTGGCAGCTCGGCCGCGTGCTGCGCCAGTGGATCGACTACTTCGGCATGATGGGCGGCTACCGCGCCCGGGTCGAGCTCGCGCTCATCGCCGGCGAGCTGGCGCTCGGCCGGCAGGGCGTGTGGCAGGCGCGGCTGCTGGCCGACCTGGCCGAGTCCGGCACCGCCGAGCTGCGCGAGACCGAGGGCCTGGCCGAGCGCATCGCCGCCCTGCGCGCCGCCGCCGACGACACCGCCGAGCCCGAGGCCCCCGGCCCGCTGGAGGAGCGGGTGGGCCAGTTCGACGCGGCCGACGGCTTCAACGCCAACCCCGAGCAGTGGGTGGGCTGGCTGGAGCCGGTGTCCGGCCAGGACATCGAGGCCACCCGCCGCCACACCACCACGCTCGGCTTCCTCGGCTACCCCGCCACCGGCGCCGACATCTACTGGCGGATGCTCGTCGACGGCGGCACCATCGCCGAGGCCGACCCCGACGACGTCGCCTACCTCACCACGCTGCTCATCGAGGCCCGCCAGGACGAGCGGCTGGAGCAGATGGCCGCGCTGCTGCCGCCCGGCCCGCGGCATGTCGTGCTGGCCCGCCTGCACAGCGCGCGGGAGCGGTGGCCGGAGGCGCTGGAGGCGGCCGAGCAGGGCGCGGCGGCCGGGGGCGGCGTCGACGCCCGCCGCCTGCTGGCCTCCGCCGCCCAGCAGCTCGACCAGAACGAAAGGGCCGCGCAGGTGCTGCTGGAGGTCCTCGACGAGCTGTCCGACGAAGACGTCTGGCGCATGATCGTCATGGCCACCTCCGCGGAGGACTGGGAGACCGTGCGCAGGGGCGCGGCCAAGATCGGCATGCCGATCAAGTCGAAGGAGGGGCCGATCGAGGAGGAGATGGGCCTCATCAGGGTCATCCTCCCCGCCCCCGACGGCGGCCAGCGCCAGGTGCTGTCGATCCGTACGGGCCCCGCGACCGCCCGGCTGGCGCTGCCGCAGCCGCGCGGCATGGAGTACAACGCGGGCGACCTGGTGGTGTTCGACCCGCAGCTGCTGGAGCCGGTCCCCGACGACCCGCAGGAGCAGCAGAATTTCGTGCCGCCGTTCGCGGCCGTGCGCATCCTGCGGCCGGGCGGCTACACCAGCTACTTCTTCGACGGCGCCGCGCCGAGCGAGGAGGACTGGGCGGAGTTCACCGAGGTCATGGCCGAGCGCGGCTGGCCGATGTGGGTCTACAGCGACGAAAACTACAAGGTCACCCACCCGACCTCCAGCGAGCCGCTGCCGGGCGTCTTCGGGTGGGTCGCGGTCCCGCCGAACGTGACGCCGCAGGAGGTCGACGCGCTGCTCGACGACGCGACCGAGCGGTGGGTGCACCCGCTGGCGTGGCTCGACCTGGCTCGCGAGATCGATGTCGAGGTCGAGCGCCACGAGCGCATCGTCAAGGAATACGGGCTCTAGAGCGGTCGCGGCCGTGCTGGAGCGGTTCCGCCTGGACGGGAAGGTGGCGATCGTCACCGGGGCCTCGTCCGGGCTGGGGGTGGCGTTCGCCCGCGGGCTGGCCGAGACGGGCGCCGACGTCGTGATCGGGGCCCGGCGCGCCGACCGGCTGGCGGAGACGCGGCGGCTGGTCGAGGAGACCGGCCGCCGGTGCCTCGCCGTGCCGACCGACGTCGCCCGGCCGGAAGACTGCGAGGCTCTGGTGGCGGCCGCCGTCGAGGGGCTGGGCGCGGTCGACGTGCTGATCAACAACGCCGGGGTCGGGACCGCCGTGCCGGCGCTGCGGGAGTCACCCGAGGAGTTCCGGCAGGTCGTCGACGTCAACCTGCACGGCACGTACTGGATGGCGCAGGCGTGCGCGCGGGTCATGCGCCCCGGCTCGTCGATCGTCAACGTCGGCAGCGTCCTCGCCGAGACCACCGCCGGCCTTCCGCAGGCGGCCTACACGGCGTCGAAGGCCGGCGTGGCGGGGCTGACGCGCGACCTGGCCCAGCAGTGGACGGGGCGGCGCGGCATCCGGGTCAACTGCCTGGAGCCCGGGTTCTTCGTCTCGGAGATGACCGACCAGTACAAACCCGGCTACCTCGAACAGATGGTGGAGTCTCGTGTCGTCATGGGCCGCCCCGGGGATCCGGCGGAGCTGGTGGCGGCGGCGGTGTTCCTGGCCGGCGACGCGGCGTCGTACATCACCGGGGTGGTCTTGCCCGTGGACGGCGGGATCCTGCTCACCTAGCAGGTGCGCGTGCCGGCCCGGACCAGGAGAGCGGAAGGCTCGTCCCGCGGGTCATCGGGGCAACAGGTCCTGGCGGGCGGCGAGGAAGCCGGCGTGGAAGCGGGTGCTGGCGCCGAGGCGTTCGCACAGCACCTGCACGCGGCGCTGGACGGTGCGGGGGCTCAGGCCGAGCTGGCGGGCGATGGCGTCGTCCTTCATGCCGGCCGCGAGCAGGGCCAGCACCTCGGCGTCCGGGGCCTCGCGGTCTCCCGCCAGGCCGTCCGTGGACAGGGGGAGGGGCACGGACGTGCGCCACAGCGTCTCGAACAGGCCGCGCAGGGCGTTCAGGAGAGCGGACGGGTGGACCACGAGGGCGCTCTCCACGGCGTGGTCGGAGTCGGAGACCAGGGGGAGGATGGCGGTGCCGGCGTCGGCGATGGCGAGCTTGACCGGCACGGGGCCGAGCCGGGCCTCCTCGCCGTCGGCGATGGCGCGGCGGGTGTGGGCCAGCATGCCGGGATACTCCAAGGCCAGCGGGCTGTAGATGCCGCGGGTGACGGGGGCGCCCCGGCGGCCGGCCCGGCGCCGGTTCTCGTGGTCGTCGGTGATGTCGACCGCGTACGGCGGATGCACGAGCACGAGCAGCTCGCGGGTGGCGCCGCGTTCGAGCTGGAGGTAGCGGCGGGCCACGGCGTCGCGGCCGGTCACCACCTCCAACACCTCCTCCGGCTGCGGCCCGGTGCGTTCGGCGACCTCGGTGGCCAGCAGCGCGGCGGCGGCGCGGCTGTGCGACAGCTCCTCCTGACGGCGGGCGACGAGGATGTCGATGGCGATGGCCGGCGGGGTGGCGATCAGCCGGAGCGGGCGGCCGGCCACGCGGGAGATCAGGCCGAGGTCTTCCAGCCTGGGCAGCATGCGACGGATGGCCGCGGCGGACGAGCCGGTCTCGGCGGCCAGTTCGCTCAACGTGGCAGGGCCGTGCCCGAGCAGCGCACGGTAGGCCGTCTCCTCGGCCACGGTGACCCCGAGACCCTCCAGTAAGCGCCGCTGCGCCATGCGCCCCCCTTCCGACATGCCAAGATCCGCAATCAGAGTATGACCCAGAGCCTCAAGTCTTGTTCCGCGGTGCGCCGCGCCTTATGGTCGTTGCGTAGTCCGGTGCGTGTTGCGCATTAAGGAACAACCGGAGGCGCCATGAGTCGGCCCCGTTTGGTGATCATAGGTGCCGGGATCGTGGGCTGCGCCCTCGCCGACGAACTCACCGAGCGCGGGTGGACCGACGTCACCGTGCTGGAGCAGGGGCCGCTGTTCGCGGCGGGCGGGTCCAGCTCCCACGCGCCCGGGCTGGTCTTCCAGACCAACCCGTCGAAGACCATGACCGAGTTCGCCGCCTACACCGTGCGGAAGTACACCGCGCTCGGCGATCGCTGCTTCCGCCAGGTCGGCGGTCTGGAGGTGGCCACCACGCCGGAACGCTGGACCGACCTGCACCGCAAGCAGGGCTGGGCGGAGGCGTGGGGCGTCGAGGGGCGGCTGGTGGACGCGGCGGACTGCGCCCGGTTGTGGCCGATGCTGGACGCGGCGAAGGTGCTCGGCGGCTACCACGTGCCCGGCGACGGGCTGGCCGCGGCGGTGGCGTGCGGGGCTGCGCAGGCGGCGCGGGCGGCCGAGCGAGGCGCGCGGTTCCTCGAACGGCACACCGTGGTGGGCGTCGAGCAGGGGGGCGGCCGAGTGACCGGGGTGTCGGTGGTGGCCGGCGGAGAGCACCGGACGATCCCGGCCGACGTCGTGGTGTGCGCGGCCGGGTTCTGGGGGCCGTCGATCGGGCGGATGGCGGGGCTGACCGTGCCGCTGCTGCCGCTGGCCCACCAGTACGCCAGATCCGGCCGCCTCGCCATCGACCGGCCCGGCCCGATCCTCCGGCACCAGGACCGCGACCTGTACGTCCGCCAGTACGCCGACCGCGTCGGCATCGGCTCGTACGCGCACCGCCCCATGCCCGTCGCCCAGGACGAGATCGGCCCCAGGAGCACCACCATGCCGTCGGTGCAGGCGTTCACCGCGGAGGACTTCGACCCGGCCTGGCGGGACGCGGTCGAACTGCTGCCCGCCCTGGCCGAGTCCACGTACCAGGACGGCATCAACGGGATCTTCTCCTTCACCCCGGACGGCTTCCCGCTGATCGGCGAGGCCCCGCACCTCGACGGCTTCTGGCTGGCCGAGGCCGTCTGGGTGACGCACTCGGCCGGGGTCGCCAAGGCCGTGGCGGAGCTGCTGGTGGACGGGACGTCCGGGTTCGACCTGCACGAGTGCGAGCTGAGCAGGTTCGAGCCCGCGCAGCTCGCACCCGCGTTCGTCGAGGAGCGCGGCAAGCGCAACTTCGTCGAGGTCTACGACGTCATCCACCCGCTGCAGCCGATGGAGTCGCCGCGGCCGCTGCGGACCAGCCCGTTCCACGTCCGGCAGCGAGAGCAGGGGGCGTACTTCCTGGAGGCGGCGGGGTGGGAGCGGCCGCACTGGTTCGAGGCCAATGCCCCGCTGCTGGAGGAGTTCGGGCCCGGCCTGGCCGCGGGGGCGGCGGAGCGGGACGCGTGGGCGTCGCGGTACTGGTCGCCGATCGCCGCGGCCGAGGCGTACGCGACCCGCGAGCGCGTGGCGCTGTACGACATGACGCCGCTCAAGCGGATCGAGGTGACCGGGGCGGGGGCGGCGGCGTTCCTGCAGCGGATGACGACGAACGACGTGGACAGGAAGCCGGGGTCGGTGACGTACACGCTGCTGCTGGACGCCAAGGGCGGCATCCGGTCGGATCTCACGGTGGCGCGGCTGGCCGAGGACCGGTTCCAGATCGGGGCGAACGGAAACCTCGACCTGGACTGGCTGGCCCGGCACGCGCCGGGCGGCGTGCGGGTCGCGGACATCACGCCGGGGACGTGCTGCGTCGGGGTGTGGGGGCCGCTGGCCAGGGAGCTGGTGCAGCCGCTCACGGACCTGGACCTGGCTCACGAGAGCTTCCGGTACTTCAGCTGCCGCACCGGATACGTGGGGCATGTGCCGGTGCTGGCGATGCGGGTGTCGTACGTGGGCGAGCTGGGGTGGGAGCTGTACACCACCGCCGACATGGGGCTCAAGCTGTGGGACACGCTCTGGGGGCGCGGGATGGCGGTCGCCGGCGGGCGGGCGGCGTTCAACAGCCTGCGGGTGGAGAAGGGCTACCGGCTGTGGGGGGTCGACATGACGACCGAGCACAACCCGTACGAGGCCGGGCTGGGGTTCGCGGTCAAGCCGGACAAGGACTTCATCGGTCGGGACGCGCTGTTCCGCAACGTCCGCCGCCGGCTCGTGCCGCTGCTCAGCGCGGAGGTGGTCATGGGCAAGGAGCCGGTCCGGCACGACGGCCGCACGGTCGGGTACGTCACCAGCGCCGCCTACGGTCACACCCTCCGGCGTCCGATCGCCTACGCCTGGCTGCCGGTGGAACTGACCGAACCAGGAACACAGGTGGACATCTCATACTTCGGCCGCCGCGTCCCCGCGGAGGTCGCCACCGAGCCGCTGTACGACCCCGGGATGGAGAAGATCAAGCGTTGACCCACCCCGACTTCCTCTGGCGCAACCCCGACCCCCGGCCGGCCTACGACGTGGTCGTCGTGGGCGGCGGCGGGCACGGCCTGGCCACCGCGTACTACCTGGCCAGGAACCACGGCCTCACGAACGTCGCCGTCCTGGAGAAGGGCTGGCTGGCCGGCGGGAACATGGCCCGCAACACCACGATCATCCGCTCCAACTACCTGTGGGACGAGAGCGCCGCGATCTACGAGCACTCGCTGAAGCTGTGGGAGGGGCTGAGCGACGAGCTGGACTACGACCTGCAGTTCAGCCAGCGCGGCGTGCTCAACCTGGCGCACAGCCTCGGCGACGTGCGGGAGGGGCGGCGGCGGGTCAATGCCAACCGGCTCAACGGCGTGGACGCCGAATGGCTGGACGCCGACGAGGTCAAGACATTCTGTCCGATCATCAACGTGTCGGACCGGGCGCGCCATCCGGTCATGGGGGCGACCCTGCAGCGGCGCGGCGGGATCGCCAAGCACGACCACGTGGCGTGGGCGCTGGCGCGGAAGGCGGACGCGTACGGGGTGGACCTGATCCAGGGGTGCGAGGTCACCGGGTTCGAGATCCTCGGAAATCGCGTTGTGGCGGTGCGGACCTCGCGGGGGCGGATCGCGGCCGGGAAGGTCGCGCTGGCCGCGGCCGGGCACACGTCGGTGCTGGCGTCGCTGGCCGGGATCCGGCTGCCGCTGCAGTCGCACCCGCTGCAGGCGCTGGTGTCGGAGCTGCTGGAGCCGGTGCTGGACTGCGTGGTGATGTCGAACGCGGTCCACGTGTACGTCAGCCAGGCGCACAAGGGCGAACTGGTCATGGGGGCGGGCATCGACGCGTACAACTCCTACGGGCAGCGCGGCGGCGTCCACGTGATCGAGGCGCAGATGGCCGCGGCGCTGGAGCTGTTCCCGGTCTTCAGCCGGGTGCGGGTGCTGCGGACCTGGGGCGGCATCGTGGACGTCTCCCCCGACGCCTCCCCCGTCATCGGCCCGACCCCGGTCGAGGGCCTGTACGTCAACGCCGGCTGGGGCACCGGCGGCTTCAAGGCCACCCCGGGGTCCGGCTGGGTGTACGCCCACACGATCGCCGAGGGGCGGCCGCACCCGCTGGCGGAGCCGTTCGGACTGGACCGGTTCACGACGGGGGCGCTCATCGACGAGCACGGCGCGGCGGCGGTGGCGCACTGATGCTGCTGATCACGTGCCCGTTCTGCGGCCCCCGCGACGAGACCGAGTTCCGGTACGGCGGCCAGGCCGGGATCACCTGCCCCGCCTCGCCCGTCTCCGACGAGGAGTGGGCCGCGTACGTCTTCATCCGCGACAACCCCAAGGGCTGGTTCCGCGAGCGCTGGTTCCACGTGCACGGGTGCCGCACCTGGTTCGCCGTCGAGCGGCACACCGTCACCCAGGAGATCCGATGAGATTCACGTTCGACGGGCGGTCCTACGACGGGGAGCCCGGCGACACCCTGGCCGCGGCGCTGCTCCGGAACGGGGTGCGGGTGGTGGCCCGCAGCGTGCGGCTGGGACGCCCGCGCGGGGTCTTCACCGCCGGCTCCGAAGAGCCGAACGCGCTGGTCCGCGTGGGGGCCGACCCCATGGTGGCGGCCACGACCGTCGACCTGCGCGACGGACTGGAGGCGTGGTCGCTGCGCGGCAAGGGGCGGGTGGACCCGGACGCCGTGGACGACCGGCGGTGCGACAAGGGGTACCTGCACTGCGACGTGCTCGTGGTCGGCGGCGGGCCGGCCGGGCTGGCGGCGGCCGCGGCGGCCGGATCGGCGGGGGCGCGGGTGATCCTCGTGGACGACCAGCCACGGCTCGGCGGCGACCTGCTGAACAGCCGGGTCCTGCTGGACGGGGCTCCCGCGCTGGAGTGGGCGGCCGGGCTGCCACTGACCGCGCGGGTGCTGACCAGGACGACCGCCGTCGGCTACTACGACCACGACTACGTGGTGGCCGTGGAGCGGCGGGCGCGCGGCGAGCGGCTGTGGCATCTCAGGGCGCGGCGGGTGGTGCTGGCCACGGGGGCGCACGAGCGCTCGGTCGCCTTTCCCGGGAACGACCGGCCGGGCGTGATGCTGGCGTCGGCGGCGCGGACCTACGCCAACCGGTACGGGGTGCGCGCGGGCCGGCGCGCGGTCGTCCTCGCCTGCGCCGACTCCGGGTACGAGGCCGCCCGCGACCTGGCCGCGGCCGGGGTGGAGGTGGTCGCGGTCGTCGACCCGCGCCCGGACGCGATGCCGCTCGACGGCATCGAGGTGCTGGCCGGACAGGTCGTGACGGGCACCGCCGGGGATGGTGAGGGGGTGCTGGCGGGCGTGCATGTCGGCGAGCGCTTCTTCGACTGTGACCTGCTCGCCGTGGCCGGAGGGTGGAACCCGGCCGTTCAGCTGTTCAGCCAGTCGCAGGGGCGGCTGCGGTTCGACGAGGGGCTGGGCGCGTTCGTGCCGGGGACGTCGGCGCAGGCGGAGCGGTCGGCCGGGGCCTGCCGGGGCAGCTACGGGACGAGCGCGTGCATCGCCGACGGCTACGCCGCCGGTGCGGAGGCCGCCGGACTGGCGCTCGGCCGGTCCCCCTCCGGGATGGCCGGGGGCGGGCGGGCGCGCGTCCCCGATGACGGCCGGCGGCCGCCGAGGCCCCCGGCGGCCGTCTGGTCAG
>DASUCK010000681.1:0-22848 GCA_036276095.1 Nonomuraea sp. | reverse complement strand
AGTCGGTCATCGCCTCGGGCCGCCGTCCCAACATCCACCTGCTGTACGGCGCCCGCACCGCCGGCGAACTGTACGACCTGCCCGACCTGATCCGGATGGCCGCGTCGTTCCCCTGGCTGCGGGTGGTGCCGGTGGTCTCGGACGAGCCCGGCTACGACGGCATGCGCGGCCACCTGCCTGAGGTGACGCGGCGCTTCCACTCCTGGTCCGAGCACGACGTGTACGTCTGCGGGCCGACCGCCATGGTCAACGAGACCGTGCGCCGCCTGCAGGCCGACGGCGTGCCGCTGTCGCGCATCCACCGGGACGCCGTCCAGGGCGAACGCTGACCGGGCCGGCACGTGTCCGGATGCGGACGCGGTCAGGGGTTGGCGGTGCCCCCACCCGGGCTTACCGTCCAGTTCCCGGGTCCTCCCCCAAAAGGCGAGCGGCCGAACGGGGAGAACCCGGTCTCGGTTCCGACCGTCTCTTTGGAGGCAGGATGCGCTACCGGCATGCCCTCAGCCTGGCCGCCGCGGGCACCCTCGTGCTCGCCGCGACCTCGTTATCGGGACCCCAGGCCAGTGCCGAGGGGTTCGGCTACCAGGACCTCAAGCCCTGGCAGCAGCGCCTGGCCTCGGGCGCGCTCGTCGAGGCCCTGGGCGAGCGCTCCGGCGCCGCCCGCCGCGCGACGGGCGGCTTCACGCCGTCGGCCACGCCGGGCTGCGCCGACCGGCGCGGCGACAACGTCAAGGTCAACGTCAACTGCCCCAACCCGGCCGACCTTGACCTGCACGGGCGCGGCCAGGCGCAGAACGAGACCTGGATCGCGGTCAACCCGTTCAACCCCAAGCAGATCGTGGCCGGCTACAACGACTACCGGCGCGGCGACGGCACGTGCGGGGTGTCGTACTCGGCCGACGGCGGCGCCCGCTGGGCCGACTCCACGGTGCCGAACGGCTTCACCAGAGGGGAGGCGTTCGGCGGTTCGGCCCGGCAGTACTGGCAGGCCGGCGGCGACCCGTCGGTGGACTGGGACACCCGCGGGAACGCGTACCTGTCGTGCCTGGCCTTCAACCGCGGCGACGCCGTGACCGGCAACCCCGACCAGTCCAGCGCCATGTACGTGCTGCGCTCCACGGGCACGGGCGGCGCCTCCTTCGCCTTCCCCGCCCGGCCGGTGGCCGAGCACGAGGACCTGGCCGGCGCGGGCGACTTCCTGCTGGACAAGCAGCTCATGGCGGTCGACAACAGCGTCACCAGCCCGTTCCGCGACCGCGTGTACGTGTCGTGGACGACGTTCGACTCCGACGGGACGGCCTACATCTTCGGCGCGTTCTCGGCCGACTACGGGGCGACGTTCAGCGCGCCCGTGCTGGTCAGCGGCGACACCGGCCTGTGCGCGGAGACGTTCGGCATCCCGGCGCCGCGCGGCCGGTGCAACGTCAACCAGTTCTCCCACCCGGCCTTCGGCCCCGACGGCGCCCTCTACGTCGTGTGGGCCAACTACAACACCGCCCCGACCGGGCCCGGCGACAACCACCTCCAGATGCTGCTGGCCAGGTCGGGCGACGGCGGGGCCACGTTCTCCGCGCCGGTGAAGGTCGGGGACTTCTTCGACTTCCCCGACTGCCCCACGTACCAGAACGGCCGGAACCCCGGCCGCAGCTGCGTGCCGGAGAAGGGCCCCACGGCCAACTCGGTGTTCCGGGCCACCAACTACCCGTACGTGAGCGTCAACCCGAGGAACCCGGCGCAGGTGACGGTGGCCTACGGGTCGTTCGTCAACCGCAACTCGCGCGAGTCGGACGGCTGCGTGCCGGCCGGCTTCACCGCGCCGCTGGGCAACCCGCTCTACACCGGCGTCAAGGCCGGCTGCAACAACGACATCGTGGTCTCCGAATCCGTGGACGGCGGCGCCAGCTTCACCGGGACCGCGGCCGACGTGCGCGACCTGCCGTCGGTCACCGACCGGCCCGGGCAGCGCGCGACCGACCAGTTCTGGCACGGCTCCGACTACACGCCGGGCGGCCGGTTCGTGGTCACGTACTACGACCGCCAGTACGGCGACGCGGCCACGACCGGCTTCTCCGACATCTCGCTGTCCACGCGCGCCGGCTCCGGGTTCGTGACGCAGCGGGTGACCTCGTCGAGCATGCCGCCGCCCAGCCAGTTCGAGGGGCTGTTCTTCGGCGACTACATCCAGGTCTCCGCCGGTCCGAGCAGCGCGTACCCGCTGTGGTCCGACACCCGGGAGCCCGCCCTGTTCCCGTGCCCGGGCACCGGCGGGCCCGGGTCGCCGCCGAGGCTGTGCACGGCGCCGATGCCGAACGCCGACCCGGCCAACGAGCAGGAGGTCTTCACCGCCCGGAGGTCCGTCTTCTGACGAGAGGTTGACAAGCGGGGGGTCGCGGGTGCGATCTGGAAGGTGACACCGCCTGTGGAGGTCGACTGTGCCACCCCCCGCCGGTCGCCGAGCAATCGGCGCGCTCGTGACCGCCGTCGCCGCCCTGTTCCTCGTCCACGCGCCCGCCGCCGCCGACGCCGCGGTCCCGCTGACGGAGATCGGGGCCGACCCGTACGCCGGCGCGGCCGGCCAGCACGGCACCCAGGCCGGGCCCGACACCTACCAGTGGGGCACGACCATCGTGGCGGCCCAGCAGTCCGGCCGGTTCCCGGACGGCGGGGCGTCCGGGATCGCGGTCGCGACCTCGGGCGACAACGGCGCCACCTGGCGCAGGAGCACGCTGCCGGGCATCACCACGGCCGGGGGCGGACCCTACCAGCGGGTCAGCGACCCGTCGGTGGCCTACGACGCGCGGCACGGCGTGTGGCTCGTCGCGTCCCTGGCGATCGACGACGGCGTCGGGGCGGCCGTGCTGGTCAGCCGGTCCGCCGACGGCGGGCGCACCTGGGGCGCGCCGGTGGCGGCGGCGGGCGGCGACGTGGGCGGGAGCCGGGACCTGGACAAGAGCTGGGTCGTCTGCGACAACACGCCCGGCAGCCCCTACCACGGCCGCTGCCACCTCATCTTCGACGACCACGCCGACGGCAACGCGATCTCCGTGGCACGGTCCTCCGACGGCGGCCTGACCTGGGCGGTCGCCCGGACACCCGGCACCGGGCTCGGCGGCCAGCCGGTGGTGCGGCCCGACGGCGCGGTGGTGGCGCCGTATCTGGGGGACGACGGCCGGATCCGGGCCCTGCGCTCCCGCGACGGCGGCGACACCTGGAGCGACGCGCCGATCACCACGGTGCAGCGGCACACGGTGGCCGGCGGGTTGCGGGCGTTACCCCTGCCGTCGGCCGAGACGGACGCGGCCGGCGCCGTGTACGTCGCCTGGCACGACTGCCGCTTCCAGTTCTCCTGCGCGGCCAACGACATCGTGCTGGCCACGTCGGCCGACGGCGTCGCCTGGGACCACGTCGTACGGGTGACGAGCGACGGCGGCGACCATTTCGTCCCCGGCCTCGGCGTCGACCGGTCCTCCTCCGGAGGCTCGGCCCAGCTCGCGCTGACCTACTACCGCTACCCCGACGCCGCCTGCACCGCCGCGACCTGCCGGCTCACCGTCGCCTACACCTCCTCGGCCAACGGCGGCCGCAGCTGGTCGGCCCCCGTCGAGCTGCACGGGCCCATGCAGGTCGGCTGGCTGGCCGCCTCCACGCAGGGGCGCACGGCCGGCGACTACATCTCCACCTCGGTCGTCCCCGGCGGCAGCGCCTTCCCCGCGTTCGCGGTCGCGGCCGCGCCCGCGGGCGGCCTGTTCGACGTGCGCACCTACACCGTCGCCGGGGGGCTGCCCGTCACCGGCGGCGGCCTCGCCCTGATGTCCATCGAGGCCCCCGTCGCGACCGGCGAGCCCGCGTCCGCCCTCCCCGGCACCGCCCGCTGAGCGCCCGGACAAGTCGACGGCGCGGGCCCGCGGGGCCTCCAGCGTCTCGGCCAGCTTCAGCACCATCTCGCGGCTCGGCCGGTCCCGCCCGGTCTCCAGAAAGCTGGGGATCCGCCGAGTGTCCTCCGGGTCCGGCGACGGCCGGGGCGGCGGGCGCCGGATCCGTCCTTCGTGGGGGTGGGGGAATCTCCCAGTGCTCTGTTCTTGTCGGTGCCGCGTGGCACGATGGGCCGCAAGCGAACTTGGGAGCGATGCTATGAGAGACGCAGTCCTCGCGATCGGCACGCGCAAGGGCCTGTTCCTCGCCCGCTCGGCGGGCGGCGGGCCGTTCGAGATGGAGCCGATCCAGTTCTCCACGGTCGCGGTGCCCTCGGTGGCGATCGACGCGCGCGGCGCCGCCCCCCGGCTCCTGGCCGGCATCGAATACGGGCACTTCGGCCCGTCCGTGATGTACTCCGACGACCTCGGCAAGACCTGGGGCGAGGCGGAGCGCCCGCCGATCGCCTTCCCGGAGAAGACCGAGTCCACCCTCACCCGGGTGTGGCAGCTCACGCCGTCCCCCGCCGAGCCCGACGTGGTGTGGGCGGGCGTCGAGCCGGCCGCGCTGTTCCGTTCGGAGGACCGCGGGGTCACCTACGAGCTGGTCGAAGGGCTGTGGGAGCACCCTCACCGGGCGCAGTGGCAGCCGGGCGGCGGCGGGCTGTGCCTGCACACGATCGTCCCGCACCCCACCGACCCCACGATCATCGGAGTGGCGGTGTCCGCGGCCGGCTTCTACCGCTCGACCGACGGCGGCCTGTCGTGGGAGGCGGCCAACCAGAACATCCGCGCCCCGTTCATGCCGGAGGGCCAGCAGTATCCGGAGTTCGGGCAGTGCGTCCACAAGGTGGGGCTCCACCCGTCCCGGCCGGAGCGCCTCTACCTCCAGCACCACTTCGGCGTCTACCGCAGCGACGACTTCGGCGCCACCTGGCACGACATCGGCTCGCCGCTCCCGTCCGACTTCGGCTTCCCGATCGCCGTCCACCCGTCCCGCCCCGACACCGTCTACGTGCTGCCGCTCCACGCCGACGTCGACCGCACCCCGGTCGGCCACCGCTACCGCGTCTACCGCAGCGACGACGCCGGCGCCACCTGGCGGCCGCTCAGCCGGGGCCTGCCGGAGGAGCCGGTCTACGCGACCGTGCTGCGTGACGCGATGAGCATGTCGGAGGCGGGGCTGTTCTTCGGCACGCGCGACGGCGAGGTCTACTGCTCGCGCGACGACGGCGAGACGTGGTCGCTGGTCACCCGCCACCTGCCCGACGTGCTGACCGTGCGCGCGGCGGTGCTCTAGCCGATGGCGAGACCCGTGACGATGGTCGTGTTCGTGCTGCCCAGCGTGCTGCGGAGGTGGGTGAGCGGCCGCACGGAGGTCAAGGTCTTCGCCGTGGGCGCCGACCGCGACTCCCCGCCCACGCTGGGCTCCGCGCTCGACATGCTGCGGCGCACCCATCCGCTGCTGGAGGAGCGGCTGCGCGACGAGTACGGCCGCATCCGCCGGCACATCAGCATGATCGTGTGCGGCGCGAACGCCCAGGGCTTCGGCGGCCTCGACAGCGCGCTGCCGCCGGGCGCCGAGGTCTACGTCATGCCCGCGCTCGCCTGAGCCGCCTGCCGGCTTCCCCACGCCGTCCGCGCCGGCCAGCCCGGCCGCCGGGCGCCGGTTGCCGCGGGGTCACCCCAGCGTTCTCCTCCGGGCGGCCCGGCGCCGTCACCGCGTCGATCAGGGGCACACGCGGCCGTTGGCCTCGAACGCCTCATGTGTCAGCGGCATGAGCCCGGCCCACAGCTCCTCCATCTTCTCGGCCACCATCTCGATCTCCCGCTGCGGGAACGACGGGAACGTGGAGTCCTCGCGCCTGACCCGGAGGGAGAGGAAGTTCATCAGCGCGCGGGCGTTGCAGGTGGCGTACATCGTGGAGTAGAGGCCGACCGGGAGCACCGTGCGGGCGACCTCGCGGGCCACCCCGGCCTCCAGCATCTCCAGGTAGGCGCGGTAGGACTGCCGGTAGCTCTCCTGGGTCGCCTCGGTCACCACCTTGTGCTGCTCGGGGCTGCCGTCCTTGAACACGTACTTGCCGGGCTTGCCTTCCTGCACCAGCTTGCGGTCGGGGCCGGGCACGTAGAAGACCGGGACCAGCTGGCGATACCTGCCGGACTCCTCGTTGTAGGAGAAGGTGCGGTGGCGCATGAACTCGCGGAAGACGAAGATGGGCGCGCTGATGTAGAACGTCATGGACGAGTGCTCGAACGGGGTGCCGTGCCGGTCGCGCATCAGGAAGTTGATCAAACCTCTGGACCGCTGGGGGTCGGCTTCGAGCTCGGCCAGCGAGCTCTCCCCCTTGGTGGAGACCCGTGCGGCCCACAGCACGTCGGCGTCCGACGCGGCGGACTTGATCAGCTCGACGTCGACGTCGCTGCGGAACGTGATCTCAGGTTCGACACTGCCCATGGGGAGCCCCCGCTCGGATCGGCTGCGTTGTGACAGCCCCCAGCAAACCAGCTCGCGCGGCTCGGCGCGAGTCGGCGCACATCGCCAGGGGCGTACCCGTCCACGGGGCATCTGTCCAGGTAGACGTCATGTCTCGGCCCGGACGTCGATGTCACAGGCGGTAGATCCGGCGGGCGTTGCCCGAGCCGATCATGTGGGCGATCCTGGCCGCGTCCTGGGCGCTCCACTCCCCGTCACGTACGCGGGCGGCCAGCGCGGCGCCCAGCGCGCGGCGGTAGTAGAGCGCGCCCAGCAGGCAGCTCTCGGCCAGGCCGCGGCAGCCGGAGCTGAAGAGCTGCTTGTGGAACGGGGCCAGCTCCAGCAGCTCCTCCATCACCCGGGCCGAGGCGGCGGCCGTGTACGGCAGGGCGAGGCCGACGTCCACGTACACGTGCGGGTGGAGGCCGGCCAGGTGGGCGGCCTGCCGGTGGAACGGGTAGCAGCCGAGCAGGATCACCGGCACCCCGAGCGGCTGCAGCGCCGCCACGAACGCGCTCAGCCTGGCGGGATCGGTCCGGTGCAGGTCAGCCCACGCCGATCCCGGCGGGCCGGCGGCCGTGAGGGGCCCGGGGTGCGGGCTCGTCTCGCCGGCGCTGCCCAGCCCGGTGTGGAACTGCAGGGGCAGGCCGCGCTCCCTGGCGACGTCGACGGCGCACCAGAGCACGTAGCGCAGCAGGACGTGGTCGGTGAGCTGGTCCTTCGGGGCCGACAGGCGGCGGTTGGCGGCGGCGATCACCGCTCCCCTGCTGGGCCTGGCGGGGTCGAAGTCGAGGCCGCACAGGGCGGCGACGACGGTCTTCAACGCGACCGCGCGGGTGGCGCGGGCGGCCAGCTCCTCGCCGAGGTTGTCGAGGTAGTCGACCGCGACGTCCGCCGTCCGGGCGACGTCGCGCTCGACGTGCTCGATCCGGACCAGCTCGTCGGCCGCCGCGCCGCCGTGGCGGCCCATCTCGGCGGCGGTCAGCACGTCCAGGTCCGCGCCGCCGACGTCCACCAGGAACGCCACCACCCCGGCCGCGCCCAGCAGGCGCCGGTTGACCTCGGCGGAGCCCAGCTCGGCCCGGCGGGCGAGGTAGACGGCGGGCGGGGCGTGCGGCTCCAGGTCGAGCAGCGGCGCGCACCAGCGGCGCAGCGCCAGCCCGAACGGCGTGTCGAAGTGGGTGGTGCCCGGCGGCGAGGCGCTGCCGCCCCCGCCGAGCAGCAGCTCGAACTGCGCCCTGGTCAGGTCGTCTCGCCGCACGCCGTGACAGTGGTGGTCGACGAGCGGGGCCAGCAGCGCGTCACGCACCGTGCCGGGCAGGTCCACGGAGAGCATGCGGAGACTCTAAGGGAGCCCCGCACGCCTCCGTGGTCGTTTTACGATCGGCGGCACAGGGTGAGGACGTTCGCGATGACCTTCGCGCCGGCCCCGCCCTCCTGGGTCAGGATCGACTCCGGGTGGAACTGGACGGCGAAGCGCCGGCGCTCGACGTCCTCGATGGCCATCACGTTGCCGTCGGGCGTGAGCGCGGTGGCGGCGAAGCCGACCACGCCGGGGCGCTTGGCGTGCAGCGAGTGGTAGCGGGCCGCGACGAACTCCTCGGGCAGGCCGTCGAGCAGGGCGCTGTCGCCGAGGCGGGTGACCTGGCCGCGCTTGCCGTGCTCAGGGTAGTCGAGCAGGTCGAGGGTGCCGCCGGCGTGTTCGACCATGGCCTGCAGGCCCAGGCAGACGCCGAAGACCGGCAGGTCGCGGGCGTAGATCTGGTCGAGCAGCGCGGACATGCCGAAGTCGGTGGGCCAGCCGGGGCCGGGCGAGAGCACCACCAGGTCGGGCGCGATCTCGTCGATCATGTGGGACGGGAAGCCGTGGCGCATCGTCACCACGTCGGCGCCCTCCTGGCGGAAGTAGTCGGCCAGGGTGTTGACGAAGGAGTCCTCGTGGTCGACGAGCAGCACCTTCATGCCCAGCCCCGGCTGCGGCCTGGGCTCGGGGACCGGCACGACGCCCGGCTGGTTGACCGCGGCCAGGGCGCCGAGCAGGGCGCTGGCCTTGAGCTCGGTCTCGCGTTCCTCGGCCTCGGGGTCGGAGTCGAACAGCAGCGTGGCCCCGGCGCGCACGGTCGCCACGCCGTTCTTGATCTGGGCGGTGCGCAGGGTCAGGCCGGTGTTCATGGAGCCGTCGAAGCCGATGAAGCCGATGGCGCCGCCGTACCAGCGGCGGGTGGTGGCCTCGTGGTCCTCGATGAACTGCATGGCCCAGGTCTTGGGCGCGCCGGTGACGGTGACGGCCCACATGTGGGTGAGGAAGGCGTCGAGCGCGTCGAACTCGGGGCGCAGCCGGCCCTCGATGTGGTCGACGGTGTGGATGAGGCGGGAGTAGAGCTCGATCTGGCGGCGGCCGATGACCTTGACCGTGCCCGGCACGCAGATGCGCGACTTGTCGTTGCGGTCGACGTCGGTGCACATGGTCAGCTCCGACTCCTCCTTGACGCTGGACAGGAGGGTGCGGATGGCCTCGGCGTCCTCGACCGGGTCGCTGCCGCGGGCGATCGTGCCGGAGATGGGGCAGGTCTCGACGCGGTCGCCGCTGACCCGGACGTACATCTCAGGTGAGGCGCCGACGAGGTGCTCGCCCTCGCCGAGGCTGATGATGAACTCGTAGGGGGCCGGGTTGCTCTGCCGCAGGCCGCGGTAGAAGGCGGCCGGGTCGGTGCAGGTGGCGTGGAAGACCTGGCCGGGCACGACCTCGAACAGGTCGCCGCGCTTGAACTTCTCCTTGGCCGCGGCCACGACCTTGGCGTATTCGCCCTTCTCGGGATTTCTCGGCAGCTGGCCGGGCTCGGCGAGGGGGGCGCTGGAGCCGGTGCGCGCCAGGCCGCGGGTGGTGGCGCCGTCGACGGCGAACTCGTAGCGGTATTCGACGCAGGTCTCGCGCTGCCGGTCGATCACCACGAGCCGGTCGGGCAGGTGGAGCACGAGGTCGCGCTGGTCGTCGGGGCGCCGCAGCTCCTGCCTGATGGGCTCGAACTGGAAGGCCAGGTCGTAGCCGAAGGCGCCGTAGAGGCCGAGGTGGGGGTCGTCGCCGCGGAAGGCGGCGATGACCTCGCGGATCGCGGTGAACACGGTGGGCCGGCGGCTGCGCAGCTCCTCCGGCAGCAGGTCTTCGGACTCGGGCACGTACACCTTGACGTGGTCGGCCGTGGGCTCGGCGACCGGCTTGCCCGCGGCCAGCAGGCAGGAGGCCACGGCGGGGAGCACGATCCGGCCGCGCTCGTTGAGCGCGGTCGCGGCGATGGTGCGCCCCCTGGCGACCAGTTCCAGGCACGGGTCGACGTAGCCGAACGCCCATCGGCTGTAGCGGCCCGGGTAGTCCATGCCCGAGGAGAAGGCGCCGCCGCGGCGCTGGCCGAGGGCCGTCACGATCTCTTCGAGGGCGGCTTCGTCCACCTCGTGGACCTCGCGCTCGACGCCGATGCCCCCGGCGGTGGTATATCCGCTCGTCTCCACTTGTTGCCCCTTACCACATCACATGATCGAGCCCCGGGGGCGGACACGAGAAAGGCCGCCATCCGGGGCGGCCACCTGTCGAGGAATGCGAAAATCGCGCCGCCTAGGAGCGGCGCCACCACTGCGTCCGAGGGCGATTTCGCATGCGGACAGGTTAACCGGCCATTCAAGATCGCGCAACGCGACCCGCCGGGCCGCGGCGGCGCGCGGGCGGCGCTCCGGTGGCGGCCCGGGCGCTCCGGGGGATCCGGCTCGATCCTCCGGGGAACGGCCCCTGGCGTGGCGGTCCGTCATGGTCATCGCGGTCCTGTTGTCCGGGGTGTTGGCGGCACTGAGCCCAGGCTACGGCCATCACCGCGCCGAGCTGTACGTCCGCGTGCTGTCGAGCGCCCGCGCCTGGTCGGAGCCGTGGTCCCGGTGGCGGCATTTCAGCTGACCAGATTACATTTCAGCCCGTAACGTTACGGTTTACGCCATCCCTTGCATTCCCGACATGATCGCTTCACTCTTCTCGACAGAGGCGTAAAGATCACCTCAAGATCACCTCTCCCCTCATGTCGTGAAGGAGAGCGCGTGCCCAGCACCCTCAGCCGGCGTGCGATCCTGCTCGCCGCCGTCCTTGTCACCGTCCTGGTCACCGGATCATGCGTTTCGCCGGGCGCGGCCCACGCGGCGTCCGGCGACCCGGGCAAGATCGACACGACCGTCCAGGCGCAGTTGGACCAGGACGGCAAAGCCACCTTCTGGGTCCGGATGACAGGGGCCGCCGACCTGAGCGGCGCCCGCCGGGCCGCCACCAAGCAGGCCAAGGCCGAGCTGGTCCGCAAGGCCAAGACCGAGCGGGCCAGGACGTCCCAGCAGGGCCTGCGCAGGCTGCTCGACGCCCGCGCCGCCGACTACACCCCCTACTGGATCGTCAACGCCGTACGGGTGACCGCCGACGCCAAACTGGCCGGTGAGATCGCCAAGCTGCCCGAGGTGGAGCGCATCGACCCCGTCCGCACGCTCGCCGTGCCCACACCCGACCGGGGCGCGGCCGAGGCCCGGGTGAACGCGGTCGAGTGGAACGTCGACCGGATCGGCGCGCCCCGCGTGTGGTCCGAGACCGGCAACCGCGGCGAGGGCATCGTGGTCGCCACGATCGACTCCGGCGCGCAGTTCGACCACCCCGACCTGGCCGCGAGCTACCGGGGCCGCGGCGCCGACGGCACGGTGACGCACGACTACAACTGGTTCGACCCGGCCGGGGTCTGCCCGGCCTCGGCGCCGTGCGACAACAACGGCCACGGCACGCACGTCATGGGCACCATGGTCGGCGCGAACGGCATCGGCGTCGCCCCCGGCGCCAGGTGGATCGCCGCCAAGGGCTGCGAGTTCAGCACCTGCACCGACGCCTCGCTGCTGGCGGCCGGGCAGTGGATGCTGGCGCCCACCGACCTGTCCGGCCGGAACCCGCGCCCCGACCTGGCCCCCGACATCGTCAACAACTCCTGGGGCAAGGCCGGGTTCCACGACTGGTACAAGGAGACCGTCGAGGCGTGGGTCGCCGCGGGCATCTTCCCGATGTTCGCCAACGGCAACGAGGGCCCGGCCTGCGACACCTCCGGCTCCCCCGGCCAGTACGAGATCAGCTACAGCTCGGGCGCCTTCGACGTGAACAACGCGCTGTACAGCCGGTCGAGCAAGGGCGAGGGCGAGAACGGCGAGATCAAGCCGAACATCGCCGCCCCCGGCGTCAACGTGCGCTCCTCCTGGCCGGGCGGCACCTACGAGGTCATCACCGGCACGTCGATGGCCTCGCCGCACGTGGCGGCCACGGTGGCGCTGATGTGGTCGGCCTCGCCTGGGCTGCAGGGCGACGTCGCGGCCACCCGCCCGCTGCTCGACGGCACCGCCGTCGACGTGGGCGACACCGCCTGCGGGGGCACCGCGGCCGACAACAACATCTGGGGCGAGGGCCGGCTCGACGCGTACGCGGCCGTCCGCGCCGTACCGGTGGCCGAGGTCGGCGACCTGACCGGCACGGTCACCGAGGACGGCACGCCGCTGGCCGGCGTCACGCTCACCGTCTCAGGCGCGATGAGCCGCACCATCACCACCGGCCCGGACGGCACGTACGCCATCCCGCGGCTGCTGGCCGGCCCGTACGAGGTCAGCGCGGCGAAGTTCGGCTACGCCACCGCGACCGCGACCGCGACGATCATCGCCGGGCAGACCGCGACCGCGGACCTGTCGATGACCCCGCGGCCGACCGCCGCGGTGTCGGGCAGGGTCACGACGGCGGGCGCGCCCGAGCCGGGCGCGACGGTGTCGGCCGCGGGCACGCCGGTCAGCGCGGTCACCGACGCGGACGGCCGGTACCGCATGACGCTGCCGCACGGCGCGTACGAGCTGACGGTCACGCCGGGGTCGCGCTGCTCCAGCGCCGCCACGGCGGACGTCACGGTCGCCGGTGACGTGGTGGCGGACGTCGATCTGCCGCTGCGCGGCGACGGCTTCGGCTACACCTGCCGCAGCGGGACCCCGGCGTACGCGGAGGGCGGCGAGCGGCTGGCGCTGACCGGCGACGACGAGGCGGTGCAGGTGACGCTGCCGTTCCGGGTCCCGTTCTACGGGACGGGACGCGATCGGGCGTGGATCGCCACGAACGGGTTCGTCACGTTCGCCGCGGACCGGATCGTCACGGCCAGCAACGGCACCCTGCCCACCACGGGCACGCCGAACAACGCGATCTACCCGTACTGGGACGATCTCATCGTGGACGCCCAGGCCGGGGTGTACACGGCGGTGACCGGCACGGCGCCGCACCGGGTGTTCGTGGTGGAGTGGCGCAACGTCACCTTCTACGACGACGCCGGCCTGCGGGTGTCGTTCGCGCTGCTGCTCGGCGAGGACGGCGCGATCGGGTTCCGGTACCGGGACCTGGACGCCGAGCGCGACCGGGGCACGAGCGCCACCGTCGGCATCGAGAACGCGGCCGGCAACGACGCGCTGCTGTACTCCTACGAGGAGGCGGCGCTGTCCGGCGGGCAGGGCCTGACGTTCACGGCGAGCCGGCACGGCCTGGTGACCGGCGCGGTGACCGACGCCAACGACGGCGAGCCGCTGGCCGGCGCGACCGTCCGGGTGGGCGACGTGGCGACGTTCACCACCGGCGCGGACGGCGGGTTCTACGGCCAGGTGCCGGCCGGCGACCACGAGATCGTGGTGTCCAAGGAGCACTACGGCACGTTCACGCGGCCCGCCACCATCGCGCCCGGCACGGTGACGCGGGTGGACACGGCGCTGGTCACCGGCCGGGTGAGCGCGGCGGCAGCCGAGCTGACCGTGGTCATGCCGGGCGGGGCCACGCGCACGCGGACGCTGGAGCTGACGAACCTGGGCGCGCCGACGGCGTACGCGGTGACCGGGGAGCCGTGGGCGGCCGTGACCCCGGCGGCCGGTGACCTGGCCACGGGCCAGGCGGTGACGCTGCGGGTCACGCTGTCCAGCGCCGGCGTCGCGCCCGGCACGCTGCGCGAGGGGAAGATCCTCGTCAGGTCCGCCAGCGGCCGGCAGCCGACCGTCGAGGTCGCCGTCAAGGTCGTGGTGCCCCGGCTCCAGGTGGCGGTCGACGTGGGCGCGAGCAAGGGGCTGACCGACAGCGCGGGCGACGCCTGGGCACCGGACCGCGCGTACGTCCCCGGCTCGCACGGCTACGTGGCCGCCCAGAACCGGACGCCGAGCACGTCCAGGACCATCGCGGGGACGGCCGACCAGGCGCTCTTCAGGACCGCCCGTGAGGGCATGCTGGAGTACCGGTTCGACGGGGTGCCCGCCGGGACGTACACGGTGGAGCTGGACTTCGCCGAGATCAGGAACACGCAGATGGGCAGGCGCGTGTTCGACGTGCTGGTCGAGGGGCAGCTCGCGATCCCGGCGCTGGACCTGGCGCTGGAGGCGGGCACGTACGCGGCCGTCTCCCGTCAGTACACCGTGCGGGTCGCCGATGGGCAGCTCAACGTGCGGTTCGCCACCCGCCAGGGGTCGACGATCGTGAACGCCGTGCGCATCTCCGAGCGGCCGGACCGGGCGGCTCCGTAGCAGGTCGGCGCCCCGCCCCGCGGGGCGGGGCGCCTCATCCCCTGGGCGCCCCCCGGGTACCGCCCGCCGGGCGGCATCTGTTACTGGTTAGTACATGAGACGCGTGCGGCTCCAGCGCGACCTTCGGGTGCCGATGCCCGACGGTGTGACGCTCCTGGCCGACCACTACGTCCCGGCCGGCGGCGGGCGGGCCCCCGTCATCCTCATCCGGTCTCCCTACGGCCGGCGCGGCCTGTTCGGCTGGCTGTACGGCCGCGGCTTCGCCCGGCAGGGCTTCCACGTGGTGATCCAGAGCTGCCGGGGCGGCTTCGGCTCGGGCGGCCTGCTCGACCCGCTCGGCGACGAGCACGACGACGGCCTGGCCACCGTCGCCTGGCTGCGCGGGCAGCCGTGGTACGGCGGCTCGCTCGCCATGTTCGGCCCCTCCTACCTGGGCTACACGCAGTGGGCCATCGCCCCCTACGCCGGCTCCGACTTCAAGGCCATGGCCACGCAGGTCACCGCCTCCCAGTTCAGGGACGCCGCGTACGTGGGCGGCGCGTTCGCGCTGGAGTCGGCGCTGAGCTGGACCACGCTCACCGACGGCATGTCGCGCCGGTTCGGCGGCGCCGCGGCGTGGACCGCGCCCCGGCTCACCCGCAGGGCGGTGCTGTCGGGGCGGCCGGTGGCCGAGCTGGACCTGGTGTCGGCCGGCCGGCCGCTGCCGTTCTTCCAGGACCTGGTGGCGCACCACGCGGACCCGGCGGCGCCATACTGGGAGAAGCGGGACTTCTCGCCCAAGGTGGGCGAGGTGGACGCGGCCGTCACCATGCTGGGCGGCTGGTACGACGTCTTCCTGCCGTGGCAGCTCAAGGACTACGCGGCGCTGCGGGCGGCCGGGCGGCGGCCGTACCTGACGATCGGGCCCTGGTACCACATCGACACCCGGCACACCCGTCCGGCGCTGGCCGAGGCGTCGGCGTGGTTCCGCGCCCACCTGCTGGACGACCCGTCGGGACTGCGGCCCGACCCGGTGCGCATCTACGTGACGGGGGCCGGGGAGTGGCGCGACCACCCCGACTGGCCGGTGCCGGGCGTGCGCGAGCAGCGCTGGCACCTGCAGCACGGCTTCGGGCTGGGCGTGGACGGCCCGCGCGAGGCCGAGCCGGACCGGTTCCGCTACCATCCCGACCATCCGACTCCGGTGATCGGCGGGCCGGCGCTGCTGGGCGACTCCCGGCCCCGCGACCAGCGGCGGCTGGAGCAGCGCCGCGACGTCCTGGTCTACAGCTCGCCCGCGCTGGAGGCGGACGTGGAGATGATCGGGCCGGTGCGGGCGGAGCTGTTCGTGCGCTCCAGCAGGCCGTACGTGGACGTGGTGGTGCGGGTGTGCGACGTGCGGCCGGACGGGCGGTCGTACAACGTGTGCGAGGGGGTGCGGCGGTTGGGGCCGTCCGGCGAGGACGTGCGGCGGGTGGAGGTCGACCTGTGGCCGATCGCCCACCGGTTCCGGCGCGGCCACCGGATACGGGTGCACGTGGCTGCCGGGGCGTACCCGACGATCGCCCGCAATCCGGGCACCGGTGACCCGCTCGGCGCGGGCGGCCCGATGGTGCCCAACGACGTCGAGGTCTTCCACTCCCCCGCCCTGCCCTCCGCGGTGGTGTTCCCGCTGTGCGCGCCTCGCGGCTGATGTCGCTGGTCCTGCTGCTGCAGGGCCGCGGCGGGATGACGGCGGCCGAGCTGGCCAAGGAGCTGGAGGTCTCCGAGCGCACCGTGCACCGCGACGTGCTGGCGCTGGCCGAGGCCGGCGTCCCGGTGTACGCCGACCGCGGCAGGAGCGGCGGCTACCGGCTGCTGGAGGGCTACCGCACCCGGCTGACCGGCCTGGACCGGGCCGAGGCCGAGGCGCTGTTCCTGTCGGGGGTGCCGGCCGCGCTGCGCGAGATGGGCCTGGAGGACGTCGCCGCGACCGCCCGGCTGAAGGCCGCCGCCGCCCTGTCACCCGCGCTCCGTGACGCGCCCGCGACCGCGGCGCAGCGCTTCCACCTGGACGCGCCCGGCTGGTTCGCCGGTGACGACCCGCCGCCGGCCTCGCTCGCGCCGCTGGCCAGGGCGGTGTGGAACGACCGGCGGGTGCGGGCCGCCTACAAGGGCAGCCCGCGGACGCTGGAGCCGTACGGGCTGGTGCTCAAGGCCGGGACCTGGTACCTGGCGGCGCGGCTGGGCGACCGGTGCCTGATCTTCCGGGTGCACCGGTTCGGCGACGTGACGGTGCTGCCGGAGACCTTCGAACGGGATCCGGAGTTCGACCTGGCCGCGTTCTGGGCCGGGCAGTCGGCCGAGTTCACCCGCTCGCTGCTGCGCGAGACGATCACGTTGCGGCTGAGCGAGCGCGGGCGGCGGATGCTGCGGCACGTCGCCGACCCGGCCGCGGTGCCGGACGCGCTGGCCTCCCTCCAGCCTGACGGGACCGTGCGGCTGGCGGTGGAGTCGGTGCGGGTGGCGTACTCGCAGGTGCTGCGGTTCGGGCCGGAGGCCGAGGTGCTGGACCCGCCGGAACTGCGGGCGATGGTCGCCGAGGCCGTATCCCGCATGTCCGATCTCTACCGGTGAGCGTCCGGTCCCGCCGATTCCTCCTGTGCCGCCGCGCGGCCGGGTCTCGCCGGGAGTGGCCCGGCCCCGCTTGCGCCGCCGGACCGACACGCCAGTTGACCGTTCGGCGCGGGATACCGACCATTCGGCGATCGGGGAGCGACAGTCAGGGCCGTCCGTAACTAAGGTGCGGAGGCGGGGTCTGCGGCGACCTGCTGGGACGTCTCCTATGGTGAGACAGCATCCCGGCATTTAGGCCAAACTGTAACATTACGGTCGTTGGGGTTAATACCGCTGTAAAGTTACGCTCCCTCCGTTCACCCCTAGCCCTGCCAACGGAGGGTCGATGACTACCGGGGATCCCGGAAAACCGCGCACCGACCGCAGCCCATGGAACTGGCTGCTGGTCCTGCCGATCGTGCTGCCTCTGATGACGTTCCTGTTCAACGCCGACGAGCCCCGCCTGCTCGGCTTCCCGATGTTCTACTGGCTGCAGCTCGCCTTCATCGGTGTCGGCGTCGCCTGCACGACGATCGTCTACAGGATGACCCGATGAGCGCGCACACGACCGAGCTGGTCATCTTCGTCCTGCTGTTCCTGGTCGTCAGCGGCATGGGCTTCGTGGCCGCCCGCTGGCGCCGGCCCGACGACCTGGCCAGCCTCAACGAGTGGGGGCTCGGCGGCCGGAACTTCGGCTCCTGGATCACCTGGTTCCTCGTCGGCGGCGACCTGTACACGGCGTACACGTTCGTCGCGGTGCCCGCGCTCGTGTTCGGGGCCGGCGCGCTGGGCTTCTACGCGGTGCCGTACACCGTGATCATCTATCCGCTGGTGTTCCTGGTGCTGTGCCGGATGTGGTCGGTGTCGCACGTGCACGGGTTCGTCACGCCGGCCGACTTCGTCCGGGCCCGCTTCGGGTCGCCGACGCTGGCGCTGCTGGTGGCGATCACCGGGCTGGTGGCGACGATGCCGTACATCGCGCTGCAGCTGGTCGGCATCGAGGCCGTGCTCAAGACGATGGGCATCACCGGGCACCTGCCGATCATCATCGCGTTCGCGATCCTGGCCGCCTACACCTACCAGTCCGGCCTGCGCGCGCCCGCGCTGATCGCCTTCGTCAAGGACACGCTGATCTACATCGTGATCCTCGCGGCGGTCATCTACATCCCGGCCAAGCTGGGCGGCCTCGGGTCGGTCTTCGACGCGGCCGCGGCCAAGTTCGCCGCCACCCCGGCCCAGAACGACGGCATCACGCTCAACGCCGCGAACCAGCTGCAGTACATCACGCTGGCCTTCGGCTCGGCGCTGGCGCTGTTCCTCTACCCGCACAGCCTCACCGGCGTGCTGGCCTCCAAGAACCGCAACGTGATCAAGCGGAACATGTCCGCGCTGCCCGCCTACAGCCTGCTGCTGGGGCTGATCGCGCTGCTCGGGTTCATGGCGATCGCGGCCGGCACCAAGCCGGTGGTCGGCGCGAACGGCAAGCCGGACGCCAACACGATCGTGCCCGCGCTGTTCGACCAGATGTTCCCCGACTGGTTCACCGGCGTCGCGTACGCGGCGATCGGCATCGGGGCGCTGGTGCCCGCGGCGATCATGTCGATCGCGGCGGCCAACCTGTTCACCCGCAACATCTACCGCGAGTACATCAGGAAGGACGCCACCGACGCGCAGGAGGCCAAGGTCTCCAAGGTCGTCTCGCTCGTGGTCAAGGTCGGCGCGGTGCTGTGCATCCTCGTGCTGGACCCGCAGTTCTCCATCGACCTGCAGCTCATCGGCGGGGTGATCATCCTGCAGACGCTGCCGGCGGTGGCGCTCGGCCTCTACACGCGCTGGTTCCACAAGGCCGGCCTGATGGCCGGGTGGACGGCGGGCATGGTGGCCGGGATGTGGATGCTCTACCTCATCCCGAACCCGGCCAACGGCAAGGCGCACTTCGGCGGGTCGGCGTTCGCGCTGTCGAACTTCGGGTTCGACACCAAGATGACGATCTACGTCGGGTTCGTGGCGCTGTTCGTCAACCTGGTGGTGGCGGCGCTGGGCACGGTGGTGCTGCGAGCGCTGAAGGTGGCCGACGGCAAGGACGCGACCTCGCGCGACGACTACTTCGTCGACGAGGGCGACCCCAAGGTCAAGGACCTCGACCTGGCCGGCTCGGTCTGACCGCAGAGCCCTGGCCGGCGCCTGTGGCGTCGGCCGGTCGGCCGCGGAGGCGGCCTCCGGCGAACCCGTCGGCCGTCAGTCCCCGGTCGGGTAGCCGGGGTTGGCGACCTCCAGTTTCGCCCGTACCGCCTGCTCCAGGGCGGTGACGAGGGCGTGGTCGTCGGCCAGGCGGCCCTCGCGGACGGCGGCGGCCAGCTCGGCGTCGTCGGCCACGCCCAGGGCGGCCAGGCGCGCGGCGTGCTCGCGCGCCTGGCCGGGGCCCAGCTCGATCTCGCGCTCGACCATGCCGAGCACGTTGATCGCCACCCGCGTGTGGAACCGCACCCGCCCCTCGACGGCCGGCAGCACGTCGGTCTGGAGGAAGTCCCGCACGGCGGCGACGAGCTGTGCCGCCGTCGGCACGTCGTGCGGAGGTTGCTCTGCTCGCGTCATGTGATCTCTCTAGCAGACGCGGTCCTTTCCGTGGAGCGATGCGGGCTTTATCCGGGTGCGATGATGTTGGGGCTAGTCTGCGCGCATGAGCGCACAGTCTGCTTCGCTGCCGGCGCCCGTGCTCGGGCCCCGGCTGATCCGGGCCGAGATCTTCGTCGTCATGTCGGTCTCGCTGGGGGCCAGCGCCCTGGTGGCGTTCGTCCGGCTGATCGGGGCGCTCACGGCGCCGAAGGAGCTCAGGAGCCAGCACGCGGTGCTCGTCGGGTCGATGGCGCCGGGGCGGCCGTGGCTGGACCTGACGCTGCAGCTGGTGCAGATCGCGATCGCGGTGGCGCCGGTCGCGCTGGTGGCGTACCTGCTGGCGCGGTCAGGGGAGTCGCTGCGAACGATCGGGGCCGACCTGCGGGAGCCGGGGCGCGACCTGGCGCGCGGGGCCGTGCTGGCGGCGGCGATCGGCGGGACCGGGCTGGCGTTCTATCTCGCGGTCTGGGCCGGCGGGGTGAACCTGACCGTCGTCCCGGGAGCCCTGCCGGAGGTGTGGTGGCAGGTGCCGGTGCTGCTGCTGGCGGCGGCGCAGAACGGCGTGCTGGAGGAGGTGCTGGTCGCCGGCTACCTGCTGCACCGGCTCGGGCAGGCGGGGTGGGCGCCGTGGAAGGCGGTCGCGGTGTCGTCGGTGCTGCGGGGGTCGTATCACCTGTATCAGGGGTTCGGGGGGTTCGTCGGGAACGTGGTGATGGGGGTGGTGTTCGGGCGGCTGTACCAGCGGTGGGGCCGCGCGATGCCGCTGGTCGTGGCGCACACGCTGATCGACGCGGTGGCCTTCGTCGGGTACGCCCTCCTGCGCGGCAAGGTCAGCTGGCTGCCCTGAAGCCGTTGACTCGGCAACGATTCTCGGCTGAGATCCTTGCATGAGCTTCGCCGTGCCGCCCGGCGTCCGGCCGATTCGCGACGCCGTCCACGCGTTCATGACCGAGCGGGTCGAACCCGCCGAGCCGGTGCTGCACGCCGGCGGCCCCGCCGCCGCGGCCGCGCTGGCCGACCTGCGGGCCGAGGCCAAGAAGGAGGGCCTGTGGGCGCTCGGCCACCCGCGTGAGCTGGGCGGCGGCGGGCTGCCGTTCCTCGACTACGTCTACGTCAACGAGGTGCAGGGGCGCAGCGAGTTCGGGCAGCTGGCGCTCGGCACGTACACGCTCCAGGACTCGCTGATGCTGCACGAGCACGCCTCCCCCGAGCAGCGCGAACGCTACCTGGAGCCGCTGGTGCGCGGCGACATCTCCCCCAGCTTCGCCATGACCGAGCCGCACGTCTCCAGCTCCGACCCCACCCAGATCCGGACCTCGGCCGCGCTCGACGGCGACGAATGGGTGATCAACGGGCACAAGTGGTTCACCACCGGGGCGTCGCGGGCGGCGTACACGACCGTGATGTGCCGGACCGAGCAGGACGCGCCACCGCATCTGGCCTTCTCCATGATCCTGGTGCCGACCGACACGCCGGGCTACACCATCGTCCGCGAGACGCCCGTCCTGGGGCTGGACGGGGCGCACTGCGAGGTGCGGTACGAGGACGTGCGCGTGCCCGCCGCGAACCTGCTCGGCGCGCGCGGTCAGGGGTTCGTGATCGCGCAGCGGCGCCTCGGGCCGGGCCGGATCTTCCACTGCATGCGCTGGCTGGGACAGGCGCAGCGGGCCTTCGACCTGATGTGCCGCCGGCTGCACGAGCGGACCGCGTTCGGCCAGCCGCTGGCCAGGAAGCAGCTCATGCGCCAGCACGTCTTCGACTCCTACACCGAGATCCAGTCCGCCCGGCTGCTCACGCTCAGCGCCGCCGAGGCCATCGACGCCGGCTCCGACGCCCGCGTCGAGATCGGCGCGATCAAGGTGGTGGGCGCGCGCATGCTGCACAACGTCATCGACCGCGCCATCCAGGTGTACGGCGCCGCGGGCCTGACCCCGGACACGCCGCTGGACCGCATGTACCGGCATGCCCGTGCCGGCCGCATCTACGACGGCCCCGACGAGGTGCACATCGACTCGGTCGGCCGCCGCGTCCTCGGCGTGTACGCCGCGGGCGGCACCTGGGAGTTCGGCCTGCGATGACCGCCCCCGACGTCGAGGAGATCGTCGGCGCGGCGTTCGGGGCCGGGGCGGCGATCCCGTACCGGTCGCGGCTGCCCGGCGGCGCCTCCCGCGAGACCTGGGCCCTGGACGTCGCCGCCGGCGACGGCACCCGGCACGAGCTCGTCCTGCGCCTCGACTCCCCCGGCGCCGCCGCCGAGGCGGGGGCCACGCTGGCGGCCGAGGCGGTGCTGATGCGCGCCGCGGCCGGGGCCGGGGTGCCGGTGCCGCGGGTGCTGGCGAGCGGCGCGTCGTTCATCCTCATGACGCGCGTGCCGGGCGAGACGATCCCGCGCCGGATCCTGCGCGACGACGCGTACGCCATGGCCCGTCCCCGGCTGGCCGCCCAGTGCGGGCAGGCGCTCGCCGCCGTCCACCGCATGCCGCTGTCGTGCCTGGCCGACGGGCCCGAGGACGACCCGCTGCGGCGCTGGCGGGACGCCCTCGACCTGCTCGGCGAGCCGCATCCGGTGTTCGAGCTGGCGCTGCGCCGGCTGGCGGCGACCAGGCCGCGGCCCGGACGGACGGCGGTCGTGCACGGCGACTTCCGCAACGGCAACCTCGTCGTCGGCCCCGAGGGCGTCCGGGCGGTGCTGGACTGGGAGCTGGCCCACGCCGGTGACCCCCTGGAGGACCTGGGATGGCTGTGCGTGAAGGCGTGGCGGTTCGGGTCGCCGCTGCCGGTGGGCGGGTTCGGCACGTACGACGACCTCGTCGACGCCTACGAGCGGGCCGGAGGCGATCCCGTCGACCGGGAGGCGCTGCGCTGGTGGGAGACGTTCGGCGTGCTCAAGTGGGGCGTCATCTGCGTCATGCAGACCATGCGGCACCTGCGGGGCGGCGCGCGCTCGGTGGAGCTGGCCGCGATCGGGCGGCGCGTGTGCGAGAACGAATGGGACCTGCTGCGGATGCTCGAGGAGCACGCGTAGGCGTCCGGACACCGGCGGGCGCCTTTACATCGTAGATCACAGCCTTGCCACGATGTCGCGAAATTACTGGAAAATGCTGGGACTGTTGGTACGCTCGCCCACATGAGTGACCGGCTGGACGATCTGGAACGCCGGATCGACGAGCTGCGGGCCGGCGTGCGCAGGGCCATGCGGGCCAGAGACGCCGCCGCGGCCCGCGCTCTGCGCGCCGAGCTCCGCACCGCCGAGCGCGCCTGGGACTCCCTGGTCAGCGGCGAGCAGCCGAAGGACGCCTCGCGCGGGCCCCGGCTGGTCACCGTGCGCGAGCAGGTCCACCAGGGGCTGCGGCTGCTCGGGGCGACCGCCCAGCCGCGGCTGATCGTGGCCGTCAGCGAGGCGTTCCTCGGCGGCACCATCCGCAGCGCCCAGCTCACCAGCCTGCGCAGGGACGAGGAGCGCTCGTTCCGGTCCGCGCCGTACGGGCGGCCTTACTACCTGTGCGCGGCGCTGACCGACCGCCTCTCCCCCGCCCGCGGCCTGCTCACGCTGAGCACCTGGTCGCTGGAGCGGCGCGTGGTCGGCCCGCTCAGCCCCCGCGTCGACTTCCTGACCTGCGCCGTCGCGGTCGCGTCGCACGACTCGGCGGACGAGCGGGCGGCCCGGTTACTCCTCCGCAT